>NZ_JAUSYB010000001.1:964877-1286503 GCF_030816505.1 Microbacterium sp. W4I20 | reverse complement strand
ACGCCGAGATGATGACCTACAACAGTGGTCGCCAGCATCCGCAGATCGTGCTCAACCGCACGAGCGCCATCGTCTGGGCCGTGCAGATGAACACGATCGTGTTCCACCCCTGGGCGTCGCTGGCCACGGATCCCGACAACCCGGTCGAGTTGCGCATCGACCTCGATCCACAGCCGGGCACGGACTTCGCGGATGCAGTGACGGCCGCTCATGCGCTGCGCGAGGTGCTGAAGGAGGCAGGGCTGGAGGCCTTCGCGAAGACCAGCGGCAACCGCGGCCTGCACATCTTCGCGCCGATCGAGCCGACGCACGAGTTCCTCGATGTGCGGCACGCCGTGATCGCGGCGGGCCGCGAGCTGGAGCGACGGATGCCGGAGCAGGTGACCACGAACTGGTGGAAGGAGGAGCGAGGGGAGCGGATCTTCGTCGACTTCAACCAGGCCAACCGTGACCGGACCATGGCCGGTGCGTACAGTCCGCGGGCACTGCCCGGGGCGACGGTGTCGACGCCCGTGCAGTGGGAGGAGCTGGACGACCTCGACCCGACGATGTTCACCGTGCGCAGCATCCCGCAGCGCCTCGCCGAGGCCGGCGATCCGTGGGCGGACATGCAGAAGTCGCCCGGTCGCATCGACACACTGCTCGAGTGGTGGGAGCGCGACAAGGAGAACGGCCTGGGGGAGCTGCCGTTCCCGCCCGAGTTCCCGAAGATGCCGGGGGAGCCGCCGCGCGTTCAGCCGAGCAAGAAGGTCGCCGAGAACTGGGATGCCGACGGCAACGCCGTCGACGACTGAGGCCCCTTACGCCAAGACGTCGGCGAGGTCGTAGCCGGCGACGGTGTCGAGCTGGTCGTACGTGCACGAGCGGGCGTCGCGGTCGGGACGCCATCGATCGAACTGCACGGTGTGTCGGAACCGATCGCCCTCGAGCTGGTCGTACCGGACCTCGAGCACGCGCTCGGGCCGCAGCCGCACGAACGAGGTGTCCTTCGATCCGGCGAATCGCGACCGCTCGCTCTCGCCGGTCACGGCGCCACCGCTCTCGTCGCGCTCCACGAGCGGTGCGAGTTCCTCGACGAGTCGCTGGCGCATCACGTCACTCCACGCCGCGACCCCGCCGACCTGGCGCAGAGTCCCGTCGTCGTCGTAGAGCCCCACGAGCAACGAGCCCACCCCGGAACCGGACTTGTGGATGCGGTAGCCGAGCGCGACGACGTCGGCGGTGCGGGCATGCTTGATCTTGAACAGGGTGCGCTTGCCGGGCGCGTACGGCTGGTCGAGCGGCTTCGCGACCACGCCGTCGAGACCCGCGCCCTCGAACTCCGCGAGCCACCGGACCGCCGCATCGCGATCCCTGGTGGTGCGGGTGATGTGCAAGGGGTGTTCGACACCCTCCATCACCGACTCGAGCCGGGCGCGCCGGGTCTCGAACGACTCCGAGAGCAGGTCGTCGTCGCCGTCGGCGAGCAGGTCGAACGCGATGAACATGGCCGGTGTCTCCGCCGCGAGCTTGGCGACGCGTGAAGCCGCCGGGTGGATGCGCTGGCTGAGTGCCTCCCAGTCGAGGCGCTGCGCGCCTTCGGGCCCGGTCGCGACCACGATCTCGCCGTCGAGGAGGCACGGGCCCGGCAGCAGCTCGGGAATCGCCTCGACCAACTCGGGGAAGTAGCGGGTGAGCGGCTTCGCGCCGCGGGAACCGATCTCGACCGTCTCGCCGTCCCACGCGATGAGTCCGCGGAAGCCG
Source organism: Microbacterium sp. W4I20 (assembly GCF_030816505.1). NCBI lineage: Bacteria > Bacillati > Actinomycetota > Actinomycetes > Micrococcales > Microbacteriaceae > Microbacterium > Microbacterium sp. W4I20. The sequence continues at coordinate 1,284,760 of NZ_JAUSYB010000001.1, read as the reverse complement.
TCCCACTTCGGCTCGAACAGCAGCCCGCCGGACGTCTTCGCCGGGTCGGGCACCGACGGCGTGGCCTTCGCGAGCATCGGGGCGGGGATGTCGTAGCGCATGCTCCCATCCTGGCCGCGGGCGACCCGTCGCGGAAGGGGCGCCGGGTCAGCCGAACAGGTCGTCGAGCTCGGCGGGTCGACCCGCATCGCGCAGAGCCGTGCGGGCCGCGTGCCATCCCGCCATGCCGTTGACCGCGGGCCCGGGCGGGGTCGAGGCCGAGGCGAGATAGACCCCGCGCATCGGCGTGCGCCAGGGCGACGGCGAAAGGACAGGACGACGGAGCGCCTGACGGATGTCGAACACGCCGCCGGAGATGTCGCCGCCGATCTCGGCCGGGTTGATCGCCTCTCGCGACGACGCGGGGACGGCGTGGTGGGCGAGGATGCGGTCGCGGAAGCCGGGCGCGAAGCGATCCACCTGTGCGGTGATGAGCTCGGTCGGGTCGAGCTCCGATCCGTTCGGTACGTGGATGTACGCCCACAGCACCGCCTTGCCCTCGGGCGCACGCGTCGCGTCGAGCACCGACGGCTGCACCGCCAGCACGTAGGGTCGATCGCTCACCCGTCCGGCCGCGACGGCGTTCTCGCTCGCCCAGATCTCGGCCCTGGTGCCGCCGAGGTGCACGGTCGGTGCCTTCGCCACCTCAGGGTTCGCCCAGGGGATCGGTCCGTCGAGTGCGAAGTCCACCTTCGCCGCCCCCGGGCCGTATCGGTACGCCCTGATACTCCGGGCATATCCCGACGGCACGTCCGGGTGGGTCAGCGCGAGCCGCGGCGAGGTGTTGAGCACGAGGATGTCGCCGCGCGCAGCATCGCCCCAGTCCAGCTCGTCGAGATCCGTCGCCCGAACGCCGGTCTCGATGCTCCCGCCGTGGGCCTCGAGGTCGGCGATCATCGTGTCGGCGATCCGCTGAGACCCGCCGCGCGGATACGGCCAGCCGCCCGCGTGAGCCAGCGAGGCGAGCAGCAGTCCTGCGGCGGCGCCCGCGAGCGTCGGCTGCGGCGAGTTGGCGTGCGCGACGACACCCGACATCAACGCCGCGGCCTCGTCGGTGAGGAAGGCCTGGGCGGCGAGCGGAGTGCCCTGGTCCAGCATCCGGATCGCATAGCGGACCGCGGTGATCGGGTCCCGGGGGATGCGCAGCAGCTGGTTGCCGGTGAAGTCGGCGAGCCCGTCCATGTGCGAGCTCAACGGGCGCACCCGCGACAACCACGCCCGCTCGTCCACGCCGAGGGCTGCGGCGGTGCGTTCGATGTCGCGCCAGGCGATCGCCGCGCGGCCGCCGTCGAGCGGATGCGCGTAGGAGATCTCCGGGTGGATCCATTCGATGCGCTCGGCGAGCCCGAAGGCCCGGAGGAACGGCGAGGCGAAGGCCGCAGGGTGGACGGCCGAGCAGACGTCGTGGCGGAAGCCCGGCAGGGTCGACTCGTGCGTGCGCACCCCGCCACCGGCCGTCTCCGCCGCCTCGAGCACCCGCACCTCATAGCCGCCGCGCGCGAGCGCGACAGCGGCAGCGAGTCCGTTGGGACCGGAACCGATGACCGTCGCCCGTGCCATGACGCCAGTCTTGCACGCGCGCGGGACAGAAGCGGTCGAAGGTGCGCTCCAGACGTGCGATCCTGGAGAGGATGAAAGAAGTTCAGGGGCCGACGCCCGCAGGCACCTCCCGTCCATACCGTTCGCTCAACGAAGCGCTGCGCGCGCACCGCATCGACGTCTCCAACTACGCGTTCATCACGGCGCTCGTAGACGCGATCGGCATCAGCTCCTACATCGACCGCGGTCGCTACATCGAGGCGATCCGCCGCGGCGAAGGCGCGCCCCTGCACATCGGTCGTACCTACACGAACGGCTTCACCGAGGACGAGCGTCTCGTCATCGGCGCGACGCCGTTGCGTCTGCAGCCGAGCGAGGGTCGGGCGCCGTACTTCTACGTCAACCACCCGACCGAGTTCATGCCGATCGCCCAGCCCAAGCCGAAGCGCACGACCACGCCTCGTGTCTCCGCACCTCGCGGCGAGCGTCCTCCGACGCCCGTGACGGAGCGCGACTACGGCACCTGCGACGTGTGCTTCATGGTGAAGACGCCCGCCGGCGCCTGCGGCTGCAGCTGATCAGGCGAACGCGCTCATCCCGGTGATGTCGCGGCCCAGCAGCAGCGCCTGCACGCTCTCGGTGCCCTCGTAGGTGTGTATCGCCTCGATGTCGGCCATGTGCTGCATGACGCCGTTCTCGAGCAGGATGCCGTTGCCGCCGAGCAGATCGCGGGCGATCGACGCGACCCGGCGTGCGGCGCGGGTGTTGTGGAATTTCGCCAGTGACGCCTGGGTCGGACGCAGCTCACCCGCCGTCTCGAGGTCGGCCATCCGGCGGCAGTAGAGCTGCATCGCGGTGAGGTCTTCGAGCATGTGGGTCAGGCGTTCCTGCACCATCTGGAACTTCGCCAGCGGCTTCCCGAACTGGATGCGCGCCTTCGCGTAGGCGAGGGAGGCCTCGTAGCAGGCGGTCGCGTGTCCGAGGGCCGACCAGGCGACGCCCGAGCGGGTCGCGTAGAGCACGGTCGAGGCGTCGCGGAAGCTCTTCGCCCCGGGAAGAACGGCATCGAGGGGCACACGCACGCCGTCGAGCCGGATGTGCGCCTGGTGGATGGCGCGCAGCGAGGCCTTCCCGGTGATGACCGAGCCGGTGTACCCGGGGGTGTCCTGCTCGACGAGGAAGCACCGCACGGCGCCGTGCTCGTCGGCCGACTCGTCATCCACGCGGGCCCACACGAACGTGATCCCGCCCGAGGCGCCGTTGCCGATCCACTTCTTCGCACCGCGGATGATCCAACTGTCTCCATCGCGACGGGCGACGGTCTCGAGCGAGACCGAGTCCGAGCCGTGGTCGGGCTCGGTGAGCGCGAAGGAGCCGAGGACGGAGCCGTCGGCAAGGGCGGTGAGCCACTTCTCCTGTTGGGCGGGTGAGCCGAAGAGCGCCAGCGTGCGCAGCGCGAGTCCGCCCTGCACGGCGAGGATCGTGCCGAGGGAGCCGTCGCCTCGGGAGATCTCCATGTTCACGAGTCCGGCGGCCAGAGGGGAGAGGTGCGTGAGTGCGGGGTGCTCGATGCCGTCGACGACCAGGTCCATCTCACCCATGCGTCTTGCGGCCTCGAGCGGGTACTCGGCCCGGTCCCAGGCATCCGCCATCTGCGGGCCGACCTCTTCGATGTAGGCCTTCGCGCGGTCCCACGCTTCGCGGTCGGCCGCGGGGATGTCGGTGAAGACGGCGTAGTAGTCGCTGTCCTGACGGCCGGTGATGTCGTAAGACGAGACGCGCTCGCCGGGGAAGGGGGAGGCTTCGGTGCTCATGGGGACTCCTTCGTGGCACCAAGTATCGTACTCCTCGATACTCGGTCTCACGACCCGGAGTGCCCGCAGGCGCTAGTCGAGCTTCGAACGCAGGCGGCGGGTGACCTCGGCGATCGGCATCGAGCGCGGGAAGACCGCTACGACGACGTCGTCGGGAGCGCCGGCGGCAGCATCCTCGCCCACGCCGTAGCGCCGCCGGACGTCGGCCAGCGCCGTCTGCAGCGTCGACAGCGGCACCTTCTTCTTGCCGCGCAGCAGCTGGCGCAGGACATGGTTGTGGACCGCGGTCACGAGCGCCGCGAACCCGACGGCGTCGAGCGGATCGACCCCGAGCAGCGCCCCGCGCAGGTAGTCGTCGAACAGTCGCTCGTAGCGGAACACCGTGATGATCTCGCGCTCGCGCAGCACCGGCACCTGGCGCACGACCTGATAGCGGCGACGGGCGAGGTCGGGGTCGTTCGCGAAGTGGGCGAAGACCGATTCGGATGCCGCGCACACGGCGCCCCAGGGGTCTTCGTGCCCTTCGGCGAGGAACTCCTTCAGTCGCTCGAGCAGCACCTCGTGGTCGGCGAAGACCACGTCCTCTTTGCCGCCGAACTGGCGGAAGAAGGTCGATCGCGAGACGCCGGCGGCCTTGGCGATCTGCTCCACGGAGGTCTGCTCGAACCCCTGGGCCTGGAAGAGCTCGAGGGCTGCGGCGACGACGGCGGCGCGCGGTTCGGGGAAGTCTCGCATAGCGAAAGCCTAGGACGTCGCCGCGATTGCGCAATCGGTCGTGAAATCGGCGGGAACGATCCGATATGCCGCAGGCCTCCGCGCGGGGTCCGCCCAGGCCGAGGTAGTAGGCTGGGGGACTGGTCGATGTCTCGACATCGAGAGAATTACCAGACAGCAGCCCAGTGAAGGAACCACAGTGGATCTGTACGAGTACCAGGCACGAGACGTTTTCGAGAAGTACGGAGTGCCGGTCCTCGCCGGCATCGTCGCGGACACACCGGAAGAGGTGAGGGCGGCAGCCGAGAAGATCGGCGGAGTGGTCGTCGTCAAGGCTCAGGTGAAGACCGGCGGCCGTGGAAAGGCGGGCGGCGTCAAGGTCGCCAAGACCCCCGACGAGGCGTACGAGGCGGCCAAGGCCATCCTCGGTCTCGACATCAAGGGCCACATCGTCAAGCGCGTGATGGTCGCCCAGGGCGCCCGCATCGCTGAGGAGTTCTACTTCTCGGTGCTGCTCGACCGCGCCAACCGCTCCTACCTGAGCCTCTGCTCGGTCGAGGGCGGCATGGAGATCGAGGAGCTCGCGGTGGAACGCCCCGAGGCGCTGGCGCGCGTCGAGGTCAACCCGCTCACGGGTATCGACAAGGAGAAGGCCGTCGAGATCGCTCGCGCGGCGAACTTCCCCGAAGACCTGGTCGAGAAGGTCGCCGACGTCTTCGTGAAGCTCTACGACGTCTACAAGGGTGAGGACGCGACGCTGGTCGAGGTCAACCCGCTGGTCCGCACCGAAGACGGCGACATCGTCGCCCTCGACGGCAAGGTCACGCTCGACGAGAACGCTTCCGAGATCCGTCACCCCGAGCACGAAGCGCTCGAGGACAAGGACGCGGCAGACCCGCTCGAGGCCAAGGCCAAGAAGAGCGGGCTGAACTACGTCAAGCTCGACGGCCAGGTCGGCATCATCGGCAACGGCGCGGGCCTCGTCATGTCGACGCTCGACGTCGTCGCCTACGCCGGCGAGAACCACGGCGGCGTGAAGCCGGCCAACTTCCTCGACATCGGCGGCGGCGCCTCGGCCGAGGTCATGGCCAACGGCCTCGACGTCATCCTCGGCGACCCGCAGGTCAAGAGCGTGTTCGTCAACGTCTTCGGCGGCATCACGGCGTGCGACGCCGTCGCGAACGGCATCAAGGGCGCCCTCGAGACGCTCGGTGCCACGGCATCCAAGCCGCTCGTCGTGCGTCTCGACGGCAACCGCGTCGACGAGGGTCGCGCGATCCTCGCCGAGTACGCGCACCCGCTCGTCACCCTGGCCGCCACCATGGACGAGGGCGCCGACAAGGCCGCCGAGCTCGCCAACGCCTGACCCGGCGCTGAGACACAAGGACTGAAGATATGTCGATCTACCTCAACAAGGACTCCAAGGTCATCGTCCAGGGCATCACTGGCGGCGAGGGCACCAAGCACACGGCACTCATGCTGAAGGCCGGCACCCAGGTCGTCGGCGGCGTGAACGCCCGCAAGGCCGGCACCACGGTCGCGCACACCGACAAGGACGGCAACGCCGTCGAGCTCCCCGTCTTCGCCTCGGTCGCCGAAGCGATGAAGGAGACCGGCGCCGACGTGTCGATCGCCTTCGTCCCCGGGCGCCTTCACGAAGGACGCCATGGTCGAGGCCATCGACGCCGAGATCCCGCTGCTCGTCGTCATCACCGAGGGCGTGCCCGTCGGCGACTCGGCCGAGGCGTGGGCCTACGCGCAGAGCAAGGGCAACAAGACCCGCATCATCGGGCCGAACTGCCCCGGCATCATCACCCCCGGTGAGGCGCTCGTCGGCATCACGCCGGCGAACATCACCGGCAAGGGACCGATCGGCCTCGTGTCGAAGTCGGGCACCCTGACGTACCAGATGATGTTCGAGCTCCGCGACCTCGGCTTCTCGACCGCCATCGGCATCGGCGGCGACCCGGTCATCGGCACCACGCACATCGACGCGCTCGCCGCGTTCGAGGCCGACCCCGAGACCAAGGCCATCGTGATGATCGGCGAGATCGGCGGCGACGCGGAAGAGCGCGCGGCCGACTACATCAAGGCGCACGTCACGAAGCCGGTCGTCGGCTACGTCGCGGGCTTCACCGCTCCCGAGGGCAAGACCATGGGCCACGCCGGCGCCATCGTCTCGGGCTCGGCCGGTACCGCTCAGGCGAAGAAGGAGGCCCTCGAGGCCGCCGGAGTCAAGGTCGGCAAGACGCCGTCCGAGACCGCTGACCTGATGCGTGCGCTGATCGAATCGCTCTAGTCGCGAAGCGACTCCGACCGGTTGCTGAGGGAGGAGCGCAGCGACGAGTCGAAGTATCGAAGCTCTCTGATCTGAGTTACGCTTGAACGGAAGGCCCCGGACTCCACTCTGGGGCCTTCTTTCATGCCCGGGTGCTGTCGAAGTTCTGCGGCCACGGCCGAGTTCTGCGGCCATTCGACGCGCCAGAGGCCGCAGAAGTTCGGATCGGCCGCAGGAGTTCGGGCGGAGACGACAGAAGGGGCGGATGCCGCAGCATCCGCCCCTTCGTTCATGACCGGTTCTAGATGGCGACGCCGAACAGTGCCTCGATCGGGCCTCGCGCGAAGAAGATCAGGAAGCCGGCGCCGACCACCCAGAGCAGCGGGCTGATGGTCTTCGCCTTACCGGAGAAGGCGTGGATCAGGACCCAGCTGACGAAGCCCGCGCCGATGCCGTTCGCGATCGAGTAGGTCAGCGGCATGACCGACACCGTCAGGAACACCGGCAGCAGCACCCGGAAGTCCGTGAAGTCGATGTGACGGATCTGCGCCATCATCATCGCGCCGACGATGATCAGCGCGGCCGCGGCGATCTCAGTCGGGACGATCGATGTCAGCGGCGTGAGGAACATCGCGATCAGGAACACGATGCCGGTGACGACGTTCGCGAGTCCGGTCCGCGCGCCCTCGCCGATGCCGGCACCGGACTCGATGAACACGGTGCTCGAAGACGACGAGGTCGCCCCACCGGCGATCGCGCCGAAGCCTTCGACCACGAGCGCCGACTTGATGCGCGGGAAGTCGCCGTTGTCATCGGCGAGGTTCGCCTCTTTGGCGAGGCCCGTCATGGTGCCCATGGCGTCGAAGAAGTTCGTGAAGAGCAGGGTGAAGACGATCATCACCAGGGCCACGATGCTGACCTTGCCGAAGTCGAACGAGAAGGCGCCGACCAGGCTCAGGTCGGGAACGCTGACGGGTGAGCCGTTGAGTGCGGGAACCGTGAGGCCCCATCCGCCCGGGTTGACCACGTTGCCCTCGTCGTCGAAGCCGCGGGCGCCGATGTGCCAGATCGCCTCGACGATCACGGCGAGCACGGTGCCGCCGACGAGCCCGATGAGCATGCCGCCCTTGATCTTGAGTGCGACCAGGATGCCCGTGAGCAGCAGGGTGACGACGAAGAGCAGGCTCGGGACGGTCGCCACCGATCCGTTCACGCCGAGCCCGACCGGGGGAGACGAGGCGCCGGTCGCAGTGACGAAGCCGGAGTTGACGAACCCGATGAAGGCGATGAACAGGCCGATGCCGACCGTGATCGCGATCTTCAGCTGGAACGGAACCGCGTCGAAGATGGCCTTCCGGAGCCCGGTGGCGGCGAGCAGCACGATGATGACGCCGTTGATCATCACCAGCGCCATCGCCTCGGGCCAGGTGACCTGGCCGACGACCGAGAAGGCGACGAAGGCGTTGATGCCGAGGCCGGCGGCGAACCCGAACGGCAGCCGCGTGACGAGGCCGAACACGATCGTCATGACGCCGGCGGTGAGCGCGGTTGCGGCGCCGACGGCGTTGAACGACAGCATGTCGCCGGCGACGTCGGGCTTGCCGGACAGGATGATCGGGTTCAGGATCACGATGTACGCCATCGTGACGAACGTGACCAGCCCGCCGCGGATCTCGGTGCCGACCGTGGATCCTCGCTTGCTGATCTCGAAGTAGCGATCCAGAGCACTCGTGGGCTCGGTGGGCGCGTGGGCGGGGGACGGGGCAGTTGTCATCGGGGGAACCTCCGGAGAAGACGCTATCGTGTCGCCCGCCTCGCGCGCGCCCCCAGGAGGCGAGCGGGAAGTCGTCGTAGTCTCGATTCGATATGCAACGCCTCCTCGTCGCGCTCCTCGCCGCCTTCGACGCCGCCATCGCCGCGGCCGTCGGTCTCGCGGTGCTCCTCGCACCGCTGACGCTGCTGTGGACGCTCGCCTTCGGCGTCACCGCCGATTGGGGGGCGCTCTGGCCGCTCACCGGCACCCTGTGGGAGTTCGGCCACGGTGTGCCTCTCGAGGTGACCATCCCGGATGCGCTGCTGGTCAGCCTCGGCATCCCCACGGATGCCGCGAGCTTCGCTGTCTCGGTGACCCCGCTGGCCTTCCTCCTGTTCACCCTGCTCTTCGCCGCACGCTCGGGCGCGCGCGCGGCGCGAGCGGGTGCGTGGCTGCTCGGTTCGCTCTCGGGCGTCGTCGTCTTCTCCGCCATCTCCGCCGGGGTCGCTCTGACCGCGCGGCTCGAAGCCCTGCAGACCCCGCTGCTGCCGGCGATCGTGCTCCCGCCGGCCGTGTACCTCGTCGGCGCGGTCTGCGGCGCCGTGCGCGTCGCCTGGGAGGACGGCGACGGCGGCATCCTCGACCGGCTGCATGACGTCATCGACTCCCGCGAGGAGTGGTCGCCCGTGCCCGCCGCGATCGTGCGCGGTGCCGCGTTCGCGCTCGTCGGGTCTTTCGGTGCCGCCGCCCTCGGGCTCGCTGTGATGATCGCGCTGCGCGGCGGCGAGATGATCGCGCTGTTCCAGACGGCAGGCGTCGATGCCCTGGGTCTGACGGTCATGACGCTCGGCCAGCTCGTCTATCTGCCGACACTGATCGTCTGGGCGCTGGCGTGGTTCGCGGGGCCCGGGTTCGCGGTCGGCGTCGGTACGGCGGTCTCTCCTGCCGGGACGCAGCTCGGTGTCGTCCCCGGCATCCCGATCTTCGGTCTGCTCCCGGAGAACAGCTCGATCTGGATGCTGATCGTCGTGCTGATCCCGGTGGCAGCAGGGGCCTTCGCGGGCTGGGCCGTGCGGTCCCGGCTCGTCTGGGAGGGCACTCCTCTCCGCATGGGGCAGCGCACCGTGATCGCGCTCGGCATCGCGGCGGTCACCGCGGGCGTCGCCGCGCTCGCCGCCGTGCTGGCCAGCGGATCGATCGGGCCCGGCCGGCTGGCGGAGGTCGGGCCGACCGTGCTCCTGTTCCCTCTCGTGCTCGGCGGGGAGGTCCTGCTCGGCGCCGCGATCCTGCTGCTCGCACCCCGCCATCGCGATGAGCTCGCGGAGGAGCGGACCGACCGGTGGATCGCGGAGATGGGAGCGGATCCGATCGGGATCGCTCCGGATGCCGAGCACGGGCCGGTGTCCGACGCGCGGCATGCCGGCGAACCCGATCCGCAGGGCGAGACGGCCCCGCTGGACGACCTCGCCGGGTTCTCGATCCCGAAGCGCGACCCCTCGGAACGCCTGGACTGACGGTCCGGTCGGCAGGGCCGGATGCCGGGCGAGAGCAGCTCTTCCGCCCCGGTAGACTGAGCCCGTGCTCACGGTCGCCGTTCTCATCTCGGGCACCGGCTCGAACCTTCGCGCCCTCCTCGAGGCCGCTCGACACCCCGATTTTCCCGCGCGGGTGGTCGTCGTCGGCGCCGACCGCGAAGCCGACGGTCTGGCGCACGCGGAGGAGTTCGGCATCCCCAGCTTCACGGTTCCGTGGCACGAGCACGACAGCCGCGAGGCCTGGGGCGAGGAGCTCGGTCGTCAACTGGACGTGTGGACTCCCGACCTGATCGTGCTCAGCGGTCTGATGCGCCTGCTGCCCGCGTCGCTGGTCGCCCGCTACTCTCCGCGCCTCATCAACACCCATCCGGCATTCCTACCGGAGTTCCCCGGCGCGCACGGGGTGCGCGACGCCCTGGCCGCCGGCGTCACCGAGACCGGTGCGAGCGTCATCGTGGTCGACGACGGCGTCGACAGCGGTCCGATCCTCGCGCAGGAGCGCGTTCCGGTGGTCGCGGGCGACACCGAGCACAGCCTGCACGAGCGCATCAAGCCCGTCGAACGCCGACTGCTCATCGACGTCGTTCGCGACATCGCCACCGGCGAACTCGCGCTCGCCCCCTGACCCCTCCACCCGACGCACGTCCCTCACGCACGAAGGAGCCCATCATGGCCGGCCCCCGCCACGACCCCTCGCTCTACCGCGATCGCGACACGGTTCCGATCCGTCGCGCGCTCGTCTCGGTGAGCGACAAGACCGACCTGCTCGTGCTCGCCGCGGCTCTCGCCGAGGCCGGAGTGGAGATCGTCTCGACCGGGTCCACGGCCGCGACGATCCGCGATGCCGGCTTCGAGGTGACGGATGTCGCCGCCGTCACCGGTGTGGCGGAGATGCTCGACGGGCGCGTCAAGACGCTGCACCCGAAGGTGCACGGCGGGCTCCTCGCCGACCTGCGCCTCGCCGACCACGAACGCCAGCTGCAGGAGCTCGACATCGCCCCGTTCGAGCTGGTGGTGGTGAACCTCTACCCGTTCGTCGAGACGGTGGCCTCCGGCGCCGTCGGCGACGACGTCGTCGAGCAGATCGACATCGGCGGCCCGGCGATGGTGCGTGCCGCGGCGAAGAACCACGCCAACGTGGCGATCGTCGTCTCCCCGCAGTCCTACCCGGCCGTCATCTCAGCCATCGGCGAGGGCGGCACCTCCCTCTCGCAGCGCCGTGAGCTGGCCGCGCGGGCCTTCGCCCACACCGCGGCCTACGATACGGCCGTCGCGCAGTGGTTCGCCGAGGGCACGCTCAGCGAGCTCGGCGACCTGCCCGTGCACCTGACGATCCAGGCCGAGCGCCTCGCGACGCTCCGCTACGGTGAGAACTCGCACCAGCGCGCCGCGATCTACACCCGCGCCGGCGGCCACGGCATCGCCCAGGCTACGCAGCTGCAGGGCAAGGAGATGTCGTACAACAACTACGTCGACGCGGATGCCGCGCTCCGCGCCGCCTACGACATGGTCAAGCCGGCTGTCGCGATCATCAAGCATGCCAACCCGTGCGGCATCGCGACGACGGCCCCGAACGCACTCGACCCGATCGCGAGCGCGCACCTGCGCGCCCACGAGTGCGATCCGGTCTCGGCGTACGGCGGCGTGATCGCCGCGAACGGCACCGTGACCCTGAAGATGGCCGAGAACCTCAAGGACATCTTCACCGAGGTCATCGTGGCTCCGTCGTTCGAGCCGGCCGCCCTCGAGGTGTTCAAGGCGAAGAAGAACATGCGTCTGCTGCAGCTTCCGCAGGACTGGCAGCAGGAGCGCATGGACGTGCGCCTGGTCTCGGGCGGGCTGCTGCTGCAGGACGCCGACCGCTTCCCGGACGACATCGGCTCGGTCGCGAAGAACTGGGAACTCGTCTCGGGCGAACGCCCCAGCGACGCCGAGATGGAGAACCTCATCTTCGCGTGGAAGGCCTGCCGCGCGGTGAAGTCCAACGCGATCGTGCTCGCCAAGGACAACGCGACGGTCGGTGTGGGCATGGGACAGGTCAACCGCGTCGACTCCTGCCGCCTGGCCGTCGAGCGTGCTGGAGACCGGGCAGCCGGGTCGGTCGCGGCATCCGATGCATTCTTCCCCTTCGCCGACGGTGCGCAGGTGCTGATCGACGCGGGTGTGACCGCGATCGTGCAGCCCGGCGGTTCGGTGCGCGACGGTGAGGTCGTGGATGCCGCCCTCAAGGCCGGCGTGACGATGTTCTTCACCGGGGAACGGCACTTCTTCCACTGAGTCGGGTCGGACATCGCGGCGCCCACCGCGATGTCCGATTTCCGCCAGTCGATGTCGGTGGGGCGTGACAGAGTGGGGGCATGAGCCTCCCCGTGACCGACTTCGACGAACGCTACCGGGCGATCAACGCGCGCGACACGCGCTTCGACGGGCAGTTCGTGACGGCGGTGCGCTCGACCGGAATCTACTGCCGGCCGAGCTGCCCCGCGCGCACGCCGAAGCCGCAGAACGTCACGTTCTACCCGACCAGCGCGGCCGCGCACGAGGCCGGCTACCGAGCCTGCAAGCGGTGCCTCCCCGAGGCCGCTCCCGGCTCGCCCGCGTGGGATCTGCGCGGCGACACCGCCGCGAGGGCCATGCGCCTGATCGCCGACGGCGTGATCGAGCGGGAGGGCGTTCCCGGGCTGGCTGCGCGTCTCGGGTATTCGTCTCGGCATCTCACGCGGCTGCTCAGCACAGAGCTCGGGGCGGGGCCGCTCGCCCTCGCCAGGGCGCACCGGGCGCATACCGCGCGCATGCTTCTCGTCGGCACCGATATGGCGATCTCGGAGGTCGCGTTCTCCGCGGGCTTCGCCAGCATCCGCCAGTGCAACGACACGATCCGTGAGGTGTTCGGGCTCACGCCGGGGGAATTGCGCGCCCGTCGCCGCTCGACCGGCGTCGAGGTCGCGCCGGGAGTCATCGATCTCGTGCTGCCCTACCGCGGACCGCTCGACGCGAGCGGAATCTTCGCGTGGATGTCGGCGCGCGCTCTTCCGGGGGTCGAGGAGACGACCGCGACGTCCTTCTCCCGGCATCTGCGCATGGCCGGCGGACCTGCCTGGTTCGAGGTGAGTCAGGATGCCTCGGCGCGACTGCACCTCCGCGCCCGCGTCACACAGCTCGGCGACCTCGCGCCACTCGTCGCCACCGTGCGACGCATCTTCGACCTCGATGCCGATCCGATCGCGATCGATGAGGCGCTCGCCTCGCACCCGGAACTCGCCCCACTCGTGGCGCGGACCCCCGGCATCCGTGTTCCCGGGTCTGCCGATCCGCACGAGATGCTCATCCGCGCGATGATCGGGCAGCAGATCACGGTCGTGGCGGCCAGAACCGCCCTCAGCGGTCTCGCCGAGGCGCTGGGCGAGCACACCGAGAACGGCCTGCTCTTCCCGACCATGACCGCGATCGCCGAGCGCGGTGCGGAGGTCCTCCGCGGCCCCGCAGCGAGGATCCGCGCCATCACCGGCGCGGCGGCTGCCCTCGCCGACGGGTCGCTCACGCTCACCGTCGGCGACGACGGCGCCGAGCAGCGGGCGGCTCTGCTCGCGATGCCCGGGATCGGACCGTGGACCGCCGACTACGTCCGCATGCGCGTGCTCGGCGATCCCGACATCCTGCTGCCAGGAGACGTCGCGCTGCGCGCCGGGGCCGCGGCATCCGGTCTCCCGGGAGAGCCCAAGCCACTCGTCGCCTGGGCCGAACGCGCCGCGCCCTGGCGCAGTTATCTGAGCGCACACCTCTGGCGCGCGGCACCGGTCCGCCCGGTGCGCACCATCCGATCCGTCACCTCGAAGGAGACATCATGACCACGATCATCCAGACCATCGACACCGCCGACGGTCCCTTCACGATCCTCGCCGACGATCGCCAGCGGGTGCTCTCCTCCGGCTGGACCGACGACCAGGCGGCGATCGTCGGACGCCTGGCCGCAGCGACCCGATCCGCCACGGTCCGAGAGGGAGAGACCGATGCGGCGGCCGCGACGCTGGCCTACTACGCCGGTGACCTGACCGCGATCGATGCCGTCGCGGTGAAGCAGACTGGAACGGCTCTGCAGCTCGCCGGCTGGGCAGCACTGCGCCAGATCGAGCCGGGTGCGCCGCTGACGTACACCGGCTTCGCCGCGCGACTGGGCAACCCCCAGGCGGTGCGGGCGGCGGCGTCGATCTGTGCCCGCAACGCCCCGGCGCTGTTCGTCCCGTGCCACCGTGTGCTCCGCACCGACGGCACCCTGGGTGGATTCGCATGGGGGCTCGACGTGAAGGAGAGCCTTCTGGCCCGAGAGGCGGCCGCCGCTTGAGCGGATGCGACGAACTCGGAGCAGTGCTTCGGTGCTCGCCGATGAAGCGCGGCACCGAGCCGGCCCGTAGTCTCGTTCCGACCACGATGGCGAAGCGGCGAGTGCGCCGCCGGGGACGAGGATCTACGCATGACCGATAACCGCGCGGCAGCGCTCCACAGCCGAGCCGTCGTCGCCGACGCGCATAACGATCTGCTCTGTGCTGTCGCCAGTCGCCCGCCAGAGGAGTGGGCGTCATTCTTCCGCGCACAGTGGCTGCCTCAGCTGCAGGCCGGCGGGGTCGACCTGCAGATCCTGCCCGTGTTCGTCGACGAGGCGTACCGCCCCGAAGGCGCACTGCGACGGACCCTGCGCATGATCGAAGCCGCGCATCGGCTGGCCGCGGGCAATGCCGACGCCGTCGAGCTCTGCTTCTCCGGCGCGGACATCGACCGCGTCATCGCGGAGGGGCGCATCGCCCTGGTGCTCGCGCTCGAGGGCATGCCCGGGATCGCCGACGACGTCGAACTACTGGAGACCGTGCACCGGCTCGGCGTGCGGGTCGGCTCGGTCGCGCACTTCGGCCGCGGCGCCTTCGGGGACGGCAGCGGCGAGGACGCCGCCGGGAGCAGGCTCACACGCGCCGGCATCCATGCGCTCACCGAGATGGAGCGCATCGGCATGCTGTTCGACGTCAGCCACCTCGGAGCCGGGGGAGTGGACCACGTCCTCGAGCTCGCCACGCGTCCGGTCATCGCGACCCACTCCTCGGCGCGTGCGCTGCTCGACCACCACCGCAACCTGTCCGACGAGCAGCTCGCCGGCATCGCCGCGAGCGGAGGCATCGTCTGCGTCAACTTCTTCGCGCCCTACCTGCATGCCGACGCGCATACGCTCGACTCGCTCGTGGACCACTTCGAGCATGTCGTCTCGATCGCGGGGATCGAGCACGTCGGCATGGGACCGGATTTCGTCCGCGAGGTGCTCGCCGACACCACGGCTCCGTGCTGCGTGCAGGACACGATCGAGGGCGTGCCGACAGATCGCTTCCTTCCCGGGCTCGACGGACCGTCGGGGCTGCCACTCGTGACGGAAGCCCTGCTGCGCCGCGGCTGGAGCGAGACCGATGTGCTCGCCGTGCTCGGTGACAACCTGCAGCGGCTTCTCCGGAGCGAACTCGGCCATTCCGCTGGCGCCTGAGCCTCGTCGCCCGCGCTCTCAGCGGCGCCGGCATGAGGCCTCCCGACGCCTTTCCGCAGCGCCTCCCAGCGGGAAGTTCTCTCTCGATCGGGAATGTCTCTTGCGTCCAGCCGGTTCACAGCAATAGGCTGATGGGCTGTCGCGCCGACCGGACGACACAGCCGAGCCCCTGAGGAGGACACCATGATCTCGAACGCCAGCGTGCAGATCTCCGCTCTCGGCTCGACCCCGGCGGATCTGCTCTTCTAGAGCCCCACTCGCTCCTTACCGGATGCCGGACTCGCACAGTCCTCTTCGCATCCGTCTCCCCTCCGCAACCGCTTTCCATACGAAACTCGTCTGAGAGACATGTCTTCCTCGCCTTCCCCCCAGAGCGCTCCTTCGTCGTCCTCCCTTTCCACTCCGGCCGCACTGTGGCGCCTGAAGCCCTTCGTGCGGCCGGTCATCTGGCGGCTCGCCGGTGGTGCCGCCAGCGCGCTCATCGCCGCGGTCATCGCGCTGATGATCCCGATCGTCCTCGAGCAGATCATCGGCGGGCCGGTCCGATCCGGCGAGATCAGCGCGATCGTCGTCGGTGCGCTCGTCGTGTTCGCTCTCGCCCTCGGTGAGGCCGTGATGGTGTGGCTGCGACGTCAGTTCGTGCTCAACCCGGCCACCGAGGTCGAGTACCAGATGCGCACGACGCTGTACTCGCGCCTGCAGACCCTGCCGGTCTCGTTCCACGACCGCTGGCAGTCGGGGCAGCTCCTGAGCCGCATGATGCAGGACATCGGCCTGATCCGCCGGTGGCTCGCGTTCGGTCTCGTGCTGCTCGTGGTGAACATCCTCACGATCGCCATCGGATCGGTGCTGCTGTTCCGCTGGCACTGGCTGCTGGGCACGATCTTCCTGGTGACGGCCATCCCGCTGTGGATCCGCGGCTACCTGTTCGAGAAGCGCTACGGCGCCCTCACCCGCCGCAGCCAGGACCAGGCCGGCGACCTCGCCACCAGCGTCGAGGAGAGCGTGCACGGCATCCGCGTGCTGAAGGCCTTCGGTCGTGGCAAGCACGCACTCGGGCCGGTTCAGCCGTCAGGCGGAGACGCTGCGCGAGACCGAGATGAGCAAGGCCGGCGCCATCGCGTCGATCTGGTTCTGGCTCGACCTCATGCCGCAGATCGCCTTCGGGCTGAGCCTGATGTCGGGCATCTGGCTGATCTCGCAGGGTCAGATCGACGAGGCGCAGTTGTTCGCCTTCTTCGCGATGGCCGTGGTGCTGCGCTGGCCGATCGAGTCGATCGGCTTCCTGTTCTCGTTCATGCTCGACGCCCGGACGGCGACGGACCGCGTCTTCGAGATCTTCTCGGAGACCAACACGATCACCGACCCCGAGAAGCCCGTGCACATCGCGAACCCGCGCGGGGCGCTCGCCTTCGAGAACGCGCACTTCCGGTACCAGGATGCCGGTGCTGACGAGCGCGACCTGCTCGACGGTATCGACCTCGTACTGCGCCCGGGCGAGACCATGGCGTTGGTCGGACTCACCGGAAGCGGCAAGACGACGCTCACCACGCTGCCGGCGCGCCTGTACGACGTCACCGGCGGTCGTGTGACGCTCGACGGCGTCGATGTGCGCGACCTGCCGCTCGCGGAACTGCGCCAGCACGTCGCCATGGCATTCGAGGACGCGACGCTCTTCTCGGCATCCGTCCGAGAGAACGTGCTGCTCGGCCGGGCCGAACTCGACATCCACAGCGAAGAGGCCGAGCGCGTGCTGCGGGAGGCGCTCGACGTCGCGCAGGCGGCGTTCGTCGACTCGCTGCCGGAAGGCGTGGAGACGATCATCGGCGAGGAAGGTCTCAGCCTCTCCGGCGGTCAGCGTCAGCGTCTCGCCCTGGCTCGGGCCGTCGCGGCGAAGCCGCAGGTGCTGGTCCTCGACGACCCGCTGTCGGCCCTCGACGTCGACACCGAGGCGCTCGTGGAGGAGGCGCTGCGTCACGTGCTCGCCGACACGACCGCGGTCATCGTCGCGCACCGTCCGTCGACGGTCGCGCTCGCCGACCGCGTCGCGCTCCTCGAAGCCGGTCGGATCACCGCAGTGGGCACACACAGCGACCTGCTGCGCACCAGCCGCCATTACCGCTACGTGATCTCCAGCCTGGAGGCCGAAGAGGCAGCACGCACCGGTGCGATCCCGATCATCCGCGCAGAACCGGATGACGACCCCGGCCTTGATGCTTCGTCAGGCTCAGCAACCCACGAAGGTCAGAAGAAGGAGGTGCAGGCATGAGCGCCGCGATCACCGGAACCCAGGACGAGGACCGTTCCGAATACACGCGCGCGGAGAGCAAGGCGATCCGTCGCCGCTCGCTGCGGCTGCTCGGCTCGCTGGTCCGTCCCCTGAAGGGGCAGGTCATCCTCGCCGGCGTCGTGCTGGTCATCTCGACGGCGCTGCAGGTGATCGGTCCGATCCTGATCAGCATCGGCCTCGATCGGGCGCTGCCCGCCGTCATCAAGCAGGCCGACTGGATGCCGACGCTGATGATCGGCTTCATCTACCTGTTCGCGGGAGCGGCGGCCGCGGCACTCATCGCCTGGTACGTGATGATCGCCGCACGGATCACGCAGGCCGTGCTCCTCGACCTGCGCAAGCGCATCTTCCTGCACACGCAGCGACTGAGCCTCGAGTTCCACGAGTCGTACACGTCGGGGCGCATCATCTCGCGGCAGACGAGCGACCTGGACTCGATTCGCGAGCTGCTCGACGGCGGGCTGAACAACCTCGTCTCCGGCGTGCTCTTCGGAGCCTTCACCTTCATCGCGCTGGTGGTGTGGGACTGGCAGTCGGGTGTGATCCTGGCGCTGGCCGGCGTTCCGCTGTTCCTGCTGATGCGCTGGTTCTACTCCCGGTCGCAGCTCGTGTACCGCGAGTCGCGTGTGATCAGCGCGAAGGTGATCGTGCAGTTCGTCGAGACGATGACCGGCATCCGCGCCGTCAAGGCGTTCCGCAAGGAGCCGCGCAACGACGTCACGTTCCAGCACGTCGCCGGCGAGTACCGCGACATCAACCGTCGCTCGATGCTGTTGTTCGGCACGTTCGAGCCGGGGCTGATGGGAGTCGCGGCGCTCACGCTCGGCTTCGTGGTGCTCTGGGGCGGCGTCCGCGTGTCGACCGGTGCGCTCACGGTGGGTGTGCTGCTGTCGGCGGTGCTCTACGTGCGCAACTTCTTCGCGCCGATGCAGGAGATCGCGATGTTCCTGAACTCGTACCAGTCGGCCACGGCTGCGCTCGAGAAGGTGTCGGGCGTGCTCGAAGAGGTGCCGACGGTTCCGGACCCCGAGAACCCGGTCGACCTGTGGGATTCCCGCGGTCACGTGTCTTTCGACGAGGTGACCTTCGGGTACAACGGCGAGAAGACGATCCTCCCGAACTTCTCGCTCGACATCCCCGCGGGGCAGACGATCGCGCTGGTGGGAACGACCGGTGCGGGCAAGTCTACGCTGGCGAAGCTCATCTCGCGGTTCTACGACCCGTCGGCCGGTCGCGTGACCCTCGACGGAGTCGACCTGCGCTCGCTGCATCCGAAGGACCTGCGCCGCGCGATCGTCATGGTCACGCAGGAGGCCTACCTGTTCAGCGGGACGGTCGCCGACAACATCGCGCTCGGCAAGCCCGACGCGACGCTCGACGAGATCCGGGCGGCTGCGCGTGCGGTCGGCGCGGACGAGTTCATCTCGTCGCTCCCCGACGGGTACGGCACCGACGTGAACAAGCGCGGCGGCCGGGTGTCTGCGGGACAGCGTCAGCTGATCTCCTTCGCCCGGGCCTTCCTCGCAGACCCCGCAGTGCTGATCCTCGATGAGGCCACGGCGTCGCTCGACATCCCGTCCGAGCGCTTGATCCAGGACGCGCTGCAGACCCTGCTGAAGGACCGTACTGCGATCATCATCGCGCACCGCCTGTCGACGGTCGCGATTGCGGATCGAGTGCTGGTGATGGAGCACGGACAGATCATCGAGGACGACACCCCCGACGCCCTGATCGGCGGCACCGGCAAGTTCGCGCAGCTGCACGCGGCCTGGCAGGAGACCCTGGTCTAGCCATCGGGCCCTGCCGGGTGGCGTCCGTCTGTCGAACTTCTGCGGCCACATCCACGAGATGTGCCGCAGAAGTTGAGGTGGCGGGAGGCAGACGGGCGGGAAGCGCGGGAACCAGAGGTCGGGCGCGCTGGGTAGCATCGAAGGATGGACCTTGTGCTGCTCGCCGAGTGGTGGTGGGTCGCGCCCTCCGCGATCGCGGCGGGCACAGTGGGGGTGATCGGTGTGAACCGACAGATCAGAACCAGCGGCAGGCGCCTCGCGTTCGATGCCGCGCGCCAGGACCTCGCCACCGCGCGCCAGGTGGCGGCGGAGAAGCGGACCGCACTCAAGATCGCCCGCGCCGATCTCGCCCGGGTGATGGCCGAGCGGGCGGCGCAACGCGCGTCCGCCGAACAGGTCGCCGGAGCGCGACGGATGCTGCGCGAGAGGGAACGCGATGCGAAGGCCGCCGCGGCCGATGTCCGCGCCCGCCAGGTGCGCGGTGAATGCGGCGCGGGCGGCGATCCCGCCGGCATCCGCCCCTCGTCCGATCGAGCGCCTGCGTGCCGAACACGACGCCGTCGTCGCGCGCTGGATGCAGTACGAGACCGACCCGGCCCTGCAGATCGCCTACCCGGCGATGACCGACGTGAAGCGCCCGGCGACAGCCGCGTACCTGCGGGCGGTGCGTCAGGCCAATGATCTGCGTCACAGCACGGACGGACGCATCACCGCCGCTGAGTTCGCCGCTTATCGGGATGCCGTCGCCGAACTCGAGCGCGCCTTCGAAGCCGCCGAGCATGCCGCGAAGGTGCAGGCGGGCGAAGCATCCGCCTCCGCAGGATGGCAGGATACGGCGCAGGACGTGCTCAGCCGCTCCGCCGAGGTGATCGATCGGGCAGCGGGGGCCGCCGCCTCAGCGCTCGCCGCCTGGAGCAACCGCAAACGCCAAGGAAAGCCGGACGATCACAGCTGATCGTCCGGCTCACCCGGCACCTCCGGCACCTCCAGCACCTTCGAACTACGCCCCGACGGTCCGTGTGCGCACGAGGTCGCGGTACCAGTGCCCGGAGTCCTTCACGGTGCGCTCGAGCGTGTCGAAGTCGACGCGCACGATGCCGAACCGCTTGGCGTAGCCGTAGCCCCACTCGAAGTTGTCGAGCAGCGACCACACGAAGTAGCCGCGCAGGTCGACGCCGCGCTCGAGCGCCCGATGCGCCGCGGTGAAGTGCCGGCGCAGGTAGTCGGTGCGCTCGGGGTCGGGCACCGAGCCGTCCTCCGCCACCTCGTCCTCGAAGGCCGCGCCGTTCTCGGTGACCATCAGCGCCTGCTCCGGGAACTGCTCCGACAGTGAGACGAGCAACTCCTCGAGGCCCTCCGGCGCGATGTTCCAACCCATGGCCGTGTACGGCCCCGGCTGCTCCACGAACTCGACGAGCTCGTTGCTGCCCGGCCAGGCCGTACCGCCTTCGGCGCCCTTGTGGCCGTCGTTCTGCTGCTTCGGCGAGACGCCGTCCCAGAGCCGCACGGTCGCGGTGGAGTAGTAGTTCACGCCCAGCACGTCGATCGGCTGGTTGATCGTGGCGAGGTCGCCCTCCTGCACGAAGCTCCAGTCGGTCACGGATGCCGTGTCCTCCAGCAGGTCGGCGGGGTACTCGCCACGCAGCATCGGACCGGTGAACGCGCGGTTCGCGAGCGCGTCGATCCGGCGCACTGCCTCGGTCGCTCCGTCGCCCTGACCACGCAGCACGTGGAAGTTGAGCGTGACGGAGTAGTCCGGGTCGCCCGACGACGTGGCCCGCAGCGCCCGGATCGCCCGTCCGTGCGCGAGATTGAGGTGGTGCACGGCCGACAGCGCGGATGCCGGTTCGTGCCGACCGGGCGCGTGACCCCCCTGCCCGTAGCCGAGGTAGGCCGAGCACCAGGGCTCGTTCAGCGTGGTCCAGGTGTGCACCCGGTCGCCCAGCGCCGCACCCATCACCTCGGCGTAGCGCTCGAAGGCATCCGTGGTCGCCCGGGAGGTCCACCCGCCGGCGTCCTCGAGGTACTGCGGAAGATCCCAGTGGTACAGCGTCGCCACCGGACGGATGCCGCGCTGCAGCAACCCGTCGACGAGCCGCGAGTAGAAGTCGATCCCGGCCTGATTCACCTCGCCCGTGGCGGCGGGGACGATGCGCGGCCAGGCGATCGAGAAGCGGTAGGCCTGCAGCCCGAGGTCCGCCATCAGATCGAGGTCCTCGTCGACGCGGTGATAGTGATCGCACGCCACGTCCCCGGTGTCGCCGTTCCACACGCGCCCCGGCGTCTTGCTGAAGGTGTCCCAGATCGACGGGGTGCGACCGTCTTCGGCCGCGGCCCCCTCGATCTGGTACGAGGCGGTGGCCGACCCGAAGGTGAAGCCTTCGGGGAAGACGAGTCCCGAGCCCCGGTAGTCGTCGGCGGGGGCAAGCGGTGCGAGCGGGGTGGTCATCCGGTGATCTCCTCGAGGTCGACGTCGTAGGTGACGGCGCGGCCCTCGGGGTTCGTCACGGTCACCGATGCGGTTCCCGTGCCGCCGGCGAAGACACGCAGCTGCAGTCCGTCATGGTAGTCGTATTCGGGGCTGTCCACCCTGGCGCCCCAGGGGAGCGCCGTGCCGGGGCGCACGTACAGCGGCAAGGAGTCGAAGCCGTGCACCTCTCGGCGCCACCCGCCCCCGGAGACCGTCTCGCCGGTCAGCAGCGACGTCCACTCGCCCGACGGCAGGTAGAAGTCCACGGCGCCGTCGGCCGAGAACACCGGCGCGACCAGCAGGTTCGAGCCGAGCATGTACTGCCGGTCGAGGTACGTCGCCGCGGGGTCGTCGGGGAACTCGAGCACCATCGGCCTCATCAGCGGCACGCCGGTTTCCGCGGCATCCAGTCCCTGCTGGTACAGGTACGGCATGAGCCGCATCTTCAGGTGCGTGAAGCGCCGTGTGACCTCGACGGCCTCCTCGTCGAACGCCCACGGCACCCGGTACGAGCTCGAGCCGTGGAAGCGCGAGTGCGAGCCGAGCAGGCCGAACGCCGTCCAGCGCTTGAACACCGCGGCATCCGGCGTTCCCTCGAAGCCGCCGATGTCGTGGCTCCAGAAGGCGAAGCCGCTCAGCGCGAGCGAGAGCCCGCCGCGGAGCGTCTCGGCCATCGACGCGAAGGTGGAGGTCGAGTCGCCGCCCCAGTGCACGGGCATGCTCTGGCCCCCGGCCGTCGCCGACCGGGCGAACAGCACGGCCTCGCCCTCGCCGCGGGTGTCGGTGAGCACGTCGAACACGGCCCGGTTGTAGAGCTCGGTGTAGAGGTTGTGCATGCGCTCGGGGTCGGCGCCGTCGGCCCAGACGACATCCGTCGGGATGCGCTCGCCGAAGTCGGTCTTGAAGCAGTCCACGCCCTGAGCGATGAGGCGGCGCAGATAACCCTGGTACCAGGCTGTGGCCTCCGGGTTCGTGAAGTCGACGAGACCCATACCGGCCTGCCACAGGTCCCACTGCCATACGGACCCGTCGGCGCGACGCACCAGGAAGCCCTGATCGGCGGCCTCGCGGAACAGCGGGGACCGCTGCGCGATGTAGGGGTTGATCCAGACGCAGACGCGCAGGTCCTTCTCGTGCAGACGCCCCAGCATGCCCTCGGGGTCGGGGAACACCCGCGGGTCCCACTCGAAGTCGCACCAGTTGAACTCGCGCATCCAGAAGCAGTCGAAGTGGAACACCGAGACCGGCAGCTCTCTCGCAGTCATCTCGTCGATGAAGGAGTTCACGGTCTGCTCGTCGTAGTCGGTCGTGAAGCTCGTCGACAGCCACAGGCCGTATGACCACGCGGGCACGACCGGCGGCCGACCGGTCAGCGCCGTGTAGCGGCCCAGCACGTCCTTCGGGGTGGGGCCGGCGATCACGAAGTACTCAAGCACCTCGCCGGAGACCGAGAACTGCACCCGCTCGACCGCCTCCGAGCCGATCTCATAGGAGACGTGCCCCGGATCGTTCACCAGCACGCCGTAGCCCCGGTCTGACAGGTGGAACGGCACGTTCTTGTACGCCTGCTCGCTCGACGTGCCGCCGTCGGCGTTCCACACCTCGACGGTCTGCCCGTTCTTCACCAGGGGCCCGAAGCGCTCGCCGAGTCCGTAGATGTGCTCGCCGACACCCAGGTCGAGCTGTTCGTGGATGAAGACGGATGCCGAAGGGGCGGTGCCGCCCTGTCGAGCGTTCGACACGATGCCCTGGTCGACCTGGGCTCCGGGCGCGAGCTGCATGTACCCCTGCGCCTTGTGCCCGCTGCCGGTCACCCGGCGGCCTTCGACCTCGAACGACAGATCCCACGGAGCACCGGGGGAGATGCGGGCGACCAGCGCGCCGGCATCCACCACGCCTCCGGCGTCGGAGACCGAGACGGATGCCGCGCCGCCGGCACCCGGAAGCGTGAACCCGCCGTGCCACCGCCCGCCGGAGTGATGCGCGATGCGCACCCGGATCACGCCCTCGGCGGGGGAGGAGAGGGTCGTGGTGAGCACGGGGCGGTTGAGCACGTCGCCGCGCTTGGCGATCACCAGCGTGGGAGCCGTGATGACCAGGCCGGGGCCGTCGGGGGTGTCGTCGGTCTCTGCGATGTCGTAGGCCTCTTGCGCGTGGAGCGCGGTGACGCCGGGACGCAGCTGCCAGAACCCGTCGGTGAACTTCATTACTTGACTGCTCCTGCCGTGATGCCGCGTGTGAGCGTGCGCTGGAAGATGAGGAAGAAGATGAGCGTGGGGATGATGCCGAGCAGTGCCGACGCGCTCGTGGTGGTGACGTCCATCAGACGGTCGCCCTGCAGCACGCTGATCGCGACCGGGACCGTCTGGTTGGCGTTCGAGGCGAGGAACGTCAGCGGGATGAGGAACTCGTTCCACGTCCAGATGAAGAAGAAGATCAACAGCACCGACAGCGTGGGACGGCTGATGGGGAAGACGACCCGCCAGAGGATCTGCCAGCGGGTCGCACCGTCGAGCGACGCGGCCTCGAGGATCTCCTTGGGGAAGGTGCCGTAGACCGATGACAGGAGGTAGGTGCCGAAGGCCGCCTGGATCACCGTGAACACGATGATGACCGCCCACACGTTGTCGTACAGACCGACCGACTTGAACATGTAGTACAGCGGGTAGAGCAGCGCCTCCTGCGGAAGCAGGTTGGCCATCAGGAACAGCAGCACGATCCAGCTGCGCCCGCGAACGCGGCCGATGCCGATCGCGAACGCGTTGAGCATCGAGATGACCACGGCGAGCACTGAGACGATGCCGGCGATGAAGATCGAGTTCCAGACCTTCTCCGGAAAGTTTACGCGCTCCCAGAACTTGATGATCCCGCCGAAGTCGAGCGTCTCGGGGAAGGCGAGCGGCCCGGACGTCGCGTAGTCGAGCGGCGACTTGAACGAGTTCACGAGCACGAGGTAGAACGGCGCGATGACGAGCAGTGCGCCGACGACGACGAGGGCGAGCAGCAGCCAGTCGACCGGCCGTTTCTTCGTCATGCCGCCGCGGGGACGGGTCTTCGCGGTCTTGCCGGTGACGATGGCAGTGGTGGCGTGCATCACAGACCCGCCCTTTCTTTCCGCTCGAGCGAGTTCTGCAGGCGGATGAAGATGATCGACACGATGACCACGACGATGGTGAGCACGGTGGCGATGGTCGCGCCGTAGCCGACGTTCCGCTTGGTGAAGAACTCCTGGTACGCGTAGTAGGCGGGTACGAGCGTGGAACCCGCGGGCCCACCGCGCGTGATGATGTAGACGGGGCCGAAGACCTTGAGCGCCGCGATGGTGCAGGTCAGGGTCACCACGAAGATCTCCGGGCGGATGATGCTCATCGTGATGGCGGTGAATCGCTGGAGCCAGTTGGCGCCGTCGAGTTCGGCGGCCTCGTAGAGCTCCGGGTCGACGCGCTGCAGTGCGGCCATGAACACCACGACCGGGTAGCCGAGCTGCACCCAGACCATGACGACCATCAGCACGATGAGCGCCGACGGCATCTGTCCGAGCCAGTCGTACGCGGGGACGCCGAAGGCGCCGAGGATCTGATTGAGCGCGCCATCGCCGCCGGGGCGGACGATCCAGCCGATCACGATGCCCGCCACCGCGATCGGGAGGATCTGCGGGAGGTAGTAGGTGGCGCGGAGGAAGCTGCCGACCTTGCCACCGAACTTGCGCCCGACGACGTCGAACAGCAGTGCGGCGACGATGAGACCCACGATCGTCGGGACCACCACCATGGCGAGGATCATCCAGACCGAGTTCGTGAACGACGTCCAGAAGTCGCTGTCGGTGAGGATCTTCTGCCAGTTCTCGAGCCCGATGAACTCCGGGGTGCGCACGCCCTTCCACTTCGTGAAGGTGAGGTACACGTTCCAGATGAGCGGGACGATGACGACGACGAGCAGCAGCGCGAAGCCGGGGAGCAGGTAGAGCCAGTACGCCCCGGTCCCGCCGCGGCGCTGCGGGATCGACGGCTCCTCGGGTGGGAGCTTGGCGCGGCGCGGCGTCGTGCGGCGCTGACGGGTGTCGAGTGACATGGTCACCTCCAGGAGAGTTGCGGGGGCGGCTGCGGAAGCCGCCCCCGCGAATGGATCAGCGGTATTCGGAGGTGCCCTCGTCGTACTGGTCGCCGAGGTTGGTGTTGGTCGTCTTCACGTCCTGCACGCCGGTGACGAGACCCTGGAGCTCCTGCACGATGACGTCGTAGAAGCCGGGCGCGGGCCAGTCCGGGTAGAACGAGAGGCCGTCGGCGTCGAGCACGCCGTTGAACGTCTCGATCAGCTCGGCGCTCTTCTCGTCGGTGATGTCGGCGGTGTCGGCGGCGACGGGGAGACCGCCGTTGTTGCCGATGATCGCCTGGATCTCGGGACGCATCGTGATGTCGATGAACTCGTAGGCGAGCTCCTTGTTCGCGGCGTTCTCGGGCACGACCCAGAGGTTGCCCGAGGAGCCGAGCGAGAGATCAGCACCGGGGAAGGCGGTCATCGACCAGTCGAAGCCGGTGGCCTCGGAGACGAAGCGGCCGAACCACCAGGAGCCCGAGACGAAGATCGGCGAGGTGCCGTTGATGAACGAGACGCCGGCGTCCTCGGCCTTGACGGATGAGACGTCCGAGGCGATGTAGCCCTTGTCGACGTACTCCTTCAGCGTCTCGGTCGCCGAGGTGACCTCGTCGCCCTGCCAGTCGACCGGCTCCTTGTAGAGCTGGTAGTCGTCGACGAAGCCGCGGTCACCCTCCATGAGTGCCAGCTGGTACCAGAGCTGTCCGAGCGGGTACTCGGCGCCGGCCTCGGCGAGCGGAGTAATGCCCTTCGCGACGAAGGCGTCGAGCACGTCGACGAACTCGTCATACGTGGTCGGGATCTCGAGCCCCGCCTCGGCGAAGGCATCCTTGTTGTAGTAGACGCCGACGAACTCGCCGTAGTTCGGCACGCCGAACCAGGTGTCGCCGCCCATGACGCCGTCCTCGGAGTACTTCGCGGTCGTCTGCAGCGACGGGGCGAGCTTGTCGTCCCAGCCGTACTCCTCGACGGCATCCGAGATGTCGGCGATCAGCCCGGTCGACGCGAGGAAGCCCGCCGTGGCGTTGCCCTTGTTGAACTCCATCAGGTCGGGGGCGGCGTCGGTGTCGAGCACCTGGCTGGCCGTCTTCTGGATCTGCTCGAACGACTTCTCCTCGAACTCGACCTTGGCCCCGGTCTCCTCTTCGAAGATCTTGATGGATTCGGCCCACGCCTTGCCCATCGCGCTGTCGGCTCCCTCGTAGTGCCACAGCTTGAGGGTCTTGCCATCGCCGCCCTCGTCGCCTGAGCCGGCGGCGCAGCCGCTCAGCGCGATCCCGGTGGCGGTGAGCGCTGCCAACACGGTCAGCGCCTTCGTCCTGCGGATGTTGCGTGCCATCGTCGGCACTCCTTTCTCGGTGGCCCTGTGGGCCGGACACTTCTCTGGGTCAGGTGTTCAGTTGTGGAGGAGGCGAAGCATCGAAGCGTTTCGACGACGGTCGCGCGAGAGCATGGTCTCCGAGGCGTCATTCCCGGGGAGGGGCGACGGATCCGGCGGAGCGGTATTCGGGTGGAAGGAGGTGGATCCCCGGTGCGGTGTGCGCCTCTTCCAGACGGCGGACGGCCAGGTCGACCGCGTACTCGCAGGACAGCTGCGGCACGAGAGGGATCGTGTCGATGGGGACGGCGAGCGTTGTGGTGTCGAAGGATGCTGCGGCGGAGATGACGGATACGTCGTCGCCCACGCGCAGGCCGCGTTCGTCGAGCACCGCGAGCAGCGCATCGTGCACATCGTTCACGGCGTGCACGATGAAGGCGCGGTCGCCGTCGTCGAGCGCGGCGTTCGCCGCGGCGCGCACAGCGGCGACGTCGGTGGTGGCGGCGCCAGTCGTGATCGGGTCGAGGCGCACTCCACGCTCGTCCGCGCGGTCGGTCGCGCCCTTCAGCAGACGGCGGGGGAAGTTCGACTTCCGGTAGGAGACCTCGGTCTGGCCGAGCAGCGTGATGCGGTCGTGGCCGGCGTCGACGAGGTGGTCGACGGCCATGCGCCCGGCGGCGTCGAAATCCAGGTCGACGCAGGTGAGCCCCTCAGCATCCTCCGGGATGCCGATGAAGATCGTCGGGGTGCGCACCGAGCGGGCGATCGCGGCGCGCTCGTCGTCGGGGGCGACATCGAGCACGAGGATCGCATCCACCAGGTTGCTCGCCGCCACACGGTTCATGCCCTCAGAGGCCTGCTCGTCGGTGAGGAGGAGGATGTCGTAGCCGCGCTGCCGCGCCGCCACGGCGGTCGCGAGCACGAACGCCATGTGCGTGGGGGCGTGCGTGTCGGCGCGGAGGGGCTCGGTCAGGGCGAAGATGTGCGTGCGCCGACCGGCGAGCATCCGTGCGCCGGCATCCGGTTCGTAGCCGAGCGCGTGTGCGGCATCCTCGATGCGGCGACGGGTCTTCTCGGACACGGGCCGCTTGCCGCTCAGGGCGTAGGAGACGGTACTGATCGACACCCCGGCGGCCTCGGCCACCTCGTGGATCGTCGTCATCGTGACTCCATCGTCATCCTGCGGTAAGAAATCGTCGAAGCGCTTCGCTTACGCCTCTTCAGCGATGATACGCACGAGGCGCAGCGGAGCGCAAGCTTTTTGTGGTCGCTCGCAACATATCCGTGACTCTCGTGTGAGAGCGGTCCCGTCAGGAACCGGTCAAGGGCGACGGAGTCTCGATGGGGGAGGGGATTCGAGACCCCGCCGCCGGCCTATGACGTGACGCGGATCTGCGCGATGATCTCGCCGTAGGCGGTCTCGCCGACGGGCGTGAACCCGACGCGGTGGAAGAAGTTCTCCGGTCCGCCGTCGCCCGCCTCGTAGATCACGTTGACGTGGTCGACCTCGCGCTGACGGGCTTCCTCGATGAGAGCCTCGACGGCGAAACGACCGACGCCTCGCCCCTGATCGTCGGCATCCACGTTGATGCGCCACAGGACGGAGCGGAAGTGCTCCTCCGGCGCCTCGTCGTCGAAGTTCGCGCTGACGAACCCGACGACCTCATTGCGGTCGAGGATCACGCGCTGCCACGACGTCTGCGGATTGATGACGGTCGCAGCGATCCCGTACGAGACGGGTGCGAGGTACTGCTCCTGTCCGGGCTTGAGCGACAGGTTGTTCACGGCGACGATCGTCGCGGCGGAGAGTTCGACCATGCGCAGTTCGGACATGCTCCCAGGCTAACCCCTCCCGCGCGAGCGGAGACATCCCCCGCGAACATTTCGCCTCAGGTCTATCGAGGCTGGCTGTTCGGACGACGCAGCGCCCGCCCGCCGGGCCACGCGCCGACAGCCGCTCAGGTATCTTGGTATCGAGACAAATTGCCCTCGCGAACGGAGAACCTCCCGGTGACCGACGACGCCATCATCTACACCCACACCGACGAGGCACCGGCTCTCGCCACCGCCTCGTTCCTGCCGATCATCCAGGCCTACGCCGGCCAGGCAGGCATCGCCTTCGAAACCCGTGACATCTCTCTCGGCGGACGCATCCTCTCCGCGTTCCCGCAGAAGCTCACCCCGGAGCAGCAGGTGGGGGATGCCCTCGCCGAGCTGGGCGGTCTCGCGACGCTCCCCGAGGCGAACATCATCAAGCTGCCGAACATCTCGGCATCCATCCCGCAGCTGAAGGGGGCGATCGCCGAACTGCAGCAGCAGGGCTACGACATCCCCGACTTCCCGGATGAGCCGTCGACGCTCGAGGAGAAGGACGTCCGCGCGCGCTACGACCGCATCAAGGGATCCGCGGTCAACCCGGTGCTCCGCGAGGGCAACAGCGACCGCCGTGCACCACTGGCGGTGAAGAACTACGCCAAGAAGCACCCGCACCGGAACAAGCCGTTCGCCGAAGGCTCGAAGACGCGGGTCGCCACCATGGGCCACGACGACTTCAAGAGCAACGAGCGCTCGTGGGTCGCGGCACACGACGACGTGCTGACGTTCCGCCACACGGCGGAGGACGGCACCGTCACCGTGCTCAAGGAAGGGCTCAAGGTCCTGCCGCGCGAGATCATCGACGCGACGTTCCTCTCCGCGAAGGCGCTCGACGCCTTCCTCGACGAGACGCTGGAGTCGGCGAAGGCCGACGACGTGCTGTACTCCGTGCACCTCAAGGCCACCATGATGAAGGTCAGCGACCCGATCATCTTCGGCCACGTCGTGAAGGCGTTCTTCAAGGACGTGTTCGAGCAGTACGGCGAGCAGCTCGCCGCGGCAGGCCTCAGCGCCAACGACGGCCTCGGCTCGATCCTCACCGGACTCGCCAACGTGACCGGGGGCGACGACATCGCCGCCGCCTTCGACAGGGCGATCGCCGAGGGGCCCCGCCTCTCGTACGTGAACTCCGACAAGGGCACGACGAACCTCCACGTGCCGAGTGATGTGATCGTCGATGCGTCGATGCCCGCCCTCGTGCGCAACGGCGGAAAGCTCTGGGGCAAGGACGGCGGCGAAGCCGACACCCTCGCGGTCATCCCCGACTCCTCCTACGCCAGCGTCTACCAGGCCGTGATCGACGACGTGATCGCGAACGGACCGCTCGACCCCGCGACCATCGGCACCGTGCCGAACGTGGGGCTGATGGCCCAGGCCGCCGAGGAGTACGGCAGCCACGACAAGACCTTCGAGATCGAAGCGCCCGGTACCGTCCAGGTGCTCGACAGCGAGGGCACGGTGCTGATCGAGCACACCGTCGGCGCCGGAGACATCTGGCGTGCGACGCAGACCAAGCACATCCCCGTGATGGACTGGGTCAAGCTCGCCGTCAACCGTGCGCGTGCGAGTGGCGTGCCGGCCGTGTTCTGGCTGGACGCGAACCGCTCGCACGATGCACAGATCATCGCGAAGGTGCACCAGGGTCTCGCGACGCTCGACACCAAGGGCCTGACGATCACGATCCTCGCGCCCGAGGAGGCGACGCGCTACACACTCGCGCGCGGATGCGCCACGGGCTCGACACGATCTCGGTCACCGGCAACGTGCTGCGCGACTACCTCACGGATCTCTTCCCGATCCTCGAGGTGGGCACCAGCGCCAAGATGCTCTCGATCGTTCCGCTGCTCGCGGGCGGCGGACTGTTCGAGACCGGTGCCGGGGGCTCCGCGCCCAAGCACGTGCAGCAGCTGGTCGAGGAGAACTACCTCCGCTGGGACTCGCTGGGCGAGTTCTTCGCGCTGGCCGCTTCGCTCGAGCACTATGCCGACCGCAAGGGCAACGAGAAGGCCCGCGTGCTCGCGGAGACTCTCGACGCCGCGACCGGGACGTTCCTCGAGGAGGACCGCTCCCCGGGGCGTGCCCTCGGCACGATCGACAACCGCGGCAGCCACTTCTACCTCGGCCTGTACTGGGCGCAGGAGCTGGCGAAGCAGACCAAGGATGCCGATCTCGCGGCGGCCTTCGCGCCGGTCGCGGCCACGCTCGCCGAGAAGGAGGAGACGATCGTCTCCGAGCTCAACGCGGTGCAGGGGAAGCCTGTCGAGATCGGTGGCTACTACCGACCGGACGATGCCCTCGTCGAGGCGATCATGCGCCCGTCGGAAACGCTGAACGGCATCGTCGACGCCCTGCGCTGACCTGACCGGACACACGAAGGGGGCGGATGCTTCGGCATCCGCCCCCTTCGTGTGTCGGGAAGGCGTCAGTTGTAGACGGCGACCTCGAGGCCCTCGGGGGACCAGTCGTACACGTACTTGGCGAGGTCGATCGGCAGGTTCACGCAGCCGTGACTCATCCGCTGGCCGTAGTTGCTGTGCCAGTAGGTGCCGTGGAAGCCGATGTTCGTGGTGAACCAGGTGATCCACGGCACGTTCTCGGTGCAGTACGGGGCCCCTTCGTAGCAGCCCATGTCCTGCATGGCCGTATGCGCGAAGACCTTGAAGTTACCGGTGGGAGTCGGCGTGCCGGGGAGCCCGGTGGACACCGCCCACGAGTTCACGACCTCGTTGTTCTCGAACAGGTAGGCGCGCTGCGAGCTGAGGTTGATCTCGATCTTGCGGAACAGGCTGACCGTCTCGAACGGCGTCTTGGTGACCGCGAGTTCATACACTCCGTCGCCACCCTCGAGCTGCTGAGCGAACTCCTCAGCGATGTCGGAGGTGTCGTCCAAGGCGCGTCCGTCGACACCGTCTCGCTCTGCACGCAGCACCGTTCCCGCGGAGTCCACGATGTTGGTGGCGTTTACCGGCGCGCGATCCACCCGCTTGGGGAGATTGTCGACGGTCGCCTGGATGATCTGAGGATCTGCCTGCACCCGCAGCTGACCGTCTTCGTCGACGACCGTGAGCCAGCTTGCGGCGCCGGCGCGCGATACCGGGACGGTCCTCTCTTCGCCGACGTAGAACCCGACCGTGTCGAGCATGGCGTTCAACGATGCGGCGGTCGCGGCGGCATCGTCGTCGGAGATGACCGGGAGGGCTTCGGCGGGGTCGCCAGGATAGTCGAGGCTCTTCTGGCCGTCGGCGACGGCTGCACCGAAGGCGGTGGTGAGGTCGGTGACGTCGATGCCGGTACCGGCCTCGGCCGGAGTCGGCACATAGCTGGCGCTCGCGGTGTCGAAGGCGACGCTTGCGTCGACGGGCTCGACGAAGCTGGCAGGCACGGCTCCGCGGAGTGCACTCGTCGCCTTCTCGGCGTCGAGCGTGATCTCGCCCGGGAGGGAATCACCCATCCACGCGCCGAGATTCCACATCGGGCGCTCGGTGTAGGCCTGGTCGGCGAGTGCCGCGGCGTCGATGGATGCGCCGAGGTCGGCGCCGGTCAGCACGACATCGCCGCCCGCGCCAGTCAGAGTGATCCGTGTCTCGGCAAGATGTGCGTCGACCGCAGCGGCAGCGGCTCCGGGAGTCATCCAGCCCACCGGGATGCCGGCGACCGTGGTGCCGGGCGCGATGAGGATCATCGATGCCGCTCCGGCGCCGAGCGCGACGACACCGAGACCGAGGCCGATCCACAGGCCGAGCCGGCTCTTCTTCGGAGAGGGCTCGATGGGCGCCCACGCGAGCGGCTGGTCGCCGTCGGCCGGAGGCATCGAATCGGTGGGAGCATCCGAGGGCGTCAGCACCTCGGTCGGTGCGTCGTCGCCGTGCGCTCCTGCAGCAGCGCCTGGCGCTGAGATCACATCGGTCACGAACTCCACCCCCCGGCTATACACGTGCCCTGACCCTCAATGGTACGGGATAGGAGGTAACGGGGAGGCAACGGTCCTGGACGCAACACGCCCGGGGCGCGGAGTCAGGCGATGACGGCGAGTCCGTCGATCTCGACGAGCATCTCCTCGCGCGGCAGCCCGGTGAACACGGTGGTGCGCGAGGGCAGCACGCCGCTCGACGTATGGGCGGTCACGAAGGCGCCGTACGCCTCGTTCATGACCGGGAAGTCCTCGCGCTTGGTGAGATAGACGCGCAGCATCACGACGTCGTCGAAGGTGGCGCCCGACGCCTCGACGATCGCCTTCACGTTCTCGAGCGTGCGCGTCGTCTGCGCGGCGACGTCGCCGGGGAAGAGATACTCGTTCGTCTGCGGGTCGACGGGTCCCTGGCCGGAGACCTGCACGATCGGTCCCTTGCGCACTCCCTGGGAGAAGGTGTGCGCGGGCGCGGGGGCGGCATCGGTGGAAACACGGGTCTTCGCGGTCATGGCCCCACCCTAGTAGCCTTGTTAGGTGCCTCTACAAATTCCGGACCCGGTTCTCGGCGCCTGGGCGAAGGGCTTCCCGGCCCGCGCTTCCGGCCTCCGGCTGTCCGAGGTCGCCGGCGCCGATCTGCGTCTCTCCGACCTGGTGACGCCGGTCATGACGGTGCAGCAGTCCGCGCTCGACCACAACGAGGAGACCGTCTTCGCCTGGGCCCGCGACGGGGGAGTGCTGCTCGCGCCGCACGGCAAGACGACGATGGCCCCTGCCCTCTGGCAGCGCCTTCTCGACGCCGGTGCCTGGGGCATCTCGGTGGCGACGCCGTGGCAGGCCGAGGTCGCGGTCGAGTCCGGGGTCCGCACGGTGCTGATCGCGAACTCCGTGACCGACGAAGCCGCTGCCCGGCACCTCGGCGAACTCCTGGCGGGCGATGACGGTCTGCGGATCCTCTGCTGGGCGGACTCGGCGGCCGGCGTGGAGATCCTCGCTCGAGCGTCGGCGGGCGCCACCCGGCCGCTGGACGTCCTCGTCGAGCTCGGCGGAGCGGAGGGGCGCACCGGCGCCCGATCGATCGACGAGGGCGAGCGGATCGCCGAGGCGATCTCGGCGGCCCCGGGACTGCGTCTCGCCGGCGTCGCGGGCTACGAGGGGCCGTTCGGTCCCGACCGCTCCGACGCCTCGGTTGCGGCGGTCGACGAATTCTTGGAGACCATCGTGGAGCTGCATGGGCGTCTGGCCTATCCCCACGGCATCCGGCCCATCCTCAGCGCGGGCGGAAGCGCCTTCCCCGATCGTGCGGCCGCGGTGCTGCGGCGGGGTGCTGACGCCGACGTGGTGCTGCGTTCGGGGGCCTTCCAGATCCACGACGACGGGTTCTACAGTCGGATGTCGCCGTTCGGCCCGCTGACCGGGACGGCGCCGCTGCGCTCCGCGATGCACGCCTGGGCACGCGTCGTGTCACAGCCGGAGCCCGGGCTCGCGCTGCTCGACGCCGGTCGTCGCGACGTGCCGTTCGACCTCGGCCTTCCGACCCCGCAGTCGGTCGAGGGCGAGATCACAGCGCTCAACGATCAGCACGCCTTTCTCCGCCTCGCCGAGGGCGCCGATGTCCGTGTCGGAGAGGTCGTTCGTCTCGGCCTCTCGCACCCGTGCACGGCTTTCGACAAGTGGCGGGTGGTGGCGGTGATCGACGATCCCGATGCCGCCGACCCGCGCGTGATCGGGGCCGTCGCCACATGCTTCTGAGCGCCGAGAAGGCGGCTGCTGGACGAGTGCGGGTCTACCGCGGTGCGACCGTCGTGGACGGCACGGGTGGGCCGCGGTATACGGCCGATGTCGCGGTGGAAGGTGCGCGCATCGTCGCGATCCTGCGGCCCGACGACCCCGATGCCGTCGACCTCGAGCTGCCGGAGGGCGCCGTGAACGTGGATGCGGCCGGTCTCGTCCTGTCGCCCGGCTTCATCGACATGCACGCGCACAGCGAGTTGGCGGTGCTGAAGGGGTCCGCGCACGACGCGAAGATCCTGCAGGGCGTCACGACCGAGGTGCTCGGGCAGGACGGGCTCGGGTACGCACCGCTCGACGATGCGACCGCCGCCGTGATCCCGGCGCAGATCGCCGGGTGGAACGGGCTGCCGGATGCGGCCCCGTGGCGCACAATGAGCGACCTCCTCGAGGCGATCGATGCCTCCGCCGTCGCGAACGCGGCAGTGCTCGTGCCGCAGGGGAACCTGCGGATGATGGTCGTCGGACATGCGAACCGCCGTGCGACGACGGCGGAGGTGTCGTCGATGGCCCGGCTGCTCGCCGCTGCCCTGGATGCCGGCGCGTTCGGGCTGTCGAGCGGTCTCACCTACACACCGGGCATGTACGCCGACGTCGCGGAGCTCGAGGCGCTCTGCCGAGTTGTCGCAGAACGCGGCGGCTACTGGGCGCCGCACACGCGCAGCTACGGCGGGGGAGCGCTCAACGCCTATCGCGAGGTCCTCGACATCGGGCGGCGCACCGGATGCCCGATCCATCTGACCCATGCCACGATGAACTTCGCTCCCAACCGAGGGCGGGCGGGCGAACTGCTCGCGCTCGTCGACGAGGCGATCGCCGACGGCGTCGACGTCACGCTCGACACCTACCCGTACCTCCCCGGCGCGACCACGCTCGCGGCGCTGCTCCCGAGCCGGCTCGCCGCATCGGGGGATCTGCTGCGCACGCTCTCGGAGCTCGACGCCGACGGCCGGGAGGCCGTGCGGGTAGAGCTCGAGGAGATCGGCTGCGACGGATTCCACGGTGAGAAGGCGGACTGGTCGGCGATCCAGATCTCCGGCACCGCGAACCCCGCACTCGCCTCGCTGGTCGGGCGCACCGTGGCCGAGATCGAGATCGACGAAGGACGTCGCGCCGTCGACGTGGTGCTCGACACGATCATCGCGGATGCCGGGGCCACCGGCATCCTGATGCACATCGGCGACGAGGACAACGTGCGCGCGATCATGCGGCATCCGCGTCACACCGGCGGAAGCGACGGGATCCTGATCGGCGCGCGACCGCACCCGCGGGGCCGCGGCACATTCCCCCGTTATCTCGGGCACTACGTGCGCGAGCTCGGCATCCTCACCCTCGAGGAGGCGGTGCGGCATCTGGCGGGCACCCCGGCTGCGCGGCTGGGGCTCGACCGCGGCGATGCGCC
Organism: Microbacterium sp. W4I20; assembly: GCF_030816505.1. Lineage (NCBI taxonomy): Bacteria > Bacillati > Actinomycetota > Actinomycetes > Micrococcales > Microbacteriaceae > Microbacterium > Microbacterium sp. W4I20. The sequence continues at coordinate 1,248,629 of NZ_JAUSYB010000001.1, read as the reverse complement.
GCGCGGCGTGATCCGTGAGGGCGCCACCGCCGACCTCGTGCTGTTCGACCCGAAGACGATCGCCGCCGGTGCGACGTTCGAACAGCCGCTGGAGGCGCCGGTCGGAATCGTCGAGGTGCTGGTGGGCGGCGTACCGGTGGTGTCCGCCGGTGCGGTCATCGGGGCCACACCGGGACGAGCGCTGCGGATGCCGCCACCGGCGCACCGGGCGACCGTGCCGCGTATCGACGCGCAGATCGACCCGGCGGCTCCCGGATTCACATGGACCCGAGAGACGCCGGTCATCGTGGAGTCGGGACTCGACGCGTCACGGCTCGCGGCGTCTGTCGCGAGGCTCGACGGGGGTGCTGCGGATGACGGACGGCCGCCGATCCGCCTCGTCATCGACCCGCAACTCGCGGATGAGTTCACGGCCGCCGGGCGCATCGGCGACGAGGCCTTCCGGCTGACGGTCGCCGCCGACGGCATCGAGCTGCGCGGGGCGACGGCAGCCGGGGTGTTCCGCGCGAGCACCACCCTGCGTCAGCTCCGCGACCCGGAGGCCCAGACCGCGCTCCTGCCCGCCGGGGTGTGGGCCGGCGCGCCCGCCTATTCCTGGCGCGGCGTGATGCTCGACGTGGCGCGACATTTCCGCCCCGTCGACGAGGTGCGCCGCCTGATCGATCTGCTCGCCGATCACCACCTCAACGTGCTGCACCTGCACCTCACCGACGATCAGGGCTGGCGCTTCGAAGTGCCCGGCTACCCGCGGCTCACTGAGGTGGGGTCGCGTCGTGAGGCCACGCAGCGCGGTCACGGACCGCTGTCGACCGTGGAGCCGGGCGTCCACGAAGGCTTCTACACGACGGAGGAGCTGCGCGGCCTCGTGGCCTACGCCGCCGAGCGGTGCGTCACCCTCGTGCCGGAGGTGGAGCTGCCCGGACACATCCAGGCGGCCCTCGCGGCCTATCCCGAGTTGGGCAACCTCGATGTCGGAGAGCCGGTCACCGCCCCCTGGGAGCGCTTCGGGGTGAATCCCCGCACTCTCGCGCCGACTGAGGCCTCGCTCGACTTCGGCCGCGCGGCCATCGATGCCCTGTGCGACATGTTCGATTCGCCGTGGATCGGCATCGGCGGCGACGAGGTGCCCGTCACCGAGTGGGCCGAGAGCGTCGCCACCGCCGAGCGGATGCGGGACCTGGGTCTCGGCGGGCCCCACGACGTGCAGCCGTGGTTCACGGCGCACTTCGCCGCGCATGTGCGTAGCCGCGGCCGGTCAGCGCTCGCCTGGGACGAGGTGCTCGAGGGAGAGGTCCCCGACGGGGTGCGCATCCTCGCCTGGCGCGGCCCTGTGGCCATGCGAGAGGCCCTGCGTCGCGGCATCGAGGTGGTGGCGTGCCCTGATCTCGAGGCGTACCTCGACTATCCGCAGTCGGAGTCGACGGAGGAACCCATCCGCGTCGGGCCTCCGCTCAGCGTCGAACGCGTCTACACGCTCCGTGTGGAGGAGGGGGCGGTCGGCGGTCAGGCGAACGTGTGGAGCGAGCACCTGCCCACCCGAGACCGGGTCGACTTCGCGATGTTCCCGCGGCTGGCGGCCATCGCGGAGAGGCTGTGGGAGGGCGGGGAACCGGAGGCGTTCACACGGACTTCGGGCGGCGTCTGCCGACCCACCTGCGCCGCCTCGCGTCTGCGGGGGTGCGGTATCGTCCCCTCGACGGTCCCGCGCCGTGGCAGCGCTGCCCCGGCGTCCCCGGCAAGCCGCTCACGGTCGAGGCGCGAGAGAAGATCGTGGCCGGCCTCGTCACCCGGTTGATCGAGCGGGCGAATGCGCCCGTCGATGCTGCTCGAGAGTAATGTAACGTTTCGGTAACCCTCGCCGATCGGCGCGGGGCAGAGCTTGCACAAATTTTGTTCGTAAGGTCTACTAACAAACATGTCCGTTTCGGATGATCAGCGCGCCGCGTCGCCGTCAGAGTACGGGGGCGGTGCCAGCGCGCACGCGTTCGGCCCCGGACGTCACCTGCGCTCCCGTTCGAAGGTGCTCCCGGAGCACGCACGCGGGCACAACCGCGCGCTCGTGCTGCAGACCCTCTATCACGCGGGGGCCATGAGCCGAGCCGACCTCTCCCGGGAGACCGGTCTGACCAGGGTCACGATCTCCGACCTCGTCGCCGAGTTCATCGCCGACGGGATCGTCATCGAGATGGGCGTGCGCGAGGCCGTCGGTCCCGGAAAACCGCCGATCCTGATCGACATCGACCGGATCGGGCATCAGATCCTCGGGCTCGACCTCTCCGGTCCGAGCGCCTTCGAAGGTGCCGTGTTGAGCCTCGACGGCGATGTCCTGGAACGGCGCGAGGTCACCCGTCCCGACTCTCCCGACGGCGAGGCGGTGTACGCGGCGACGCTCGACCTCGCGCGCAGCCTGGTCGAGGCGTCGACTCAGCCGCTGCTCGGCGTGGGCATCGGCACGCCCGGCGTCGTGCGACCGGACGGGCTCGTCCTCAGCTCGCCCAACCTGGGCTGGTCCAACTTCCCGCTCGAGGCCAAGCTGAGCGCCGACCTCGACCTGCCCGTCCTGGCGCGCAACGACGCAAACGCCGCGGTCCTGGCCGAGTACACGTTCGGCGACGCCAAGGCCGACTTCATGCTGATCAAACTGGGGCGCGGCGTCGGAGCCGGGCTGATCACCGGCAGCCAGCCCCTCCTCGGCAGCCGCTTCGCGGCCGGGGAGATCGGGCACGTGGTCGTCGGAACCGACGGCGGACCCCGCTGCGCCTGCGGCAAGGACGGGTGCCTCGAGGCCTGGCTCAGCGTGAGCCGGATGCGGGAGGCGCTCGCCGCCGACCCCGAAGCGCACGACGAGATCCTTCGCGACTCGGGGACGCGGATGGCGATCGCCATCGCGCCGATCGTCGCAGCGCTCGACCTCTCCGAGGTGGTGCTGTCCGGCCCTGCCGATCTGCTGGACGGGATCCTGATCGACGCCGCGATCGAGACATTGCATGCGCGCACGCTCGAGGGAGTCTTCGAAGACGTCGTGGTGCGCCGCACCCACCAGGACGACATCGTCCTGCGCGGAGCCGCGGTGATGGTGCTGTCCGGACAACTGGGAGTGTCGTGACCAGCGCCGCGGCCACGACACACGCGAGCGACCCCCGATGACGGGTGCCGCGTCGGCCGACCGCGACGGTCGGCCGATTCGAGTGGGCCTGGACGTCGGCGGGACGAAGATCGACGCCGTCGCCGTGTCGCGCACGAATGAGATCCTCGGCCGTCTCCGCCGGTCGACCGGCTGGGGCGACGAAGCCGTGGTCGAGAGCATCGTGATGGCGGTCAGTGCCCTCGCCGACGAGACCGGCTTCTCGCTCGACGACGTCGCCTCGGTCGGCATCGGAATCCCCGGTCTCGTCGACGTGGAGACCGGCCGGGTCGATCATGCGGTCAACCTCGGCGTCGAATCGCTCGATCTCGCGTCCCGGGCCTCGCAGATGCTGGGTGTGCCGTTCCGTGTCGAGAACGATGTGAAGGCCGCAGCCCTCGGCGCCGCGGTCCTCAGCGGAGTGGCAGGGTCGATGGCCTACCTCAACCTCGGCACCGGAGTCGCCGCCGGCATCGTGATCGACGGCCGCATCTGGCGAGGCGCGCGCGGCACCGCCGGAGAGGTCGGTCACATCTCCGTCGACCCGCACGGCCGTCTGTGCGGCTGTGGTCAGCGGGGCTGCGTGGAGACGTTCTGCGGTGGCGGTGCGCTCGCCAGGGCCTGGGGACGCCCCGGTGCTCTCCCGGTCAGAGACATCCTCGACGCGGCGGATGCCGGCGACGTGGTGGCGCTCGCACTGCGCGACGACCTGTACCACGGCGCCGCTGCGGCGGTCCGTATCCTCGTGCTCTCTGCCGACGTCGAGACGGTGGTGATCGGCGGAGGGCTCACCGCTCTCGGCGGACGCCTGGTGGACGGCATCCGGGCCGCGCTGCATACGGGCGCTGAGGCATCGCCGTTCATGCGGTCGCTCCGCCTCGATGAGAGGATCGAGATGCTCGGTGCCGGATCACCCGCCGCCGCGTTCGGTGCCGCACTCGTCGGCGCATCCGTTTCTGAGAAGGAGATCGTCACCCATGGCTGAGGTCGTCATCGTCGAGAACGCGCAAGCCGCGGGTGACCTGGTCGCCTCCGAGATCGTCGAGTTGATCGAGCGCCGTCCCGACGCCGTTCTCGGCCTCGCCACGGGCTCGACGCCGCTGCCGGTCTACCTGGCGCTGCGCACGCGACTCGCCGGCCATGACGTGTCCCAGGTGCGCGGGTTCGCGCTCGACGAGTACGTCGGCATCGATCCCACCCATCCGGAGAGCTACCGCTCGGTGATCACCCGCGAGGTCGTCGAGCCGCTCGGCCTCGACCCGCAGCGCATCCGCGTGCCCAACGGTGCGGTCGCGACGATCCCGCACGCCGGCGACGACTACGAGGCGGCGATCGCGGCCGCCGGTGGTGTCGACCTGCAGCTTCTCGGCATCGGCACGGACGGCCACATCGGCTTCAACGAGCCGGGTTCGTCGTTCGCCTCGCAGACCAGGGTGAAGACCTTGACCGAGCAGACCCGCGAGGACAACGCCCGCTTCTTCGACTCGATCGACGATGTGCCGAGGCACTGCATCACGCAGGGCCTGGGAACGATCCTGAAGGCTCGGCATCTCGTGCTGCTCGCTTTCGGTGCAGGCAAGGCCCAGGCGGTCGCGGACGCCGTCGAGGGGCCGCTCACCGCGTTCCTTCCGGGATCTGCCATCCAGCTGCATCCGCACGCGACCGTCGTCGTCGACGAGGCTGCGGCGTCGCACCTGCGCCTCGCCGACTACTACCGCTACACGTTCGCCAACAAGCCGGACTGGCAGGGCATCTGAGCCTCCACAGCGTCGCGCCATGCTGGAAGCGAGCGCTCAGCGCGTCGGTGCCGGCCAGGCGAGGGGCAGCAGGTGCTCGAGGCTCAGCGGCGCCAACGGCAGCGTGGCGACATCCGACGGCGTGATCCAGCGGAGCTCCGCGAGTTCGGCCTGCGCTGTCGCGAGGGCGGGATCGATCGACGTCGCGAATGCCTCGGCGACGACCCGATGACCCGGTTCGTTGGCCGCCTCCGAGACGAAGGTGCCGAGCGGTCGGAGGTCGGCCTCCATGAGGTGCAGTCCGAGCTCCTCGTTCAACTCCCGGATCAGCGTCTGCGCCGCCGATTCTCCGGCCTCCGGCTTGCCGCCCGGTTGCATGAACCGCGTCGTCCCCTGCTTGCGGACCACGAGCACGCGTCCGTCGTCGTCGACGATCACCGCCGCGCTCACGTGGATGTCAGGCATCGGGCTCGAACACCTTTCCGGGATTGAGGATGCCGAGCGGATCGAACACGGCGGTGATCTGGCGCTGCAGCTGCCACTGATCGTCACCGAGCTCCGCGGCGAGCCAGCGGCGCTTGAGCACGCCGATGCCGTGTTCGCCGGTCAGTGTGCCGCCGAGCCGGATCGCCGCGCGGAAGAGCTCGTCCGCGGCCTCCCACACCTGCGCCGGGACGTCGGCGCCCTCGAACAGGAAGTTCGGGTGCAGGTTGCCGTCGCCGGCGTGCGCGACAGTCGGGATTGTGATGCCGAACTGCTTCTCGATGCGAGAGATCTCGTCGAACATCGCCGGCATCGCGCTGCGCGGAACGGACACGTCTTCGATGAGTGTCGTGCCCTGCGCGGCCATCGCCGGATGCATCGAGCGGCGGATCGCGAGGAGCCGCTCGCCCTCTTCGGCGTCATGCGTGACGATGACCACACCTTCGTGCGCACGCAGGATGCCGGCGATCGTGTCGGCTTCGACACCCGCGGCCGGTCCGTCGGTCTGGATCGTCAGCTGGGCCGCTCCCGGCGAGGGGGCGGGGAGCAACAGAAGGGAGTGCACGGCAGTGAGGCTCGCGGCATCCATCAGCTCCATGATGGCCGGCTGCACGCCGGCGGCGGTGACGGCAGCGGATGCCGCGGCCGCCGCCCGCACGCCGGGGAACGTGGCGGTCACGGTGCAGACGTCGCCCGGTACGAGGCGGCGCAGCTTCAGGGTCGCGCCGACGACGACGCCCAGGGTGCCCTCGGAGCCGATGACCAGGGAGGTGAGGTCGAGGCCGGTCACGCCCTTGACGCTGCGGTGGCCGAGATGCAGCAGTCGCCCGTCGGCGAGCACGAGGTCGACCCCGAGGACCGCATCGCGGACGACGCCGTACTTCGCGCACAGGAGCCCGCCGGCTCCGGTTGCGATGTTCCCGCCGACCGTCGAGATGTCGCGGCTCGCCGGGTCCGGCGCCCACCACACGCCGTGCGGGGCGAGCTGCGCGTTGAGTTCGGCGTTCAGGATGCCGGGTTCGACCACGGCGAGCAGATCGTCCGGGCGCACTTCGAGCAGAGCGGTCATCCGGCGAGTCGAGAGCACGATCTCACCTTCGCCGGCGTTCGCCGCCCCCGCCAGGCCGGTGCCCGCGCCGCGGACGACCACCGGAGTGCGGGTCGCGGTCGCGATGCGCATGGTCTCCTGCACGTGCGCCACGGTCTCGGCGTGCACCACGGCGAGGGGGCGGCCGACCGCAGAGTGACCGGAGCGATCGGCACGAGCCTCCTCGAGCGAGGCGACGCTGACGTCGACGAGGCCGCCGAGCGACTGCTGCAGCAGCGGGAGTGCGCTCATGATGCGCTGCTCAGGCGAGTGCGCGTCGGCCGCTGAGGACGCCGGCGACGATCGCCACGAGCGCGAAGGCCGAACCGATGAGCGCCTGTCCCATCGACCACCATGCGATCGTGACACCGACGTAGATGAACAACTCGACGACCGCGCGCAGGAAGGGGTGGACGCTGAGAACCGGCCGGGGCGAGAGGAAGACGGCCCACAACAGGATCACGACGATCGGAACGCCGATGCCCAGGATCAGGTTCCAGGGGAGGGTCGAACTGGCGAAACCCCAGAGGACGAGGGATGCCACCGCGACGACCAGGACCACGACGCGGACGATATCGAGAACGGTGATGACCGGACGGGCGACGCCGGGGACGGGTGCGGAATCCTGGGACATGCATCCAGTCTATTCGGCGGGCGCGGACTCCTCGGCCGGTGCAGGTGCGGGCTCGGTCGCGGCCGGAGTCGTGTCGATGGGCGCGGTCGGGGCCGCCACCGGAGCAGGCTCCGCGGGAGGCGCCGGTACGGCCGGGGCCACGGGTTCAGCCGGTGCTACCGGCGCGGCGGGCGCCGTCGTCTCAGCCGGCACGGCCTTCTCTGCCGGCGCAGGCGTCGGCTCGACAGCGGAGTCGTCCGCAGCCTCCGCGAGGACTCCCGGGTCGTCGGTCGTCGCACTCTCGGACTCAAGGACGAGGAGCGCATCGATGTCGACACCGCTGAGCGCTCGAAGCGTCGTGTCGACGGACGGTCCAGGCCCGGTGGCGAGCACGTAGCGGAACGTGACCTTGGTGGTCGACAACCGGAGGATCTGAGCCAGGTCAGGACGGAGGTCGATGATGCCGGCGCCGTTGGCATCGAGGACAACCTGGCCGCCGCCGTCAGCACTGTCGTTGAGCAGCGCCTCCACCGTGGTTCCCGGGGCACCGGTGATCGGCACGCTGAAATGAGTCTTGAGGTTCGTATCGATCCAGATGTCGGCCGTCGCCCAGACGGGCGGAACGGTCGGATCCGACGGCTCTCCGGTGCCGGTCCCGGGCTCTTCCGTCCCTGGTTCGCCCGTTCCCGGCTCTCCGGTGCCGGGTTCTCCGGTTCCGGGTTCGCCGGTGCCGGGTTCTCCGGTTCCGGGTTCGCCGGTGCCGGGTTCTCCGGTTCCGGGCTCTTCCGGATCGATCACGACCGGGGGAGCCGGCGCCGCGGGAATCGTCGGGGGCGCGGTGACCGGACCCGTGTGCTCCGGACTCGGCGGCGCGGCCTCCTCCTCGACCGGCACGACGGGTTCCTGCTCCGGCTGGACGACCGGTTCATCGATGATGATCGGCTCTTCCAGATCGAGCGAGTCGTCGGGACCCACGTCGGTGGTGATCGACGAGGAGTCGACGTCTCCGGCGCTGGGCAGAGAGGCGGTGGGCCCCACGCCTGCGAGGCCGGGGATGATCGTGGCGGCCGCGACGACGCCGGCGACGACCAGTGCGGCGGAGCCGATGCCGACGAGGGCTCCCATGCCGGTGAGGATGCCGCCGGAGGCGCCGGCACTCCCGACGAGGGCCGCGCTGCCCGAACCGGCAGCACCGCCCGACCCGGCACCGGTGCTCGACGCGGTGGCGCTGCCCGCGGCAGCACCCGCTCCGAGGTCACCGGCGAAGACACCGTTCGGGATGTCACTCGGCATGGCGGCGAGAGCCACGAGGGGAGCGCCTCCGCCCTGCAACGTCGCCAGGTATCCGGCCGCGCCGGTCACGCCGAGCACGAGGGGGAGCAGCACGAGGGCGAGTCGGGTGGAGACGTCCTTCGCCTCGGCGGCGACGATCATGCATCGCGCGCACTCGTCGAGGTGCAGTTCGAGACGCTTGTGATCGCGGGTGCCGAGGTTACCGCGCGAGTATGCGCCGAGATGCTCGATGGTCCACTGACAGTCCGAGCCGGGTGCCGCGCTGCGCAGGTGCGCCTGGATCCACGCCTCGCGGAGGCCTTCCCGGGCACGGAATGCCAGCTGGGACACCGCTCCGGACTTCATGCCGAGCAACGGAGCCACATCCTGCGGCTTCATCTGCTCGATCTCGGTGTACCAGAGCACCTCCTGCCAACGGGAAGGGAGGCTGCGGAAGGCCTGAGCCGTGAGGCTGCGGTCGAGCGCCTCGTTGGCGGCCTGATCGGTGCTGTCGGGATCGGCCACCGTGTCGAGCTCGTCGATCGCGGTCTCGCGACGGGAGCGTCCCCAGACCGCGGCAGTGTTGCGGATGCTCGTGAAGAGGTACGCGCGGAACGATCCGTTGGGGCCGCCGCCCTTGATGATGGCCTGGTAGATGCGCGTGTAGGACTCCTGGACGAGGTCGTCCGGATCGATCGACGAGGTCACCGAGCGCGCGACCGAGAGGCCGGACGGGTAGTGGCGTCGCCAGAGTTCCCCGAATGCCTCCGTGTCACCCGAGCGGGTGCGGAGGATCAGGTCGGCGTCGCTGATCGGTTCTTCGGAGATCGAGTTGTCCTGGTGCACTTTCATCCATCGGTCCCGGGGCGCGGGAGCGCCTCCACAGGAAGAGACGCGCGAGAGCGACTCTCATCACGCGTCTTTCCCATTCTCTCCTGAAATCGCTCCCGGGGCCACCCTTCTCGGGAAGTCTCATCGGAAAGATGAATCCCAGGAAACTCCCGTTCGGAAGCGCTTTATCGATACTGGCTCCGGAAAGTGCGAAGAAAAACCGGGAACTCGCGTAATGAAACGACAGCGGCGTCGTCTCATCCCATAGAGACAGCCATACGAACTCCCCCGGGGGGAGGAGTTCAGGCGCTGATGCGGGGGCAATCGCATCGGCTGGGCGGGTCGGGAGCCTCGGGGGAGGAGTTCCCGGCCCCCCTCTCTGTGAGCGGGTAGAGGTCGCCGATCTGGGGAGAAGCGGCTCGCACCGCCGAAACAGTACCGGAGAGCGCAGGGCTGCGCGTCGTCGCGCGAGGGTCGGCTCCTTTACGGCAGCCGGGGCCCCACCCACACGCGCGCGACGCGCAGTTCCGCATCCAGCAGCACCGCATCCGCGGTCATCCCCGCACGCAGGCTGCCGAGCACCGCGTCGCGTCCGATCGCCCTGGCCGGTGTCTCGGTGAGGGCGCGCACTGCCTCGGGGAGCGACGCACCCGCGCGCACCGCTCGCTGGAGCGCCACATCCTGGGTGAGGGTCGATCCGGCGATGGATCCGGTGTCGTCGGCTCGGGCCACGCCGTTCTCGACGGTGACGCTCACGGCGCCGAGGTCGTAGTGGCCGTCCGCGCTGCCTGCCGCGGCCATCGCATCGGTGATCAGCGCCACGCGTCCAGGCGCCGAGTCGAAGATGAGCTTGACCACGTGCGGATCGAGATGCACGTCGTCGGCGATCGCCTCGAGCACCACGCGGTGGTCTGCGGCGGCGGCGAGCACCGGACCGGGAGCGCGATGGTGGATCCCGGGCATCGCGTTGAAGGCGTGGGTGAGGATCGAGGCGCCGGCCTCGAACGCGGCGACCGCCATTGCGGCGTCTGCGTCGGTGTGGCCGACGGCAGCCGCGGAACCGGCGGCGACGATCTGTCGGATCGCGTCGAGCCCACCGGGCAGTTCCGGGGCGATCGTGACCTGACGGATCGTGCCGCGGCCCGCTTTCAGCAGGCGCGCGACGTCGTCGGTCTCGGGGGTGCGCAACAGTGAGGGCTCGTGTGCGCCGTGATGGCCCGGGTCGAGGAAGGGTCCCTCCAGGTGCGAGCCGAGGATGTCGGCATCCGTCTCCATCAGGTCGGCGATCATGCCCACGCTGCGGGCGAGGTCGTCGAGGGGTGCGGTGACGAGCGAGATCACCGCGCGCGTCGTACCGTGCGACCGGTGCAGGGCGCGCCCGGTGCGGATCGCCTCCACCCCGTCGTCGAATGCGGCGCCGGCGCCGCCATGGCCGTGGATGTCGACGAACCCGGGTGTGAGAACAGCTCCCGGTCCGGCGGTCTCCGCCGCGTCGATCACTAGATCGGCCGGCGTCCAGTCGTCGCCCGAACCACGCGCGACGACCACGCCGTCCTCGACCCGGACCCACCCGTCTTCGGCGATCTCGCCCTCGTCCACGATGCGGGCCGAGTGGATGACCAGCGACCCGGTCGAGGAGGAATGGATGCTCAACGTTCGCTCCAGGGAACCTCGGCTGCGGGGTGGAAATCGACCCCCTCAGCCTTCCACAGGGGTGCCAGGGTGCCGAGCCTGCCGCGGAACGACTCCCAGTTCCGCTCGGGCGCGCTCCTCGGAGACCAGCCGATCTCGGCCTGCGCAGCCGCGCGGGGGAACACCAGCCGCTCGACGTCGCTCAGCGTCCGGGTGGTCTCCGCCCAGAGCGGCGCCTCGATGCCCAGGATCGCCGCGTCCGGGACGTCGAGGACGGCGGTCGGCTCCCATTCGTAGGCGGCGCGCACGTCGATGATCGCCGCCCAGGTGAGGCCGAGCGGGTAGTCCTCGGAGTACTTCATGTCGAGGTACGCCGCGTCGGCGGCCGACATGATCAGCGCACCCCCGCGCTCGACGAAGTGTGAAGCCTCCTCGGCGTGCGTGCCCTCCGGAGTGGTCTTCCCCCAGTACTGGCCGATCGTCCCCTCGGCGATACCCGCCGCCGAACCCATCTCATGCCACGCGACCGGTGTCTTCCCCGCCTCGACGACGATGGCCGTCGCGCGTTCCGCGAAGAGGTCGAAGTCGGCCTGAGGCGTGCCGAGCGACTCGTCTCCGCCGATGTGGATGTACGGTCCAGGCGTCATCTCGGCGAGTTCGCGGACCACGTCGCGCACGAAGTCGTAGGTGCGCTCCTCGTGGATCCGCACGCTGGAGTGGCCGACGCCCGTGCCCAGGTAGCTCTCGCCGTGAACGGGGAGCGCCTGGCCGTTCTTCGCCGATTCGGCGAGAAACGCCTCGCTCAGCACCGGCGACTCGACGAGCTCCGGGTACGCGACGCCGATGGCGTGGGTGTGGCCGGGCAGATCGATCTCGGGGATCAGGAGCATGTGGCGGGAAGCGGCGTACGCGACGATCTCGCGGTAGTCGTCCTTCGTGTAGAAGCCGCCCGGCTCGCCGTCGACCGCCGTCGACGACGAGAGCTCGGTGAGCTTCGGCCAGGAGTCGATGTGCACGCGCCAGCCCTGGTCGTCGCTCAGGTGCAGGTGCAGCTGGTTGAACTTGAGAGCGCTGGTCGCGTCGATGAACTTCTTGACATCGGCCACGCCGAAGAAGTGACGGGTGACGTCGAGCATCACGCCGCGGCGGGGGAAGCGCGGGGCGTCGTGCACCTCGGCGCGGAGGAAGCCCCAGCCGCTCTCGTCTTCGCGCAGCAGCTGCAGCAGCGTCTGCACCCCGTAGAAGAGGCCCGCCTCGTCGGCGCCGACGATCTCGGCCGTTTCGGCGACGGTGAGGACGTACCCTTCGGCGGCTCCCATAGCGGGATCGATGCGGAGGACGATGTCGGCATCAGCCGTGTCGGCCGCGGAAAGGCGGATGCCGGTCCGGCGAGCGACCGCTTCGATCAGCTGTACAGCGGCGGGGGAGGAGCCCTGCACGCGCGTCGCTGCGGTGACCGGCATCCGTCCTTCCCGTGCGACGGCGGACACGGGAGCCGGAACGAGCGGCAGGGTTTGAGTAAAGACCATGAACAAAACCTACCGGGCGGGAACGGCCAGCGGAATGGGCGAAGTCGAATCGATTCTGCCGATTCTGCGGGGTGTCCTGGAGACCGCGCTCGGCGCCTGTGGACAACGCGCGTCGCGCTTCCTCCCGCGCGCTACATTCCTGCCATGTCGATAACGAGCAGTATGCATGCAGATCTGCATGCTACCTTCGATCCCATGGTGGCGATTCAAGTCCGCGACGTGCCGGGCGCGATCAGAGACGACCTCGTGCGGGCAGCGCGCGAGCGGGGGCAGTCCCTGCAGGTGTTCCTCCGCGAAGTCCTGGAAGTCGAGGCGAGGAAGTCGCGAAACCGTGAGTTTCTGCGTGCGATGGCACCGATTCCGGTCTCCGGTGAGATATCCGCGGACGGCATCGTAGAGCTGATCCGCGAAGGCCGAGGCGAACGAGACGAACGCATCGGCGATGCGCTGGGCAAGCCAGTCGAATCATGATCGTGCTCGATGCATCGGCCGTGGTCGAGGCGATCACCGACCTCGGTGATCGGGGAGACCAGGTGCGGGAGGCCATGCTGGGCGATAGTGACTGGGCCATGCCCGCACATGGTCCGACGGAAGTCGCGAACGCTCTTCGTGGACTGCGTCTCGCCCGTCTGGCGAACGATGACGAGTTCCGTGGGCAACTCGCGCTGCTCCAGCGGATGGAACTCGTGCTGTTCCCGGTGTCGCCGCTCCTGTCGCGAATAGGCGACCTCGCCATGAATGCCACAGCTTACGACGCGGCGTACCTCGTGCTGGGGGAGGTGCTCGGGGCGCGGGTGCTGACCGTCGACCGCAAACTCGCCACGGTGCCGGGCACGCATGCCGACGTCCATGTCGTATCGGTCGGATGATGCCGTGGCGCTTTCTCGCGGCCCAGCCGGCAGCGACGATCCGGTATGCTCGTAACCGTCGCAACTGGCGTCTGGGTGGACTACCACCGGGGAGCGACTGACCACGGAATTCGACCGCGCGCCTGGGCCGATCGGTACACCCTTTCGAATCCGTTGTCAGAGGAGCATGTCACCATGACCGACCGTTACTTCAACGCCCCGCTTTCCGAGGTCGATCCCGAGATCGCTCAGGTCCTCGACCGTGAGCTGAAGCGTCAGCAGACGTTCCTCGAGATGATCGCCTCCGAGAACTTCGTCCCGGTGTCGGTGCTGCAGTCGCAGGGCTCCGTGCTCACCAACAAGTACGCCGAGGGCTACCCCGGCCGCCGGTACTACGGCGGCTGCGAAGAGGTCGACGTCGCCGAGTCGCTGGCCATCGAGCGGGCGAAGAGCCTTTTCGGGGCCGAGTTCGCCAACGTCCAGCCGCACTCCGGTGCCTCCGCGAACGCCGCTGTCCTGCACGCGATCGCCCGCCCCGGCGACACGCTGCTGGGTCTCTCGCTCGACCAGGGTGGGCACCTCACGCACGGCATGAAGATCAACTTCTCGGGCCGTCTCTATGACATCGTCGCCTACGGCGTCGACCCCGAGACCTCGATCATCGACATGGACGAGGTGCGCGAGCTCGCCATCCAGCACAAGCCGAAGGTCATCATCGCCGGCTGGTCGGCCTACCCTCGCACGCTCGACTTCGAGGCCTTCCGCGCGATCGCCGACGAGGTCGGTGCGCTCCTCTGGGTGGACATGGCGCACTTCGCCGGCCTCGTCGCCGCCGGCCTGCACCCGAACCCGGTACCGCACGCTCACGTCGTCTCATCGACCGTGCACAAGACCATCGGCGGACCGCGCTCGGGCTTCATCCTCACGAACGACGCCGACATCGCGAAGAAGATCAACACCGCCGTGTTCCCCGGCCAGCAGGGCGGACCGCTCATGCACGTGATCGCCGCCAAGGCGACCGCGTTCAAGCTCGCCGCGACACCCGAGTTCGCCGAGCGCCAGGAGCGCACCCTGCGCGGCGCCGCCCTCCTCGCGGAGCGTCTCTCACAGCAGGACGTGAAGGATGCCGGCATCGGCGTGCGCTCCGGCGGCACCGACGTGCACCTGGTGCTGGTCGACCTGCGCGACGCCCAGGTCGACGGCAAGCAGGCCGAAGACCTGCTGCACGACATCCGCATCACGGTCAACCGCAACGCGGTGCCGAACGACCCGCGTCCGCCGATGGTCACCTCGGGGCTGCGCATCGGCACGCCGGCGCTCGCCACCCGCGGCTTCGGCGACGCCGAGTTCACCGAGGTCGCCGACATCATCGCCCTCGCGCTGATTCAGGGTGCTGATCTCGACGCGCTGCGTGCCCGCGTCGACGCGCTCGCCGCGGCGTTCCCGCTCTACCCGGACCTGCAGCAGTGACCGCTGTCGTCCTCGACGGCAAGGCGGCGGCCGCCGAGATCCGCGCCGAACTGATCGAGCGGGTCGCCGCGCTGAAGGAACGTGGCATCACGCCGGGCATCGCCACGGTTCTCGTGGGCGCCGACCCCGCATCCCAGCTGTACGTGGGCATGAAGCACCGGCAGTCCGAAGCCATCGGGATGAACTCGATCCAGCGCGAGCTGCCCGACGATGCCACGCAGGCCGATGTCGAGGCTCTGATCGACGAGCTCAACGCCGACCCAGCCTGCCACGGCTACATCGTGCAGTTGCCGCTGCCGAAGCACATCGACACCGATGCGATCCTCGAGCGGATCGACCCCGCGAAGGATGCAGACGGCCTGCACCCGACCAACCTCGGGCGACTCGTGCTGAACGTGAACAGCCCGATCCACACCCCGCTGCCGTGCACGCCGCGCGGCGTGATCGAGCTGCTGCTGCGCAACGACTACGACCTCAAGGGAAAGCATGTCGTCGTCGTCGGACGCGGGGTCACGATCGGCCGTTCGATCGGGCTGCTGCTCACGCGGCGCGACCTCAACGCCACCGTCACGCTCACACACACCGGCACCGTCGACATGCCGCGGTACCTGCGCGAAGCCGACGTGATCGTCGCCGCCGCCGGGGTCAAGCACCTCATCCGTGCGGAAGACGTGAAGCCCGGTGCCGCGGTGCTCGACGTCGGCGTCACGCGGGAAAGCGATCCGGAGACCGGCAAGAGCCTCGTCTTCGGAGACGTCCACCCCGACGTGGCCGAGATCGCCGGATACCTCTCGCCCAACCCGGGCGGGGTCGGACCGATGACCGTGGCACTGCTCATGACCAACGTGGTCGAGGCGGCCGAGCGGGTCGTCTGAACTCAGCTCGCGTCGCGAAAAAGCACCCATTCCACCGTGAAATGGGTGCCTTTTCGCGACCGGAGCGGGGCTGGGGTCAGCCCAGCTCGTCGAACATGCGTCGCTGCTCGGGAGTCAGGCCGTCCTTGAGCTCGTCGCGAGCGGCCGACGTCTCGCGGTGCTCAGAGGCGGGAGCGGCCGACGAAGCGGATGCCGCGGGCTTCGAGCCGCCCCGCACCCGCGCCTGCACCGCGTCGTACACCTGCGAGGCCTTGGCGTGGAGCATGTCGTCGATCCGGTCGTAGACGACCCAGCCGACCAGAAGAAGCAGCGGCGGAATGACATAGCCCCAGAAGCTCGAGGACCGCACCCCGCTCAGCCACACCGTGAGCACCCAGACGATCAGTTCGACGAGGTACACCAGCACGTACTGGACGACCTTCTCGCCCGTCCTCGTGCGATCGCCGGCGGACTTCGCGGCCGAACGCCGGAAGGCCGTGCGCAGCAGCGGCTTCACGAAGAGCGCGGCGAGGGTGAGGATGATGGCCGCCCACAGCGCGTTCAGACCGACGGAGACACCGCGCAGCAGAACGCCGATGAGCAGCAGGACCGCGACGTTGAACACATAGAGCGATACGAACCGGACGATTCCGTTCTTCATGCGACCAGAATCCCACACCGCGAGCAGTCCGGCGGAGTTTGACGCATTGCTCCGGCGCGGCGTGCGCGCCGCCCGACTCAGCTCTGCGCCTGCAGCGAGCCCTCGATGCCGCTGATGCGTGCCTGCTCGTCGAAGCGGAAGGTGGCCGAGCCCGACGCGTCCACGACTGTCGCGCCGGAGAAGGCATCGTCGGTCCACGTGAGCGACCAGCCCGCGAGACGGGCGAGATCCCAGACCGAAGTGCGGGCGTCGCTCAGCGACAGGCCGGAGAGGATGCGTGGCAGCGCGATGACGGCATCCGACACCGCCAGCGGAGGCAGCGGCGCATCGAGCAGGAAGACCGCGCGCGTTCCGCCGCCGACCGGGGCGGAGTAGTAGGGCGATCGTCCGGTGAGTTCCACCGCGACGCCGCCGACGACGTGCGCCGCCTGTGCGATCCATTCCTCGTCGCCCGCCGCATCCGCCGGGAAGGGGACTTCCGGGGTGGTCAGCTCGGCGATGCCGTGCTCGGCGCCGTACGCGTGCAGCTGCGCCGCGACACCCTGGCCGTCGCCCTGCGGGTGCGCCCACGCCCAGAGCATCGATCGCGGCCCCGGAGCGATCGTCGCGATCAGGTGGGCGCGCGCGACGAGCTGGCGGCTCGGATCGGCGTTGGCCGTGAAGGTGATCGTGCCGGCCGTCATGTCCGCGTCCCAGCGGTGCTCGCCCAGCGCGTCGGCGGCGGTGGAGAGAGCATCCTGGCGGAGTGCGGTGAACAGGGCGGCACGGTCGGCGAGGGGCTGGAGCGCGGCGAAGGTCATGGTGACAGTCTCGCCCGTATTGCTATGAATGCGCCAGGGTCAGCCGGTGGGGGCGAGGGCGTCGGCGGGGCGTCCCATGCGCCAGACGCTCGGCACGGCGAGGGTGGCGAGGGCGACGCCCGCATAAACGATTCCGGACGCGATGAGCACGGTCGCAGCATCCGCATGGGTGATCAGCCAGCCGTAGACCAGCGTGCCGATCGGCATCGCCACGTAGCTGCCGAGCATGTCGTAGCTGGAGACGCGGGAGAGCTTCTCGCCCGGAACGTTCTCCATCATCGCCAGGTTCCAGCCGGTGCTGAAGACCTCGACGCCGGCGCCCGCGATGAACGCCGCGATGGCGAGGAGCACGACGGCGGGGTGCACGCCGAGCATGGTGATCGGGAGGGCGAAGGCGGCCATGCCGAGCATGCCGTAGCGCAGGGGCCGCTTGAGCGGGAACCACATCAGGATCAGCGTCATGAGCAGCACGCCGACGCCCTCGGCGCTCAGCACCCACCCCCAGCCGGCGATGCCGAGCAGATCGTTGTTCTTCGCGATGAAGGGTCCGATGACGCTCCAGGCACCGACGTGGATCGCATTCATCACCATGAAGGCGAGCACGATCGTCCAGAGCCAGGAACGGCTCCAGAACTCGGTCCAGCCGATGCGGAGATCGTGGAACATCGAGGTGCCGCCGGAATGCCCCGGCGGCGGGAGCTTGACGAGGGCGAGTACGGGGATGGCAACGAGCCACCCCGCCGCCTGCACCACCATCGCCCAGGCGGGCCCTGCGGTGGCGACCAGGATTCCGGCGATGATCGGACCGCCGATCGTGACCGCGGACCGCACGAAGGAGAGCATGGCGTTCGCCTGCTGCAGGTTCTCCGGATTCGTCAGCTGCGGGATGATGCCCTGCATCGCCGGGAGGACGAACGCCGTGGAGGCGCCGTTCACGACCGAGAGCAGAATGAGCAGAGGAACCGTCGCTGAACCCGTGAACAGCAGGGCCGCCATCGCGCCGATGGTGAGGATGTCGATCACGTAACAGGTCTGGATGATCAGTGCCCGCGGCAGCCGATCGGCAACGACCCCGCCGAACAGCAGGAAGACGATGTTGCTGACCGTGAACGCGGTGAGCACGAACGACAAGGAACGGGCGTCGTTGTCGATCTCGAGCACCGCGAACGCGAGCGCGATCGACGACATCGAGCCGGTGATCATCGTGATCGCCCTGGCGAGGAAGAACCAGCGGAAGTTGCGGTCCTGCATGGCGGCGAGTCCGCGCCTCACGTCATCGCCTCGCTCCTGTGCACCTGGCAATCCTGCCATGCGCGGCAACTTTCGAATCGCGCAATTGGTAGCAAAACACGTGGAGAAACCCCCAGTTGCGCGATTCGAAAGCGGGGGAGGTCAGTAGCTCGCGCGGGCAGTTCCGTCGGCGGCGATGAAACGGGCGGCCAGTGCCTCGGATGCTCGGGCGAGCAGTGCCACGTCGGCGCCGACGGCCACGAAGTCCGCACCGGCGGCGATGTACGCATCGGCGGCGGTCGGGTCGAACGCGTTCACGCCGACCGGCCTGCCTGCGCCCTGGACGGCGGCGAACACCGTCTCGACCGCGGCGATGACTTCGGGATGCGTCTGCTGGCCGAGGAGGCCCATGGATGCCGAGAGATCGGAGGGACCCACGAAAACCGCATCGACCCCGTCGACCGCAGCGATCTCGGCGGCGGCGGCGACCCCGGCGGCGGTCTCGATCTGCACGGTGAGCGACGTGTGCGTGGCGGACTCCTGCAGATAACCGTCGACCCGGTTCCAGCGGGCGCTGCGAGCCAGGGCACTGCCGACGCCGCGCACGCCCTCCGGCGGGTAGCGGGTAGCAGCCACGGCGGCGCGCGCCTCGTCGGCGGAGGACACCATCGGCACGATCAGGTTCTGTGCACCGAGGTCGAGCACTTGCTTGATGGCGACCGCGTCGTTGGCGGGCACCCGCACGACCGGGACGATCGGATAGGCCGCGACGACCTGCAGCTGCAGCAGCACCGACTCGAGGGTGTTCGCCGCGTGCTCCATGTCGATGAGGAGCCAATCGAGGCCCGACCCTGCGGCGACCTCGGTGACAAGGGCACTGCCGGAGCACGCCCACATCCCGATCAGCGCACGGTCGGACGCGGCGAGGCCTTCGCGGAACGACGGGTCTAGACGAAGCGGCATGCGATTGTTCCCATCGGTCCGTAGTCGCACAGCACCTCGTCGCCGCGCGACACCCACATCGGGCGTGTGAACGATCCTGCCAGGATGATCTCTCCCGCCTCCAGGCGCGCGCCGTGCTGATGGAACTTGTTCGCCAGCCACGCGACGCCGGTGGCCGGATGGCCGAGGACGCCGGCCGCGACCCCGGTCTCCTCGATCTCGCCGTTGCGCGACAGGACCCCGGGTACCCAGCGCAGGTCGATCTCGTCCGGGCGCTTGTGCACATCTCCCAGGACCATCGCGCCGTAGGCCGCGTTGTCGCTGATCGTGTCGACGATCGTGCGGCCTTCGAGCTCGATGTGAGAGTTGAGCACCTCGAGAGCGGGGACGGCGTAGTCGATCGCCGCGAGCGCGTCGTCCAGGGTGCAGTCGGGACCTTCGAGCGGAAGCTTCAGCACGAACGCGAGCTCCACCTCGATGCGCACGTTGGAGAAGTGATCGACCGGGATCTCAGCACCCGACTCGTAGACGGTGTCGTCGAACATCACGCCGTAGTCCGGCTCGGTGATACCGGTGGCCTGCTGCATCGCCTTCGAGGTGAGGCCGATCTTGCGGCCGACGAGACGGCGGCCCGCAGCGATCTGCGAGTCCCGCCAGACGCCCTGGATCGCATACGAGTCCTCGATGACGGCATCCGGATACCGCGCGGTGATCCGCGGGATCACGCTGTGCGTGCGATCGGCCTCCGCGAGCTCCGCTGCGATCTGCGCGATGCTTTCGTCTGACAGCGTCACAGCTGGTTGCCCAGCTTCTTCTCGCCCTCGTCGGGCCGCGTGTAGGAGAAGCCGTCGGCGCCGATGGTCACGGCCATCTCGCTGCTGTCGGTGCGGGCGACGACGGGCTGCGGGGTGCCGTCGAGGTCGAGCACGAGCGAGGCATCCGTGTACCAGGACGGCACGACGGGGTTGCCCCACCAGTCGCGGCGCTGATTGTCGTGCACATCCCACGTGATGACCGGGTTGTCGGGGTCGCCGGTGTAGTAGTCCTGCGTGTACACCTCGACGCGGTGGCCGTCGGGGTCGCGCAGGTACAGGTAGAACGCGTTGCTGACGCCGTGACGGCCGGGGCCGCGCTCGATGGCATCCGAACGGCGGAGGGCGCCGAGCTTGTCGCAGATCGCGAGGATGTTGTGCTTCTCGTGCGTGGCGAAGCAGACGTGGTGCATGCGCGGACCGTCGCCGCCGGTCATGGCGGTGTCGTGCACGGTGGGCTTGCGACGCATCCACGCGGCGTAGACCGTGCCCTCGTCGTCCTGGATGTCCTCCGTGACGCGGAAGCCGAGGTCCTGCATGAACTTCACCGCGCGCGGCACGTCGGGGGTGACCTGGTTGAAGTGGTCGAGTCGCACCAGCTCGCCCGGGATGTGCAGGTCGTAGCGCCACGACATCCGCTCGACGTGGTCGGACTGGTGGAAGAACTCGATCGGGAATCCGAGCGGGTCGACCACGCGCACCGAGTCGCCGACGCCTTTGACGAAGCCGTCCGGGTTGCGGCGCACGTCGCAGCCGAGCTCGGTGTAGAACTCGACGGCGCGGTCGAGGTCCTCTGCGGACCTGACCCGATACGAGAACGCGGCCACTGCAGCGACCGGACCCGTGCGCAGCACGAGGTTGTGGTGGATGAACTCCTCGGTCGAGCGCAGGTAGATCGCCTCGTCATCCTCCTCGGTCACGTACAGGCCGAGCACGTCGACGTAGAACACGCGGGAGGCCGCGAGGTCGGTGACGACGAGCTCCATGTAGGCGCAGCGGAGGATGTCCGGCGGCGAGCTCTGGGGCGTGCTCACGGGGTTGTCCGTGCGGATCGGCGCCTCCTGAGAGACGTAGTATCCGGCGGAGGTCAGAGTCATGTCTTCGCGGTCGGTCATGTCAGCGTCCTTGCTTGAGGGTTCCGGTCGCAATATGTCAGTGATATGGGGGCTAGAAGCCTGACATATCGCGACCGGAACGGAGAGGGTGTGCGAGTCAGTTCTTGCCGAAGGTCGGGTTGTGCGCGCCCCCGAGGGTGATGTGCACGCTCTGCTGATCGGTGTAGAAGTCGATCGAGCGGTAGCCGCCCTCGTGACCGAGGCCCGAGGCCTTCACGCCGCCGAACGGGGTGCGCAGATCGCGCACGTTGTTGCTGTTCAGCCACACCATGCCGGCCTCGACCGCCTGCGCGAAGTTGTGCGCGCGCTTCAGGTCGTTGGTCCAGATGTAGGCGGCGAGCCCGTACTTCGTGTTGTTCGCGAGCGACAGCGCCTCGTCATCGGAGTCGAACGGCGTGATCGCGACGACCGGGCCGAAGATCTCCTCCTGGAAGATGCGCGCGTCGGGGGAGACGTCCGCGAAGACGGTCGGAGCGACGAAGTTGCCCTCGTCGAAGCCCTCGGGGCGTCCGCCGCCGGCGACGAGGCGCCCCTCGGTCTTCCCGATCTCGACGTAGCTCATCACCTTGTCGTAGTGCTCGGGGTGCACGAGCGCGCCGACCTCGGTAGCCGGGTCGTGCGGGTAGCCCACCTTCACGCGCTTCGCCTGGGCGGCGTAGCGCTCGACGAACTCCCCGTAGATCGAACGCTCGACGAGGATGCGCGATCCGGCCGTGCAGCGCTCGCCGTTGAGCGAGAAGACGCCGAAGATCGTGGCGTCGACCGCGGCCTCGAGGTCGGCATCCGCGAAGACGACGGCGGGGGACTTGCCGCCGAGCTCCATCGAGAGCCCCTTGAGGAACGGAGCGGCGTTGCCGAAGATCAGTTGCCCGGTCGAGCTCTCCCCGGTGAACGAGATCAGCGGAACATCGGGGTGCTTCACGAGCGCGTCGCCGGCGTCCTCGCCGAGCCCGTTCACGAGGTTGAAGACGCCCTGGGGGAGCCCCGCCTCCTCGAAGATGCCCGCCCAGAGCGATGCCGAGAGCGGCGTGAACTCGGCGGGCTTCAGCACGACGGTGTTGCCGGTCGCGAGGGCGGGGCCGAGCTTCCACGACTCGAGCATGAACGGGGTGTTCCACGGGGTGATGAGGCCGGCGACGCCGATCGGCTTGCGGTTCACGTAGTTCATCTGGCGACCGGGCACCTTGAACGCGTCATCCGACTGCGCCACGATCAGGTCGGCGAAGAAGCGGAAGTTCTCGGCGGCACGGCGGGCCTGGCCCAGCGCCTGGGTGATCGGCAGGCCGGAGTCGTAGGACTCGAGCTCGGCGAGACGCGCATCGCGGGACTCGACGATGTCGGCGATCCTGTGCAGCACACGCGAACGCTCGCGCGGCAGCATCCGCGGCCACGGTCCCTCTTCGAAGGCGCGCTTCGCGGCGGCCACGGCCAGCTCGATGTCGGCCTTCTTGCCGGCGGCTGCCGTCGTGTAGGTCTGGTTCGTGACCGGGTCGAGCACGTCGAAGGTGTCGCCGTCGACCGAATCGACGAATGCGCCGTCGATGTAGTGCTGGATGTGGTCAGGAAGGTCGGCGGGAATGCGCGAGTCGGTCATGAGGCTTCTCCTGTGGCGTGGGCGGAACGGGCGTGCAGCGCATCGAGGAAGGCATCCCTCGTGCGCCAGCGGTGGTTGCGGGCGGCGAGCTCGATCTCGAGCGGCTCTGCGCCCTCGCGGATGAGTTCGAGGATCTGGGCGTGCTCTTCGACGGAGTGCTGGGCGCGACCGGGCACGTAGGCGAACGTCGTGTCGCGGATGCCGGACAGCCGGGCCCATCCGCGATGCACGAGGTCGAGCAGATGCGGGTTGGGGCACGGCTCGAAGAGCACGGAGTGGAACTGGCGGTTCAGCTCGGTGAACGTGTGCGCGTCGAAGTGGTCGAGCAGCCGCGCCATCCGGTCGTTGATCTCGGCGGCCTCGGCGAGAGCGTCGCCGTCGAGCAGGGGAGCGGAGAGGGCGGTGGCCGACCCCTCGACCAGCCCGAGCGTCTGCATGGTGTGCGCGTACTCGCTCTCGTCGACGAGGGTCACCCGCGCCCCGACGTTGCGCTCGAAGGTCACCAGTCCCTCGGCCTCGAGCCGGCGGATGGCTTCGCGCACCGGCACGACACTCATGCCCAACTCCTCGGCGATCGGCCCGAGGACGAGCCGGTAGCCGGGGCCGAAGGCGTGGGCGGCGATGCGCGAGCGGATCCAGGCGTACGCCTGCTCCGACTTGCTGGCCTCGGACACCGTGCTCACTTCTGCGCCTCTTCGTAGCGTGCGCGCCACTCGGCGTTCATCGGGAACAGTCCATCGACGGGGTTCCCGGCGGCGACCTGCTCGGCGATCCAGGCGTCTTCGACTTCCTGGGCGAGCGTGTCTCGGACGACCTCTTCGACGAGTGACGGAGGGATCACGATCACGCCGTCGCCGTCTCCGACGATGATGTCGCCGGGCTGCACGGATGCTCCGCCGCAGGCGATCGTCACATCGACATCCCACGGCACGTGCTTGCGCCCGAGCACCGAGGGGTGCGCCCCCTGCGAGAAGACAGGGAGCCCGATCTCGGCCACCGCGTCGAAGTCGCGCACGCCGCCGTCGGTGACCACACCGGCCGCGCCGCGGGTCTGGGCACGGAGAGCGAGGATGTCGCCGAGCGTGCCGGTCGTCGCGTCGCCGCGGGCCTCGATCACGATGATCTCGCCCTCCTCCACCGCGTCGAACGCCCGCTTCTGGGCGTTGTATCCGCCGCCGTGGGTCGTGAACAGGTCTTCGCGGAAGGGCACGAAGCGCAGTGTCTTGGCGGTGCCGACGATCTTCGTGCCGGCGATGTTCGCCGAGACTCCGTCGATGAAGCAGGAGTGGTGGCCGCGCTTGCGCAGCTGTGCGGAAAGACCGGCCGTCGGAGCCTCGAGGAGCTGGGCGCGGAGCTCGGGGGAGAGCTCGCCGTCTCGCTGCGCTCGTTCCGGCCCTTCGTCTCGCTGCGCTCGCTCAGGAACCGGGTGCTCGGTGAGCCCGGCGGCTTCTGCAGAGCCCCAGGCCTCGGTGCGCTGGAGGTCGTCGACCGCCGGCAGCGAGCCGAGCTCGGGGTCGAAGGGCACCTCGCCCTGCGTGACGGTGGTCACCAGGCGTCCCGAGGTCGGCGCGCCCGCGGCATCCGGAGCATCCACCTCGATCTCGACCACGTCGCCGGGGACGATCACCGACGATCCCGCGGGCGTGCCCGTGAGGATGACGTCGCCGGGTTCCAGGGTGAAGTGCTGCGAGAGGTCGGCGACGAGCTGTGCGAGCGGGAAGATGAGCCCGGCGGTCGTGTCGTCCTGACGGAGCTCACCGTTGACCCAGGCGCGCACGCGCAGCGCCGCGGGGTCGACGGTGCGTGCGTCGATGAGGTTCGGACCGAGTGGCGTGTAGCCGTCGCCGCCCTTCGAGCGCACGTTCGACCCCTTGTCGTTCGCGCGAAGGTCGTAGAGGCCGAGGTCGTTCGACGCGGTGACCCAGCCGACGTGCGCCCAAGCATCCGCCAGTGAGACGCGGCGCGCGGCGGTGCCGATCACGAGCGCGATCTCACCCTCGAAAGCCAGCAGCTCGGTGCCGGCAGGGCGCTCGACCGTGCCGCCGGAGACGCCGACGGAACTGGCCGGCTTGAAGAAGTAGGAGGGGGCAGCGGGGCGCCGGCCGCGCTGATCGGCGCGAGACGCGTAGCTCAGATGGATGGCGATGATCTTGCCGGGGCGGGTGATGGCGTCCGTCACGGTGCGCCTCCTTGCGCTCGTCTGCGTTGTCCTGCGAGACGCCTTGTGCGTCGTATTCGAAATCATATATCATCGGTTCACCCCTCGGCAAGCGGTCCGGATTCACGTCCGCTGCACGCCGTGACAATGCGGTCACAACCAAAGGAGACACCCCATGAGCGGGCAGTCACAGGGTGGGTTCACGCCCACCGGAACCATCGCGACGGCGGCCGATCGCCGCCGCGTCGTCTTCGCCACCGTCGTCGGAACCACGGTGGAGTGGTACGACTTCTTCATCTACGCCACCGCGGTCGGACTCGTGTTCGGCCAGCTGTTCTTCTCCGGCTTCGGCAAGGACGCCGAGCAGGTCATCGCGTTCATCACGGTCGGCCTGAGCTTCCTCTTCCGGCCGCTGGGCGCGTTCCTCGCCGGTCACTTCGGCGACAAGCTCGGTCGCAAGACCGTGCTCATGTGGACGCTGATCATGATGGGCGTCGCGACCGCCCTCATCGGCATCCTGCCGACCTACGAGGCCATCGGCATGACGGCGCCGATCCTCCTCATCCTGCTGCGCATCCTCCAGGGGATCTCGGCCGGTGGAGAGTGGGGCGGCGCGGTGCTGATGGCTGTCGAGCACGCCCCGCGGCAGAAGCGCGGCATCTTCGGGGCGGCGCCGCAGATCGGTGTGCCGCTCGGCCTGCTGCTCGCCTCGGGCGTGATGGCGCTGATGACCGTCGTCGCTCCGGGAGACCAGTTCCTCGCCTGGGGCTGGCGCGTGCCGTTCCTGCTCAGCGTCGTGCTGATCCTCGTCGGCTACTACGTGCGCCGCAAGGTCGAGGAGAGCCCGGTGTTCGCGGAGCTCGCCGCCCGCAAGGAGAAGGCGCAGATGCCGATCGTGCAGCTCTTCCGCAAGCACGCGCTGCTCGTGATCATCGCGGCACTCGTCTTCGCCGGCAACAACGCCGTCGGCTACATGACCACGGGCGGGTACATCCAGGGCTACGCGACGAACCCTGAAGGCCCGATCGGCCTGCAGCGCGGTCCGGTGCTGTGGGCGGTCGCGGGCTCGGCGGTCACCTGGCTGATCACCACTCTGCTGGCCGGATGGATCTGCGACCGCATCGGCCGCCGTACGACG
Source organism: Microbacterium sp. W4I20 (assembly GCF_030816505.1). Taxonomy (NCBI): domain Bacteria; kingdom Bacillati; phylum Actinomycetota; class Actinomycetes; order Micrococcales; family Microbacteriaceae; genus Microbacterium; species Microbacterium sp. W4I20. The sequence continues at coordinate 1,222,700 of NZ_JAUSYB010000001.1, read as the reverse complement.
TACCTCATCGGCTGGGTGCTGCAGCTCGTCGGCGTGTTCACGCTGTTCCCGCTGGTCAACACGGGCGAGATCGGACTCCTCTTCGCCGGCATCGCGATCCTGACGATCGGGCTCGGTTTCACGTACGGCCCGCAGGCCGCGCTGTACACCGAGCTGTTCCCCGCCAGCATCCGCTTCTCGGGTGTCTCGATCTCGTATGCGATCGGCGCCATCGCCGGCGGGGCCTTCGCTCCGACCATCGCGACCGCGATCGTGAAGGCGACCGGTTCGACCCAGGCCGTGACGTGGTACCTCGCCGGCATGACGGTGCTCGGACTGATCGCGACGCTGCTGCTGCGCGACCGTTCCGGCATCCCGCTCGGTCCCGACCATGAGGAGGAGCAGTCGGTCAGCCCGATCCGCGGTCTCGCGAAGGTCTGATCCGGTTCGCTTCTTCGCTCCCGTGGCACTTTCTGTGGGTTGTCTCCTCGGCAACCCACAGGAACTGCCACGGGAGCAGCTCTTCTCAGCCGTCGAGGGCGTCGCGGATGACCGTGGCGGAGCGCTGCAGGCGAGCGGCGATCGCCGCGTCGTCGAGTGATGTCGCGACGTGCACCACGGCGATGGCGGCGGGGCGGCGGCCGCGGAGGACCAGCGGGGCAGCCACCGACTGCACCGTAGGGATGACCTCGTCGTGACTCGTCCCGTACCCGCGTTCGCGCGTGAGGTCGACATCGCGTCGGAGCTCGGCAGAGGCGTCGGAGGGCCACTCGGCGCGGGGGAGCTGGGCGAGGATCGCCTTGCCCGGGGCGCCGACCGTGACCGGGTGCCGGGCGCCGGGGCGCTGCGCGACGCTCGCGATCGCGTGCCGCGGCTCGACGCTCGCGAGCGTGATGCAGTCCTCGCCGTCGAGCACTGCGAGGAAGCACGTCATACCCAGCTCGTTCGCCACAGCAGTGAGCTCAGGCAGGGCTTCCGCCTGCAGATCGTGCGCGACGCCCGCGGCGAGGGCCGCCATCCGCGCTCCGAGGCTCACGCCTCCGCCGGCGTCGCGCACCACGAGGCCATGGTCCTCGAGAGTGCGCAGAAGGCGATAGGCGATCGAGCGATGCACGCCGAGTTCTGCCGCGACCTCGTCGATCGCGAGCGGGCCGGCGGCATCGGCCACGATCTCAAGGATCCGGATGCCGCGGCTCAGCGTCTGCGATGCGGGGGAGGGGGCGTCAGCCATCGGTGACTCCTTGCGTCTGCGGGCGGTCGCGAATAAGCTGTGTTCAATAGTAGAACTTGCTGTTCGAATATAGAACACGTGAGTTCGGATGGCAAGAGCTGAGCACCACCCCGACACCGCAGTCCGGAAGGATCGACGACGATGCAGTTCCACCACCACGGGTACGTCTCCGGAGATCCGCGCGTGCAGGATGCCGCCGGTCTGGGAACGGATCGACCGGCGCACCTCCCCGACGAGGTCGACGTCCTCATCGTCGGTTCCGGTCCCGCCGGCATGCTGCTCGCCGCGCAGATGTCGCAGTACCCCGACATCTCGACGCGCATCATCGAGAAGCGCGAGGGGCGCCTCGTGCTCGGCCAAGCCGACGGCATCCAGCCGCGCAGCGTCGAGACCTTCCAGGCCTTCGGCTTCGCGGAGCGCATCGTCGCCGAGGCGTACAACATCGGCTGGATGAACTTCTGGAGCCCGAACCCGGAGAATCCTCGCGAGATCATCCGCACCACCCGCACGGCCGACTACGCCTACGACATCTGCGAGTTCCCGCACCTGATCGTGAACCAGGCGCGAGTGCTGGACTACTTCGCCGAGGCGGCCGCCGACGGCCCCGGGCGCATCACGCCCGACTACGGCATCGAGTTCGTGGGACTCACGGTGCACGACGAGGGCGAGTACCCCGTCGAGGTCCGGGTCCGCCATGTGGCGGGGGAGCGCGCGGGCGAGGAGCAGACCATCCGGGCGAAGTACGTCGCCGGCTGCGACGGCGCGCGCAGCGGAGTGCGGCAGGCGATCGGTCGCACCCACGTCGGCGGCAGTGCCGCGCACGCGTGGGGCGTCATGGACGTGCTGGTGAACACCGACTTCCCCGACTGGCGCACCAAGTGCGCGATCAACTCCGAGGCGGGCAACATCCTGCACATCCCGCGCGAAGGCGGGTATCTCAGCCGGATGTACATCGACCTCGGCGAGGTGGCGGAGGACGACGACCACCGGGTACGGCAGACGCCGATCGAGGAGATCATCCGCAAGGCGAACGACATCCTGTACCCGTACTCGATCGACGTGAAGGAGGTCGCCTGGCACAGCGTGTACGAGGTCGGGCACCGGGTGACCGACGGCTTCGACGACGTGCTCGAGGAATCGGATCGCATGCCGCGTGTCTTCCTCACCGGTGATGCGTGCCACACCCACAGCGCCAAGGCCGGCCAGGGGATGAACGTCTCGATGCAGGACGGATTCAACCTCGGCTGGAAGCTCGGCTCGGTGCTGACAGGCCTCGCGCCCGAGTCGCTGCTCGCGACGTATGGCGCCGAGCGCCGCCCGGTCGCGCAGCAGCTGATCGACTTCGACCGGGAATGGTCGACGCTCATGGCGCGGAAGCCGGGCGAGATCTCCGACCCCAATGAGCTGGCCACCTACTACCTGGCCACGGCCGAGTTCCCCTCCGGGTTCATGACGCAGTACACGTCGTCGATGATCACCGGCTCCGACACCCATCAGGCGCTGGCAGGCGGGTTCCCGCTGGGCAAGCGGTTCAAGTCGGCCGAGGTCATCCGCGTCGGCGACGGGAACGTGGTCCACCTCGGTCACCATGCCAGGGCGGATGGGCGCTGGCGCGTTTACGCCTTCGGCGACCGGACCGGCGAGGCGCTCGCGGCCTGGGCCGAGCAGGCGACGCCGCTGTTCGCGCGATTCACCCCGGCGGAGGCCGATGTCGACGCGGTGTTCGATGTGAAGGCCGTGTACCAGCAGGGGTACGAGGAGATCGAGGTCACGTCGGCTCCGGCGCTGTTCCAGCCGAAGACCGGACCTCTCGGTCTCACGGACTGGGAGAAGGTCTACGCCGCCGGGCCGTCGAAGTGGACGGAGACCGACATCTACGAGGCGCGGGAGCTGTCGCGAGACGGAGTGGTGATCGTGGTGCGGCCGGATCAGTACGTCTCGGCGATCCTGCCGCTGGGCGGGGTCGACGAGCTCGGCGCCTTCCTGGAGGGGGCGTTCCTTCCCGCGAGCTGAGCGGCCCGTACTCGCTGTGGGGCTGAGTTCTCGGTGAGGGAAGGAGAAATCCCCCGGATTCCTCAGCCCGACGGTGAGTCTTCCGCCCGAGGCGACGCCCGCAGGTGTGCACGACCTCTGGTGCAGAGTGCCCGGTCGTCGTACCGTGGTCGCGGACGGGCGACGGCGCTCGCCAGGAGGAGTGCGTGATGGACTGGAAGATCGAGCTCATCTTCGTGCCGGTGACGGATGTCGACCGTGCGAAGGACTTCTACGTGAAGATCGGCTTCAACGCCGACCATGACCAGGTGCCGTTCGACGGGATGCGCTTCGTGCAGATGACCCCTCCCGGGTCGGCGTGCTCGATCGCGTTCGGGACGGGGCTCGGGGTCGACCTCGAGCCCGGGCAGCAGAACACGATCCAGGTCGTCGTGCCGGACGCCGACGAGGCTCTCGCGCATCTGCGCGGGGTGGGCGTCGAGGCGCAGGGTGTCGACGAGCAGGGCTGGGGTCGCTTCGTGACGTTCGACGACCCGGATGGCAACACCTGGACGCTGCAGGAGCTCCCGGACTACGGTGCCGCCGAGTAACCGGTCCCGTGGCAGCTGTTGCGGATTCGGCGTCTCTCACCCCGCAGGAGCTGCCACGGGAGCGAGAGCTGCGGCCTCTCAGCCGCCGACGAGAGTGGCGAGCAGTTCCGGTGCGCCGTCGGGGAAGAGCGTGCGTCTGCCCGAACCGATGTCGTCGATGGGCACCCACCGCACCGGGCTGCCCTCATCCAGCACATGCAGCTCGGCATCCAGGGGAACCGAGTCGAGTTCCGCCGATCGTACGGCGAAGATGTGCGCGATCTCGTGCCCGGGTTCGCCCTCGTAGGTGAAGATGTTCTCGCGGATGCCGAGGAGCGAGGCCGACTCGAGAACCACCCCGAGCTCCTCCATGAACTCCCGGCGCAGCGCGACCTCCGCGGGTTCGCCGAATTCGATGCCGCCGCCGATCGCGCGCAGGAACGCCAACTCACGGGAGGGATCGAAGCCTTCGAGCGCGAGCAGATGACCTTCCTTGATCGGAAGTCCGACGGCGATGTTGCGGATCGAGGGCATCCCGGAAGGCTAGCTGATCCGGGCCTTGCTCCCGTCGCAGTTCTTGCGGGTTCGGGGGCTCGCAACCCACTGCAAATGCCACGGGAGCGACGGATGCTGCGCCGCGTCAGGAGTTCACGCGGATGATCTCCTGCTGGTAGGGCGCGATCACGTCGCCCGAGATGCGGAGGTCGAGGAGCAGGAAGCGGCGGGTCGCGGCATCCTCGTCGGTCCAGGCCGCCAGGCGATCCAGGTCGGCGAGCGTGCGGACCACGACGCCTTCCGCGCCCACCGCGGCGCCGAAGGCGGCGAAGTCGACCTCGGGGATGCGCATCGGTCCCTCGGCGAGGCCCTTGAGTCCGTAGAGGTTCACCTCGGCGCCGTAGGCGGCGTCGTTCCAGATCACCGCGATCCCGCGCCCGCCCGCAGCGCGAACAGCCGATTCGAGGTCGGCGATGGCCATCAGCCCGCCGCCGTCGCCCGAGGTCAGCACGACCGTCGATTCGCGGCGGGCGAGAGCGGCGCCGACGACGCTGGGCCAGCCCTGCCCGATCGACTGGAACGCCGTGCCGATCATCATCATCCGGTCGGGCGACGTGACCGGCCAGTACATGTTCGCCCAGCCGATGAAGTGCCCGCCGTCCGACACGACCACGCGATCCTCCGGCAGCAGCTCGGCGATGCGGCGGGCGGCCGAGCGCGGGTCGAGGCGTCCGTCGGCGGCGAGGTCGTCGCCGGCGTCGTAGCTGCGGGCGGAGGCCACGTCGACGGTCTCGCGCCAGGGCTGTGCGTGCCCGGCTTCGGATCCCGCCGCCGACACGCCGGCCGAAGTCGCGACCGGCTCGGCGAGTCGCGGCTCGTCTCCGAAGCTGCGCCCACCCGCAGCGATGGAAGAGGCGGATGCCGCACCCAGGCGCTCCGCGATCGCCTCGGCGGCGACCCTGGCGTCGGCCCGGACGAACCCGCCGATGTGCGCGTGCGTGGCCGCGGGGGCGATGTCGATCTGGAACACGCGCGTACCCGGGGCGAAGAGTTCGCCGAATCGCATCGTGAACTGGTTCAGGGAGGCGCCGAAGACGACGGCGACGTCGGCGGTGCGGATCAACTCCATCGCCCCGTCCGCGCCGAATCCGCCCGTGACGCCGAGGTCGTACCGGCCGTCGGGGAAGACCCCGCGGCCCAGTGCCGACGATGCGGTGAGCGCGCCGGTGCGCTCCGCGATCTCGCCCAGGGCTTTGCTCGCCCCGGCCAGCCACGCACCGCGGCCGGCGAGCAGGAACGGACGCTCCGCGGAGCGCAGCGCGTCGGCGATCTCGTCGAGCATTCCTTCGGCGAACTCGCCCTTCGGTGCGAGAGGCGCGGGAAGGCGCGGCGAGGGTGCTTCGGCCACCGGCCCCGCCTCGAGCGACGCGACGTCATAGGGGATCGCGAGCACCACGGGCACGCGATACGTCAGGGCGTGCTCGATGGCGATGACGGTCGTGGCGGCGGCATCCGTGCGTCCGACGGTGTAGGTGCGGGCGCCGACGGCCGAGGCCAGGGCGATCTGGTCGACGTCCCACGGGCGCGGGCCCGAGGTCGGCTCGTCGCCGACGACGAGCACGAGGGGCACGTGCGCCTGCACGGCCTCGGCCAGAGCGGTGAGCGTGTTCGTGAAGCCGGCACCGTAGGTGGAGGTGCCCGCCGCGATGCGTCCCGAGGCGCGGAAGTGCGCGTCGGCGGCGACGACGGCGCCCTGCTCGTGACGGACCGCCGTGAAGACGGCATCCGTCTGCGTCTCGATGGCATCGAGGAAGTAGGCGTTGCCGTTGCCCATGACGCCGAAGACGGCATCGATGTGCTGAGCGAGGGTGAGCGCGACGTGCGCGGAGACGGTGGGCATGTTGATGCCTTTCGAGACAGGGACGGAGAGTGAAGGATCCGTATGTGTCTCGCCCTCGCATCTGCGCGGGGTGCTTCGTGCCTCTTTTTCAGGCACCGGCGGGGAGGCGCCGGACCTCGTCAGTCTACCGGGGCGCGCCGGGCGCGGATGCAGGAGAATAGGCCGATGACTGATGCATCGACCGAGCGCGAGACGCTCACCTGGGACGGGTTCGGAGCGGCGACGCGCGATCTCGCACGCGACATCCTCAAGAGCGGCTTCGAGCCGGAGGTGGTCGTGGCGATCGCCCGCGGCGGGCTCCTCCCTGCCGGTGCCATCGCCTACGGCCTCGGCGCCAAGAACTGCGGCGCGATCAACGTCGAGTTCTACACCGGGATCGGCACGGTGCTCGACGCTCCGGAGGTTCTTCCGCCCGAGCTCGACATGGCCTATCTCGACGGACGCCGGGTGCTGCTCGTCGACGATGTCGCCGACTCCGGTCGTACGCTGGCTCTCGCCGTCGAGCTGCTGAAGGACAAGGGTGCCGACGTGCGCTCGGTCACGATCTACACGAAGCCGTCGACGATCATCCAGCCCGACTACGCCTGGAAGGACACGGACATGTGGATCAACTTCCCGTGGTCGTTCCAGGGCACTGTGCGGGAAGAGGATCTGGGGCTCCCGCCTTCGGCCTGAAGCCCGACCTCACCCGCGGAGCAGCGCTCGCAGGGTCTGGATGGTGTCGCCGTCGGCGGGCAGCTTGTCCGCGCGGTAGCCCTTCACCCGGGCGAAGCGCAGCGCGATCTCTCCCGGATAGCGAGGTGAGCGCTGCACTCCGTCGATCGCGATCTCGACGACGATCTCGGGGCGGAGGAAGACGGTGTTCTGCGTGCGGCGTGTCTCGAACTTGGGAAACGTCTCGGTCTGCCAGCGCAGCAGCTCATCCGTGAGCCCCTTGAACGTCTTGCCGACCATGACGTGGCCGCCCGGTTCGCCGAACTCGCCTTCGGCGTCGAGTGCGCCCAGGTGCAGGTTCGACAACCATCCGCGCCGGCGTCCGGAACCCCATTCGGCGGCCAGTACGACGAGGTCGTAGGTCAGGACGGGTTTCACCTTGACCCAGGACTTGCCGCGACGTCCGGCGGCATACGGCGCATCGATGGACTTGACGACGACCCCTTCGTGTCCGGCGGCGAGGGCCTCACGCGAGAGCTGTTCGGCGGCTTCCGCGTCGGCCGTGATCACTCCCGGCATCCGCCATTCGCCGGCCACGCGCTCGAGTTCGGCGAGTCGCACCGAGAGGGGCTCGTCGAGAAGGTCGCGCCCATCGACATGCAGCACGTCGAAGAACCACGGGCGAAGGATGAGTTCGCGCTCGACATCGGCGCCGAATCGCGACATCGTCTCCTGGAACGGACGGGGTCCGCCGTCTTCGTCGAGCGACAGGGTCTCGCCGTCGAGGATGAGGTCGCGCGCCGGAAGCGATCGCACGATGTCGACCAGTTCCGGCACGCGGTGGGTGATGTCGGCCAGGCTGCGCGTGTAGACGCCGACCTCGTCGCCGTGCCGGTGTACCTGGATGCGAGCGCCGTCGAGCTTGTACTCCACCGATGCCTCGCCGGTGATCTCCAGCGCCGCCGTCGGAGTCGCGGCGGTCGCAGCCAGCATCGGCAGCACGGGACGGCCGACCTGCAGCCCCACGGCTTCGAGCTCTTCGATGCTGCCCGTGAGCGCCAACTGCGCGGTGACGCCGAGGTCGCCGGACAGCATGGCGGCGCGCCGGACGGTGGCCGCCGCCCGGTCGGAAGCTCGGGCGATCGCGTCGAGCACCACGCCGCCGAGGGCACCCGTGCGGAGTTCGCCGAGCATGGCGCGGGTCAGGAAGTCCCACTCGTCAACGGTCGCGCGAGCGGCGAGGCCGCCGAGGATGCTGCTGCGCGAGGCTGCCGATCCGGCGCCGGATGCCGCAGCCAGAGCATCGAGGGATTCATCCACGTCGGCGATGGTCAGACTCGAATCGGCCGCATGCGTGACGTCGAGAGCAGCGATCCCTCGCCAGCCGACCCCGAGACGTCCTTGGCGCGGCGACGCGAGCAGTAGCCCCACGAGGGGTGCGATCTCGTCGGGCTCCGCTGTGGCCAGCAACCGCGCGAGGGCATCGATCTTCGCCAGTCGCGACGACGTGGCGGCGACCTCTTCGGTGGTGGAGACGAGCTCCGAGAGCTTCATCCTCGCATTGTCGCACCGACCTCGGACATGGCGGGTGTGGCACGATCGGAGGTCTTGACGAGAGGCGGAGTGATGGCCGAGCAGCGGACCGAGTTCCTCGACGAACTGTGGGCGTCGATGCCGACCCCCGAGCCGGACGGCCGGAATGTCATCGTCGGGATCGACGGCGTCGACGGATCCGGCAAGACGGTGCTGGCCGACGAGCTGGCCGCCCTGATACCGGCCGCCGTGCGGGTCTCGATCGACGGCTTCCACGACGTCCGGTCCCGCCGCTATCGCCGGGGCAGAGACTCTCCCGAAGGATTCTGGCTCGACTCGTACGACTACGACGTCTTCCGCCGGGAGGTCGTCGATCCGTTCCGCCGCGGTCACGGCACATACCTGCCCGCGGCCCACGACGTCGACTCCGACCGAGTCCTCACCGGTCCCCGCGTCGACGTTCCGCGGGGGAGCATCCTGCTCGTCGACGGCATCTTCCTGCACCGTCCGGAACTGATCGACGTCTGGGACATGTCGGTCTTCCTGGACGTCCCGTTCGTGGAATCCGTTCGCCGCATGTCACTGCGGGACGGGTCTCCGCCCGAACCGCTGGCCGCCGAGAATGCGCGCTACATCGGAGGGCAGGAGCGGTACCTGGCCGAATGCCGACCGGTCGATCGTGCCACGATCCTCGTCGACTACCGCGACCTCGACCGCCCCGTGATCCGCCGCTCCTGAGCCGGACCTATCGCTCCCGTGGCAGTTCGTGCGGCTTCGCCGGCGGTGAACCCACACGAACTGCCACGGGAGCAGGGGTCGTCAGCGGCCCTGGAACTCCGGCTTCCGCTTCTGCTGGAACGCGGCGAAGCCCTCGCGGTAGTCGTCCGTGTCGCAGAGCGCGGCCTGCGCGGCGTTCTCGATGTCGACGGATTCCCACAGCGTCAGGCGCTCGTCGCGGATCCGCGCCACCAGCTGCTTGCTGGCGAGGAAGGCGGCCGTGGCTCCGTGGGCTGCGGTGGCGGCGGCATCCGTCGTCGCGGTGACGACCTCGTCGTCAGGGAAGACCCGCGAGAAGAGCCCGGATGCCACGGCTTCGGCTCCGGTCATCAGGCGGCCCGTGTAAATGAGGTCGAGCGTCTTGTGGGCACCGAGCCGGTCGAGGAAGAGCGCGTGCCCGCCGGAGTCGAGCGTGGCTCCGAGCGCGGCGAACGGGGAGCCGATTTTCGCGGATTCCCCGACGTAGACCACATCGGTGGCGATCAGCAGCCCCAGCCCGACGCCGAGGCACGCGCCGTGCGCCACGGCGAACGTGGGCGCGGGGAAGCGCGACATGCGTTGCAGCAGCGGCGAGACGAGTCCGCCGAGGTAGCCCATCACGTCGTCGTCGCGCGGGTCAACGCCGGAGATGTCGCGGCCGGCGCAGAACGCCCTGCCCTCGCCGCGCAGAACGAGGGCGCGCACGTCGGCTGCCTCGGCATCGTCGTACGCGGCACCCAGGTCGCGAAGCGCCTGTTCGTCGAGAGAATTGAGCTTCGCCGGGGCGTTCAGGACGATGCTCGCGACATCATCGGCGATGGTGAGATCGATCATGAGATTACTTCCGGGACCCTTCGTCAAGCTCAGGGACCGGGCCTGTCAGGGCTCCGGTCACACGTCGTAGTCGACGACCACGCGGTCGCTGGTGGGATGGGACTGGCAGGTGAGCACGTAGCCGCGCTCGAGCTCATCGGGCTCCAAGGCGTAGTTCTCGGTCATCGTCACGCTGCCCTCGATCACGCGAGCGCGGCAGGTGCCGCACACGCCGCCGGCGCAGGCGAAGGGCGCATCAGGCCGCACCCGCAGCGCCGCGTTCAGCACCGACTCGTGCGCGTCGACCGGACTCTCCACCGTGGACGAGACACCGTCGAGGTTCACCTCGATGCGGAACGTCTTCGAACCGGCGCGCACAGCGACCGGTCGAGCGGTACGCAGCGGCTCGTCACCCGTCGTGAACAGTTCGAAGCGGATGTGCTCACGCGCGACACCGACGTCGGCGAGCACCTCGCGGCACAGGTCGACGAGCGCGAGCGGTCCGCACAGGAACCACTCGTCCACGTCTGCCGGGTCGATGAGCGTGCCGAAGATCGTCCGGAGCTTGTCCTCATCGATCCGCCCGGACAGCACCGGCGCCGTGCGCTGCTCGCGCGAGAGCACGTGGTGGAGCGTCACGCGCGTCGGGAAGCGGTCCTTGAGGTCGGCAAGGTCCTCGAGGAACATCACGTCAAGCGTCGAGCGGTTCGTGTACAGCAGGGTGAATCGCGAGGTCGTCGAGCGGGTGAGCACCGTGTGCGCGAGAGCCATCAGCGGTGTGATGCCGGAGCCCGCGGCGATGCCGACCACGTGCGCGTGATCGAGGTCGTCGAGTCCCGAGGTGAACGTCCCCTGCGGACTCATCACGTCGATCTCGAAGCCCGGGTGCAGGCCGGTCTGCGCCCACGTGGAGAACAGGCCGCCCTCGTCGCGCTTGACCGCGACGCTCAGGCGTGTGGGCTGTCCGTCGGTGCGGTGCTCGGGAGCGCGGCACAGCGAATACGACCGGCGCACCTCGGTGCCGTCGAGAGTTGTTCGCAGAGCGACGTACTGCCCCGGCAGGTGGTCGTATTCGTCGGCGAGCTCCGCAGGCACCGTGAAGGTCACCTCGACCGCATCGTCGGTGAGCGGACGCACGTCCTCCACCGCGAGCGTGTGGAAACGCGCCCGCTTGCGCTCACCGACGGCGCGACGCGGAGGGACGGATGCCGCGGCTGCGACCCGGGGAGATGTGAACAGCGACATCAGTGCACCTTGAAGTGGTCGAAGGGTTCGAGGCATGCGCGGCATTCGAAGAGCGACTTGCACGAGGTCGAGCCGAATCGAGAGGTCTCGCGAGTGTCGAGCGAGCCGCACCGCGGGCAGCGCACGCTGATCGCCAAGCGGATGGGCCCGGACGAGACGGCCGCGCGCCCGGAGGGCGGGGCGATGCCGTACTCGGTCAGCTTCTGCTTGCCGGCATCCGACATCCAGTCCGTCGTCCAGGCGGGGGAGAGGACGAGACGAACCTCGACATCGGCGAAGCCCGCCGCCGTCAACGACATGATCACGTCGTCGCGGATCGTGTCCATCGCGGGGCATCCGCTGTAGGTGGGCGTGATGTCGACGCGCACACGGTCGCCGTCGGCCTCGACGGCACGGAGCACCCCGAGGTCTTCGATCGTGAGCACCGGCACCTCGGGATCGGGCACGGAGGCCGCGATCCGCCAGGCGCGCGATCGAACCGGTCCCTGAGCCTGAGTCCCTTCCGGTCCCTGAGCCTGACGAAGGGTCACCATGATGCCCCCGGATGCCGGCGCGCGAGCACCTGCATCTCGGCGAGGATATGGCCGAGGGGAGTGGCGTGCGCGCCGCGACGCCCGCCGGCTGACGAGGCGGCCACGGCCGGAACCGACAGGTCGGCCTCGCCGAACACCGTGTCGACGACGGCGTCGAACCCCGCGCGAAGTGTCGAGAGACGAGCCGCCGCGGCTCCGAGCCGTTCGATCAGGTCGTCGTCCCGGAACAGCTCATCGACGTAGGGCCAGACGTCGCCGACGGCGCGGGTGATGCGCGATCGCGATTCCTCGGTGCCTCCGGCAAGGCGCAGCATCCACTGCACGGCGTGATCCCGGTGATAGTCGACCTCCTTGAGGGACTTCTCCGCGATGGCCGCGAACGTCTCATCGCTGCTCGCCCGAAGCGCCGAATAGAGCTCGAACATGTACGTCGACACGACGAACTGCCGGGCGATGGTCTGAGCGAAGTCGCCGTTGGGCTGCTGCACGATCCAGGCGCACCGGAACTCCGGCTCGTCGCGGAAGAACGCCAGATCGTCTTCGCTGCGGCCGTCGTAGGAACCGGCGTAGTGGAGGAACGAGCGGGCGTGTCCGAGCAGGTCGAGCGCAATGTTGCCGAGAGCGACGTCCTCTTCGAGCTCGGGTGCGCGGGAGATCCATTCACCGAGCTGCTGCGACAGGATCAGTGCATCGTCGCCGAGGCGGAGCGCGTATTCGGCGATGTCAGCCGAATCGGCCGTGGCGCCCGTGCCCGAGAGCTCGGCGCTGAGCTGGAGCGCGTCGACGGAGACGTCGCCATGTACGTCGGCATCCTCGGTGGGTCCCTGAGCTTGTCGAAGGGTCACAGGTGCGGCACCCCCTCGGACGCCGTGTAGTAGACGGCGTGCCGGTAGTTCTTGCCCGCGGGGCTCTCGAAGTAGGCGCCCTTCGCGTCGGGGTCGCTCGTGGTGATCGCGTCGGCCGGCACCGCCCAGATCGACACGCCCTCGCCGCGCCGCGTGTACAGGTCGCGGGCGTTGCGGATCGCCATCTCGGCGTCCGGGGCGTGTAGCGAGCCCACGTGCACGTGGCTCAGTCCACGGTTCGCGCGGACGAAGACCTCCCACAGGGGCCACGGTTCACGCTCGTCAGCGCCGGGCGAGGCCATCACGCGACCGCCTTCGTCTTGAGGGCTTGCTTACGGGCATACTCCGCCGCGGCCTCACGCACCCAGGCGCCGTCGTCGTGCGCGGTGCGCCGGCGCTCGAGACGCTCGGCGTTGCACGGACCGTTGCCGCGCAGCACCTCGAAGAACTCGTCCCAGTCGATCTCGCCGATGGCGTATTGACCGGTCTCCTCGTCGAAGTGCAGATCGGGATCGGGGAGTGTGACGCCGAGGATCTCGGCCTGCGGCACCAGCATCCCGACGAAACGCTGGCGCAGGTCGTCGTTCGAGAAGCGCTTGATCTTCCACTTCATCGACTGCGCGGAGTTCGGCGACTGCTCGTCGGGCGGGCCGAACATCGCCAGGCTCGGCCAGTACCAGCGGTTCACGGCATCCTGCGCCATCTGGCGCTGTTCTTCGGAACCCTGCATCAGCGAGAGCAGGATCTCGAAACCCTGGCGCTGGTGAAAGGACTCCTCCTTGCACACGCGCACCATGGCGCGGCCGTACGGACCGTACGATGCGCGGCACAGCGGCACCTGGTTCACGATCGCGGCACCGTCGACGAGCCAGCCGATCGCGCCCATGTCGGCCCAGGTCGGGGTGGGGTAATTGAAGATCGAGGAGTACTTGGCCTTGCCGCTGATGAGCTGATCCATCATCTCGTCGCGGGTGATGCCGAGGGTCTGGGCAGCGGAGTACAGGTACAGCCCGTGTCCTGCCTCGTCCTGCACCTTCGCCATCAGGATCGCCTTGCGCTTGAGGCTCGGTGCGCGGGTGATCCAGTTGCCCTCGGGCTGCATCCCGATGATCTCGGAGTGCGCGTGCTGGGAGATCTGCCGGATCAGCGTCTTGCGATACGCCTCCGGCATCCAGTCGCGGGGTTCGATGCGCTGCTCGTTCGCGATGAGCTCGTCGAACACGCGCTCCTCGTCCGAGATCTCGCTCGGGACGAGGGAGAGGTCTGCGGGGCTGGTCATCGTCGCTCCTCATTCAGCATCTTTACTGACCGATCGTTAGGTTATTCTGACACAGAACGACGGGGTTCCTCAAGACGGGGGTCAGTTCGAGCGGGAGATCAGTTCCAGCAGCGCGCGACCGTAGGCCTCGGCGGGATCCGGATGCTCGTACGCCAGTGTCTCCTCGGCGATCTCGATCTCCACGCGGAAGGTGTCCTCGAGTCTCACGAGGGAGCGGAAGGTGCCGCGCAGCAGGTCGCGGAGCTGATCCTCGCGCGGCAGCCACACCGCGTCGGCGAGGGTGACCGCATCGAGCGCCCACTCGGTGGTGCCGTTGAACGCCAGGTCGGTGCCGCTCGGCGTCTGGCGGGCCTCGATCGTCATCTCGCTGACCGTGAAGACGTCGGCCTCGGCTTCGAGCTCCACCTCGTTCGGCAGGTCGAGCTGGAAGCGGTCGCCCTCGGCGGGGTGCCAGCCGAGGCCGGCTTCGCGCAGCTCGACGGCGAGTTCACGGGTGATCATCCCTTCACGCTAGACGACGCTCCGACCGTCGCGGGTCGTCGAACCTGTGGATGGGCCGGACGACGTGTCGGTGGCGTGAGGCAGAGTGGGGGCATGACCACCGCAGCTCCCGCCGACACCCGCGAGGCCGCGCTCGCCGCACTCCGCGAGCTCGTCGGCCGCCCCGACGCCGACTTCCACGACGGACAGTACGAGGCGATCGAGGCGCTAGTCGAAGGGCGCCGTCGCGCGCTCGTGGTGCAGCGTACGGGCTGGGGCAAGTCCGCCGTCTACTTCGTCGCGACCCTGTTGCTGCGGCGGCAGGGAGCCGGCCCCACCGTGCTCGTGTCACCGTTGCTGGCGCTCATGCGCGACCAGATCGCCGCCGCCGAGCGCGCCGGGGTGCGCGCGGTCGCGATCAACTCGACCAACGCCCACGAGTGGTCCGACGTGCTCGCGCAGCTCGATCGCGATGAGGTCGACGTGCTGCTCGTCTCGCCGGAGCGGCTCAACAATCCGGCGTTCCGCGAGCAGCAGCTTCCGGCGCTCGTCCGGCGGATCGGGATGCTGGTGGTCGACGAGGCGCACTGCATCAGCGACTGGGGGCACGACTTCCGTCCCGACTACCGGCGGCTGCGCGACCTCATCGCGCAGATGCCGGCCGACGTGCCCGTGCTCGCGACCACCGCGACCGCCAACAGCCGGGTCGTCGCCGACGTCGCGGAGCAGCTCGGCAGCCTGACCGAGGGAACGGGGGACGGTGCCGCGCCGGTGCTCACGATCCGCGGGCCGCTCGCCCGCACCTCGCTGCGCCTCGGGGTGCTGAGGCTGCGCGATTCGGCGAGCCGCCTGGCCTGGCTGCTCAGCCATCTCGATGATCTTCCCGGCTCCGGCATCATCTACACATTGACGGTCGCCGCCGCCGTCGACACCGCTCGGCTGCTGCGCGACCACGGCCACGATGTGCGGGCGTACACCGGCCAGACCGACACCGAGGAGCGCGAGGAGTCCGAGGGGATGCTCAAGCGCAACGAGGTCAAAGCCCTCGTCGCGACCAGCGCGCTGGGCATGGGGTTCGACAAGCCCGACCTGGGGTTCGTGCTGCATCTCGGCGCCCCTTCCTCGCCGGTGGCGTACTACCAACAGGTCGGTCGTGCCGGGCGCGCCAGCGAGAGCGCCGATGTGCTGCTGCTGCCGGGCGTCGAGGACCGCGACATCTGGCACTACTTCGCCACCGCGTCGATGCCCGACCGCGAGCGCGCCGAGCGGGTGATCGGCGCTCTCGGCGATGCGCCGATCTCGACGCCGGCGCTCGAGGCGATGGTCGACATCCGTCGCACGCCGCTCGAATTGCTGCTGAAGGTGCTCGACGTCGATGGGGCGGTGCGGCGGGTGCAGGGCGGCTGGGTCGCGACGGGTGCGCCGTGGAGCTATGACGCCGAGCGCTACGAGCGCATCGCGGCCGAGCGGCTCGCCGAGCAGCAGCACATGATCGAGTACGAGCAGACCGACGGATGCCGCATGGAGTTCCTGCAGCGCTCGCTCGATGATGCCACGGCTGCGCCCTGCGGGCGCTGCGACAACTGCGCTGGCGTCTGGTTCCCGCAGGAGATCGGGGTGGGGGCGAGCAGTCAGGCGGCGGAGTCGCTCGATCGGGTGGGCGTCCCGATCGAACCGCGCCGTGCCTGGCCCACCGGCGCCGATCGGCTCGGCGTGCCGGTCAAGGGGCGCATCGCCGCCGAGGAACAGGCGGGGGAGGGCCGGGCGCTCGCGCGCCTCACGGATCTCGGATGGGGGAACACGCTGCGGGAGATGTTCGCGGCGGGTGCGACGGATGCCGCGGTGACGCCGCAGCTGCTCCAGGCGTGCGTCCGGGTGCTCGCCGGGTGGGGGTGGACCGAGCGGCCCGTGGCGATCGTAGCGCTGCCGTCACGGTCGCGTCCGCTGCTGGTCGACTCCCTCGCCCGCGGTCTTGCCGAAGTCGGGCGGCTGCCGTACCTCGGTGCACTCGAGCCGGTGAGCGGTGGGCCGACCGGGCAGTCGGGTGGCAACAGCGTCTTCCGGCTCGCGGGGCTCTGGGATCGGTTCGGCGCCCAGCACCTCGATGTGCCCGCGGGCCCAGTGCTGCTCGTCGACGACCTGGTCGACAGCCGGTGGACCATGACCGTCGCCGCCCGTGCGCTGCGCCAAGCGGGTGCGACCGAGGTGCTCCCGCTCGCGTTAGCCCTGCGCGGTTGACGGCCCGGCGCGGCTGAGGACCCTGCCAGGCCGACGCAGTGCTTGGCTGATCTCGCAACGCGTGAGTGCTCAGTCCTCCGCAGGGGCGATGCGGGGCGGCCACGACGTCGCCCCGAGCTCTCGCGAGATGTTGCGGGCGGTCTCGCGCAGAGCGTCGAGCACCGCGTCGGTCTCCGCGGCCTGAGAGGAGGGCATGACCACGGCCACCGCGGCGACGATGTCGTTCGAGGCATCGGCGATGGGGGCGGCGATCGACGATTCCCCGAGCACCGCCTCATCGACCTCGCTCGCGCTGCCGCGTTCCGCGATCACCGGAAACTCCAGAGTGAGCCGGGCGACGTCGGTGACCGTGTCGCCGGTGAGGCTGCGCAGCGGCTGTTCGAAGACGCTCCGCTGGAAGCCGAGGTCGTAGGCGAGCAGTACCTTTCCCATCGCTGAGGCGTGGGCGGGGATCGCGACGCCGGTCTCCAGCATCTGCTGGCTGTCGTCGGGCCGCAGGTTGTGATGGATGACCAGCACGTCGGTGAAGTGCGGGGCACCGAGGCGGACCGAGAGGTTCGTGCGTCGGGCGAGTTCCTGTGTCCAGCGCATGGCGCGCGCCCGCACGTCGAGCGTGTCGAGATACACGTTGCTGAGCCGCAGCAGCGTCGGGCCGAGCATGTACCGCTGACCGCCGCGTTCCTTCGCCACGAGTCCGTGCGAGCGCAGCGACTTCACGATGCCGTGCACGGTGGACGGTGGGAGGCCGAGGGCGGCGGAGAGGTCGGTGATGCCCAGATGGCGGGCGCCCTGGAGCAGTTCGAGGATCTTCGCTGCGCGGTCGATCGCTTGGATCACAGGTCTCTTCTCCTTCCGGTGCATCGTCGAGCCGGCTGATGGTGGGTCGTCAGGATTGATCTTGACAACCCGACCGGGTCCGAGCATATTCGACATTAACGAATTGCTTTCGGATTTTCGCGAAAGTCATCGCGGGAGACGACAGATCGAAGGAGATCGAACGGTGAAGAAGCTCATCAACGCCCCCGAGGATGTTCTCGTCGAATCCCTGAAGGGCGTGGCTCTCGCCCACCCCGAGCTCTCGGTCGATCTCGAGACACACGTCATCACCCGCGCGACGCCCAAGGCGCAGGGCAAGGTCGCCATCGTCTCCGGTGGGGGATCCGGGCACGAGCCGCTGCACGGCGGATTCGTCGGGGAGGGGATGCTGGATGCCGCCGTTGCCGGCGAGGTCTTCACCTCGCCGACCCCCGACCGGGTGCAGGCGGCGACCAAGGCCGTCGACCGCGGAGCCGGCGTGCTCCACATCGTGAAGAACTACACCGGAGACGTGCTCAACTTCGAGATGGCCGCCGAGCTCGCCGAGATGGACGGCATCGAGGTCGGAACCGTCGTCGTCGACGACGACGTCGCCGTGCAGGACTCGCTCTACACCGCCGGACGTCGAGGGGTCGGGCTGACGGTGCTCCTCGAGAAGCTCGTCGGCGCGGCGGCGGAGGAGGGCCAGGATCTCGCGGCGGTCGTCGAGCTCGCGAAGCGCATCAACGGCCAAGGCCGCTCGATGGGCATGGCGCTCACCAGCTGCACGGTGCCCGCCGCGGGCAAGCCGACGTTCGACCTGCCCGACGACCAGATGGAGATCGGCATCGGCATCCACGGCGAGCCGGGACGGCACCGGGAGCCGCTGGCGCCGGCATCCGACATCGCCCGCCAGTTGGTCGAGCCGATCCTCGCCGACATCGACTTCGCCGGTCCCGCCATCGTCATGGTCAACGGCATGGGAGCGACGCCGCAGATCGAGCTGTACCTGATGTACGCCGAGGTCGCGGCTCTGCTCGAGAAGGCCGGCGTGCAGATCGCTCGCAATCTCGTCGGTAACTACATCACCTCGCTCGACATGGCCGGATGCTCGGTCACGGTGCTCAAGGCCGACGACGAGCTGCTGCGGCTCTGGGATGCCCCCGTGAACACTCCCGGCCTGCGCTGGGGCGCCTGAGCCGCCCGCCACCCCACCCACCTCGCTCCCGTCGCGATATTCCAGCCGAATCGACCCCGGATGCCTGGAATATCGCGACCGGAACAGAATCTTGAACTCGTACCCACGAAGGACTGCACGTATGACTGACACCATCGGAACCGACATCCTGGTCGACTGGATCACCCGTTTCGGGGCGGCCGTCACCGAGAAACGAGAATGGCTCACCGAGCTCGACTCCGCGATCGGCGACGCTGACCACGGAGCCAACATGGCGCGCGGTATGAATGCGGTGGGCGAGAAGCTGGGTTCCGGCGCACCGGGCACCGTCGACGAGCTGCTGAAATCGGTCGGGATGACCCTGGTGAGTTCGGTGGGCGGCGCGAGCGGTCCGCTGTACGGGACGTTCTTCCTGCGGATGGGGATGACGGCAGGCGCCGTGTCCGAGCTCGACGCCGCGGGGCTCGCCGCGGCGCTTCGGGCGGGCCTCGACGGCATCGTCGCCCGCGGCAAGGCCGAGGCGGGGGACAAGACGATGTTCGACGCCATGGCGCCGGCCGTCGACGCGCTGGATGCGGCTCTCGCCGACGGATCATCGGTCGCGGATGCGGTGCAGAAGGCGGCTGCTGCTGCCGCCGCCGGTCGTGATGCGACCGAGCCGCTCGTCGCCCGCAAGGGCCGTGCGAGCTACCTCGGCGAACGCAGTGCCGGGCATCTCGATCCCGGTTCGGCCTCCACCACGATCCTCTTCGAGACGCTGGCCGCAGCGGTCTCCGGCACTTCCTGATGATCGGGATCGTCGCCGTCTCCCACAGCGCTCGACTCGGGGAGGCGGCGCTGGAGCTTGCCCTGCAGATGGTCCAGGGCGGCAACGTGCGGGTCGAGGTCGCAGCGGGAGCAGGTACCGATCCCGACGGCGCTCCGATCCTCGGGACGGATGCGGTCGCGGTCGCGGGCGCGATCGACGAGCTGGCTGTCGACTGCGAGGGCGTGCTGGTGCTGATGGACCTCGGGTCCGCGGTGCTCAGCGCGGAACTGGCCCTCGAGCTACGTGTGAGCAACGTGCCCGTGACGCTCGCCCCAGCCCCGTTCGTCGAGGGCCTGCTCGCAGCGGTGGTGTCGGCGGCGGCCGGCGGATCGCTCGACGACGTCGCCGCGGAGGCCGGAGCCGCGCTCGGGGCGAAGACCGGGCAGCTGGGAGAGCCCGAGCCCGCATCGACAGACGTGCGGGCTGACGCGCCGCCCTCCGACGCGCTGGTGCGCCGGGTGCGGGTGCGCAATGCGCTCGGCATCCATGCTCGCCCCGCCGCTCTGATCGCGGAGGCATCGGCAGGCGCCGAGGTGCGTCTGCGCCGGCTGCCCGACGGCCCCGAGGCGTCGGCGGCGAGTCTGTCGCGACTGCTGATCCTCGGTGCGCGGCAGGGCGACGACGTCGAGGTGAGCGTCAGCGGCGCGGGTGCCGACGCGGCGCTGGAACGTGTGGTGGCGCTGTTCGACGACGGCTTCGGCGAGGGCACGGACGCCGCGCCCTCGGAAGCGCCGGCCTCTGCATCGCCCGGTTCTGCCTCGCTGCACGCCGGTGCGGCGGACGGCCCCGCCGAGATGCCGGCCGCCATCGCGTCCGGCGTGCTCCGCGGGCGCGGAGTGAGCGCCGGACGGGTCGCGGCACCCGCTGTGCTGCTCGCCCCTCCTCTTCCGGAACCCGATGCGGCCGCGGTGATCGCGCCCGAGAACCGTGCCGACGAGGTCTCCGCCATCGAGTGGGCGGCCGTGGCCGTCGCGGATCAGCTGCGGTCGCGCACGGCTCAGGCCACAGGAGAGGCGAGGGCGATCCTCGACGCATCCCGGCTCCTCGCGTCCGATCCGGAGCTCGTCGCCGATGCGACGGCACTCGTGCGGACCAAGGGGCGCAGCGGCGCGCGAGCCGTGTGGGAGGCCGCGGCCGCGCACGAGAAGGGGCTCGCCGCGCTCGGCGGCCGGATGGCGGAACGCGTCGCGGACATCCGGGATGTGCGGGATCGGATCATCGCCGAGATCCTCGAGGTCGACATGCCCGGCGTGCCGGAACGGGATGAGCCGTTCGTGCTCGTCGCCACAGATCTCGCGCCCGCCGACACGGCGTCGCTCGAGGGCGGGCAGTGCGTGGGCCTCGTCACGGAGCAGGGCGGACCGACGTCGCACACCGCGATCATCGCCCGGTCCCTGGGGCTGCCGGCGGTCGTCGGCGCGACCGGGGCCACGGGAGTGGTCGCCGGGTCGCTGCTCCTCGTCGACGGCGAGCGCGGAACGGTCGAGGTGGACCCTCCCGCTGAACGTGTGGCTGAGGCGAGGGCGGCTGCCGTCGTCGTCGCGTTCGACGGCTCCGGCGCGCTGGCAGACGGCCATCCCGTGCCTCTGCTCGCGAATGTCGGCGGAGCGGCGGATGCTGCGACTGCCGCGTCCGCGCACGCCGAAGGCGTCGGACTCTTCCGCACCGAGTTCTGCTTCCTGGACCGGACGGAGGCGCCGAGCGTCGACGAGCAGGTCGACGCCTACCGCGGCGTGCTCGCCGCCTTCCCCGGCCGCAAGGTGGTCGTACGCACACTCGACGCGGGCAGCGACAAGCCGCTGCCGTTCGCCAACGCGGACCACGAGGACAATCCGGCTCTCGGTGTGCGAGGGCTGCGCATCGCTCGCCGCTCTCCGCAGCTCCTCGATGATCAGCTGGAGGCGCTCGCCCGTGCCGCCGCCGCCGAATCGGCGCAGGTGGAGGTGATGGCTCCGATGGTCGCGACCGTCGAGGAGGCGCGGGACTTCGCGGATCGTTGTCGTGCGGCGGGTCTCGACCGCGTGGGGATCATGATCGAGACGCCGTCGGCCGCAGTGCTGGCTGTCGAGTTGTTCGAGATCGTCGACTTCGTCAGCATCGGGACCAACGATCTCGCGCAGTACACGTTGGCGGCCGACCGCCTGCTCAGCGAGCTCGGCGATCTGAACGATCCGTGGCAGCCGGCGGTGCTGCGCCTGATCGGCGCGGTCGGTGATGCGGGGCGTGCGGCGGGGAAGCCGGTCGGGGTCTGCGGCGAGGCCGGCGGTGACCCGGCGCTCGCTCCCGTTCTCGTCGGCCTCGGCGTGACCTCGCTGTCGATGACGGCACGATCGCTCGGCCGGGTGGCCGCGGCGCTCGCCGAGGCCGATCAGGGGACCTGTCGACGTGCGGCGAAGGCGGCACTCGGCGCAGCGACGGCCGCAGAAGCACGGGCGGCGGCATCGACCGTGATGTCCGCCGTGCACGTCGGGTGATCGGTTCGCCCGCCGCCCGTATACGGCTGTCGGCATGCGATCCTTATCATTCTGATCTCGACATGCACGGGGGTGCGTTTGCTCTGGGCGAGCGGGCTCTACGCTCAGCTCAGGGGCGTCGCTCCGCGACGAACGTTCATCACCGGAGGGCACGATGTCACGTCTGCGTTCACTCACCACGACCGTGATCGGCGTCGTCGCCGTCGGGTCGCTTCTCGCTCTGTCCGCCTGCGCGCCGGAACCCGAACCGACCCCGACCGAGACCTCGTCCGCGGCACCGCAGACCCCGGCGCCGGAGCCGTACGCAGGACCGCTGCAGTTCTTCGGAGCCGAACTGGACTGGTTCCTGCCCACCGCGGACGAGATCACAGCCACGATCCCGGGTGTCACCGACGTCGGCGAGCCGTCGGCGTCGCTGGTACAGATCTCGGACGGATTCGGCACGCAGGTGGCTCCGGAACTCTGCGTCCTCTTTCTCACCGAGGCGTCGCTGGGGTCGATCGGCGCGCGCTCGATCACGTGGCCGGGGGACGCCGCGGACATCCAGCGGGGAGGATCGTTCCACGTCCTCCAGTTCGCCGATGAGACGCAGGCTCAGAACCGGATGGACGACTACGCGGAGGCTGCAGCGGGATGTGAGCAGTTCACTCTGGACGGCCATGCGTCCTCCTACACGAGCACCGTGATCGACGAGGGTGAGGGGGTGCGCGCCATCGCAGGCGCACTCGTGCTCGACTTCGGCTCGAACACCGGCGAAGACACCCGCTTCTACTACGGAGTGGCTTCGGTGGGGAATGTGCTGGTCGAGTTCTGGCACCCCTTCGAAGGAGAGCCGGCGCTCGACACGGCGGCGGCAGCGCAGCTGTTGGCCGATCGCGCACAGGATGCTGCCGACCGACTCGTCGACGAGCTCACGGCGAATCCTCCTGTCGAGCGCGAAGAGGTCGAGGTCGACGCGAGCGCGCCCTGGAACCAATGGCAGATCGGTTTCGACGGGGTGGGCCCGCTGCAACTCGGCGCGGAGATCGAGACGGTCGCCGCCGCGGCGCCCGGCGCCGAGGTCGAGAAGCCCGAGGGTGGGCTCGGCGAGTGGCAGCTGGTCAGCCCGGACGGGAACGCCCGACTCTCGGTCGTGCCGAAGGAGGAGGCCACCGTCGTCTCGGCGATCCGAGCCGGGAGCATCGCTCTGTACGGAGACGCGCCGGCCGACGGCTCCGTTCTTCCCCGTGCCGGGGACGTCGGTGTGGGCGACCCGGTGTCGAGCGCGATGACCGCGTTCCCGGAGGGCACGTCCGTGCGCATCGTTTCGGCCGGAATCCATCAGTACGAGGTCTCCACCCGGGACGGGCGCCTTCTGATCTTCCACTCCGACCGGGAGGTCTCGGAGGAGGGGGCGAGCATCATCGGCATCACCGCGGAAGACGGAACGCTTCGCCGGGAGTATGTCTTCGTCGGGGAGGGCTGAGCCGGTCTAGCGCCGGTTCGTCGTGACGGAGCGGCCGCGGAACTCCGCGACGACGTCCCCCATGTCATCCGTCACCGTGACGTCGTAGAGACCGGTGCGTCCGGAGCGTACGCGTCGGATCGCCGTCGCGGTGAGGGTCTGTCCGGCGTGCGTCGACTTCAGGAACGTGATGTCCGCTCCCGCCGCGACGGTGACGCGTTCGTCTTCATTGCAGGCGAGGGCGAAGGCCGTGTCCGCGAGCGCGAACACGAGGCCCCCGTGCGTGATGGCGAAGCCGTTGAGCATGTCGTCCCGCACCAGCATCGACACGACGGAACGGCCGGGTTCGTCGAGGTCGACGACCATGCCGAGCGCGGCCGACGCGGCATCGCGCCGCATCATCTCCCTCATGCCGGGACCGCTACCGCAGCCGGTTCCTTGCTGACGAGGGTCAGCACGTCGTAGGTCGCGACGATCTCATCGTCCTGGTTCCGGATGACGGCGTCCCAGCGCACCTCGCCGTACTCGTCGGTCTCGCGCGGGGTGATCTGCTTCGCGGTGAGCTCGACGCGGATCTCGTCGCCCGGCGACACCGGGGTGACGAAGCGCAGGTTCTCCAGGCCGGAGTTCGCGAGCACAGGTCCGGGCTCGGGGTCGACGAAGAGCCCGGCCGCCCAGGACACGAGCAGGTAGCCGTGCGCGACGCGCCCGGGGAAGAACGGGTTCGCGGCGGCGGCCTCCTCGTCCATGTGCGCATAGAACGTGTCGCCGGTGAAGTGCGCGAAGGTCTCGATGTCGGCGAGCGTCACCTCGCGCGACGCCGACACGACCTGGTCGCCGATGCGCAGCTCGGAGAGCGCCTTGCGGAACGGATGCCGCCCCTCGCTCCGCGCCGCCGAGCCCGCATGCCACACGCCGGTGAGAGCGGTCAGCATCTCGGGCGAACCCTGCACGGCCGTGCGCTGCATGTGGTGGAGCACGGCACGGATGCCGCCGAGCTCCTCGCCGCCACCCGCACGGCCGGGACCACCGTGCACGAGGTTCGGGAGCGGGGAACCGTGCCCCGTCGAGGAGCGGGAGTCGTCGCGGTCGAGCAGCAGCATGCGTCCGTTGAACGGGGCGATGCGGGTGGCGAGGTCGACGGCCTGCACCGGATCGTGCGTCGCGATGCTCGTGACCAGCGATCCGCCGCCGCGGCCCACGAGCTCCGCGGCCTCGGCGATCGTGTCGTAGGTCAGCAGCGACGACACCGGCCCGAAGGCCTCGACCTCGTGCGCAGCCTCGGTCTGCGAGTCGTCGAAGCGCAGCAGGATGGGGGAGACGAACGCACCGTCCACCACCGCGCCCGTGCTGCCGTCGGCGCGTCTCACCTCGGGGGCGTCGGTCGATCCGACGACGATGCGTCCACCGGCATCCTGCAGCCTGCCGACCTGTCGGAGCACCTCGTCGCGCTGCGCGGTGGAGGCCAGCGGCCCCATCGTGACGCCTTCGACGCGCGGGTCGCCCAGCACCGTCTTGTCGGCGATCCGCACGCGGACCGCATCGATCACAGCATCCGCCGATCCAGCTGGCACGATGGCCCGTCGGATCGCCGTGCACTTCTGGCCTGCCTTCGTCGTCATCTCCGTCACGAGTTGGCGCACGTAGGCATCGAACTCGGGCGTGCCCTGCACGGCGTCCGTGCCGAGCACGGAGGCGTTGATCGAGTCGGTCTCGGCGGTGAACCGCACCCCGCCCGTCTGTACCGCGGGGTGGGCCTTCAGGCTCTCGGCCGTCGAGGCGCTGCCGGTGAAGCCGACGATGTCGCCGAGCCGCAGGTGATCGAACAGCGTCGGAACGCTGCCGCTGACGAGCTGCAGCGAACCATCCGGCAGAAGGCCCGACTCGACGAGGATCCGCACCATCGCCTCGGCGAGGTAGCCGGTCGGCGTCGCCGGCTTGACGAGCGTCGGCATGCCCGCGAGGAAGGCCGGGGCCAGCTTCTCGAGCGACCCCCACACCGGGAAGTTGAAGGCATTGATCTGCACGGCCACGCCGGGAAGCGTCGTGTGGATGTGCCGACCCAGGAACGAGCCGTCCTTCGAGAGCGGCTCCACCGGCCCGTCGACATGCACCCTGCTGTTCGGCAGCTCGCGGCGACCCTTGCCGGAGTAGGAGAACAGCACGCCGATGCCGCCGTCGATGTCCACCCAGGAGTCGGTCTTCGTCGCCCCGGTCCGCGCGGACAAAGCGTAGAGCTCCTCCTTGCGCTCGGTCAGAGCGAGCGCGAACTTCTTCAGCAGCACGGCGCGCTGGTGGAACGTGAGCGCACCCAGGCTGGCCTGCCCGACCGTGCGAGCGTGCTCGAGCGCGGCGGCCAGATCGAGCCCGTCGGTGCTCACCCGGGTCACGACCTCGCCGGTCGACGCGTCGCGCACCTCGGTGCCCGTGATTGGTCCCTGAGCCTGTCGAAGGGCCGGGGTCCACCAGGATCCCTCGACGTAGCTCGGAAGGTACTCGGTCATGGCGTCTCCTCATTCCAGGTGTAGAAGCCTTCGCCGCTCTTGCGGCCGAGCTTTCCGTCGGCGACCATCGCGCGCAGCAGCGCGGGTGGTTCGAATCGTGGGCCGAGTGCAGCCGCCAGCTCTTCGGCGATGCCGAGCCGCACGTCGAGGCCGACGATGTCGGTCGTGCGCAGCGGACCGGTCGGATGCCGGTAGCCGAGCGTCATCGCCGCGTCGATGTCGGCGGCGCTCGCGACGCCCTCCTCCAGCATCCGGATCGCCTCGAGACCGAGCATCACGCCGAGGCGCGATGAGGCGAAGCCGGGGGAGTCCTTCACGACGATCGGCGTCTTGCCGAGGGCGTCGACCCACCCCGCGGCCCGCTCGACGACGTCGTCGTCGGTCGTCGAACCGCGGACGATCTCGACCAGCGCCGATGCCGGAACGGGATTGAAGAAGTGCAGCCCCAGGAACGCGCCTGGGCGCTGCCGGCCGAGGGCGAGGTCGTCGATCGAGATCGACGAGGTGTTGGTCGCGAGGATCGCATCGCTGCGCATCGCCGCCTCTGCCCGCTGCAGTGCGTCGTCCTTCAGCCTGCGGTCCTCCGGCACGGCCTCGATGATGAGGTCGCAGTCGCGGAACACCGCGACCTCGGTGCCGGAGTCGACGCGGTCGCGCAGTTCGCCGGCATCCAGAGTCGGGTCGCGCTCGACGGAGCGACGGATGCTGTCGCCGATGCGCTCCGCTGCGGCGAGAGCGCTCGGCTCGTCCCGCTCGACCACGCTCACCCTGGCGCCCGCGAGCAGGAAGGCGTGCGCGATCCCGGCGCCCATGCGCCCACCGCCGAGGACGCCGACGCGCGCCGGTGATTCTGCTGTCGGGTTCATCGCGCGGCCCGCCTCTCGAGGAAAGCCGTCATCCGGCGGTGCTTCTCCGGCGACTCGAACAGCTCGGCCTGCAGCTCGAGCTCGATCGCAGGGTGTCCGGCCCGCGGCGTTCGCAGGGCCCGCTTGGTGTGCTGGGTGGCGAGCGGGTCGTTCGCCGCGATCCGGTCGGCGATGGCGTGCGCCGCGGTGAGCAGGTCGTCGGGGTGGTGCAGTGCGGAGACCAGCCCCCAGGCGAGGGCTTCGTCGGCGTCGAGCGTGCGACCGGTGAGCAGGAGCTCACTCGCCCTGGCCTCGCCGACGATCTCGGGCAGACGCCAGGCGGCTCCGGCCGCGGCCATGATCCCCAGCCCGGTCTCGGGGTTCCCGATCCGCAGCGCGGGGGTGCCGATACGGATGTCGGCGGCATAGGCGAGCTCGGCGCCGCCGCCCAGCGCATATCCGTCGATCGCCGCGATCACCGGCATTGGCAGTTCGCGGACGCGGATGAACGCGGTCGCGTTGATGCCTCGGCGCGCGTCGTCGGCCGTGCGCTCCCGAAGCTGCGCGATGTCGGCGCCGGCCGCGAAGACACCTGTTGCGCCGGTCAGGATGAGCGTGCGCGGGTTCTCCTCGAGCAGCGCGCACAGGTCGTGCAGGGCGTCGATGGTCTCCTGATCGATGGCGTTGCGCTTCTCCGGACGATCCAGGGTCGCGACGACCCGGTCGGCTCGCTCCTCGACCCGCACTGTCATGAGATCCGCTCCACGATCATCGCGGCGCCCTGTCCCACACCGACGCACATCGTGGCGAGACCGCGTTCGACGCCTTCGCGCTCCATGCGCCCCAGCAGGGTGACGACGAGCCGGGATCCGCTCGATCCCAGCGGGTGTCCGAGGGCGATCGCGCCCCCGTCGCGGTTCACGAGCTCCGGGTCGATCCCGAGCCGACGCATCGACGCGAGCGACTGCGTCGCGAAGGCCTCGTTCAGCTCGACGGCCCCGATGTCGGCGATGCCGAGACCGGCGCGCTGGAGCGCCTTCTCGGTCGCGGGCACCGGCCCGAGGCCCATGATCTCGGGGGCCAGGCCCGCCGACGTCGCCGCGACGATGCGTGCCCGGGGCACGAGTCCGTACCGTCGGACGGCGTCGGCAGTCGCGACGATGATCGCGGACGAGCCATCGTTGAGCGAGCTGGAGTTGCCCGCGGTGACGACCTCGCCGCCGGCGACGACCGGCCGGAGCCCGGCGAGGGCCTCCAGGCTGGTGTCCCGTCGGGGGCCCTCGTCCGTCGTGACATCACCGGCGCGCGTCGGGACCGCGACGATCTCGGCGGCGAACCGTCCGGCGTCGATCGCGGCGACCGCACGCTGCTGGCTGCGCAGGGCGAACGCATCGGCGTCGGCGCGGGTGATGCCCTCGCGGCGGGCGACCTCCTCGGCCGTCTCCGGCATCGAGAACGTCGCCTTGTCGCGAGCGGTGAGCCGCGGATTGGCGAAGCGCCAGCCGATCGAGGTGTCGAACGCCTCGCCGGGCTTCGCCCACGCGCGCTCGGGCTTGGCCTGCACCCACGGTGCGCGGGTCATCGACTCGACGCCGCCCGCCACCATGATGTCGGCATCGCCCGCGCGGATCGCCTGCGCCGCCATCGCGATCGCCGACATCCCCGAGGCGCACAACCGGTTCACCGTGATCCCGGGGATGCTGTCCGGGAGCCCCGACAGGAGCACCGCCATCCGCGCCACGTTGCGGTTGTCCTCGCCGGCCTGGTTGGCCGCGCCGAGGATGACCTCGTCGATCGCGTCGTCCGGGAGGCCGGTTCGTGCGATCGCCTCGCGGACCACGAGGGCTGCGAGGTCGTCGGGGCGCACGCCCGCGAGTGCTCCGCCATAGCGACCGACCGGCGTGCGGACGCCGCCGACGAGGAACGCCTCCGCCATCAGACCCTCCCGAAAGCGCGCAGCGGATGCTCGATGAGCTCGGTCACGCGACGCAGGAACCCGGCCGCGTATCCTCCGTCGCAGACCCGGTGGTCGAAGACCAGGGAGAGCTGGGCGATGCGTCGGACGACGATCTCGCCCTCCACGACCCAGGGGCGCTCGATGATCCGGCCGATGCCGAGGATCGCGACGTCCGGGTGGTTGATGATCGCCGCGGAGCCGTCCACCCCGAGCCCGCCGTAGTTGTTCAGGGTGAACGTCGATCCGCGGAGTCGCTCGGGCGGCATCGATCCCGACCGGGCGGATGCCGCGACTTCGCGCAACGCGCTGTCGAGCTGCTCCACGCTGAGGGTGTGCGCACCCGGGATCACCGGGACCATCAGCCCACGCTCGGTGTCGGCCGCGACGCCGAGGTTCACGCCGTCGAAGGAGATCAGCTCACCGGCATCCTCGCTCAGGCGCGAGGCGAGGATCGGGTAGTCCTCGAGGGCGAGGAGTACGAAGCGGGCGAGGAGGGCGGTGATCGACGGCGGCTTGACTCCCTCGGGTGCCATCTCGGCGCGGAGGTTCCACAGCGCGGTCGCGTCGACGTCGACC
Source organism: Microbacterium sp. W4I20 (assembly GCF_030816505.1). Lineage (NCBI taxonomy): Bacteria > Bacillati > Actinomycetota > Actinomycetes > Micrococcales > Microbacteriaceae > Microbacterium > Microbacterium sp. W4I20. The sequence continues at coordinate 1,193,578 of NZ_JAUSYB010000001.1, read as the reverse complement.
CAGACCGTCGCCTCCGGGATCTCGGACCGGCTGCGCGTGAGCTTGGCGCTGACAGCCTTGCGCAGCGGCGACATCCGCTCGCGGGCGCGCACCGCGAGCCCGTCGACGGTCTCGCCGGTGCCATCGCCGATCGACGCAGCGTTCGATGTGGTGTTCGCGGCTGTGTGGTGCGCGGCGGCGCCGTCCACGGCGTTGTCGACCGCCGCGCGCAGCACGTCGGCGCGAGTCACGGCGCCGTCGGCTCCGGTCGCGGTGATCGCGTGCACGTCGAGACCGAGGTCGCGGGCCAGACGCCGCACCAGTGGGGAGCGGACGGCGACCGGGCGGCGGTGACCGGCATCCGCTTCTCGGACGATCGGCTCGTGCTCGGGCGATGCGGGCGAGATCGTCCGGGAGACGGCCGAGTCTCCGCGCTTCGCGGGGGTGACGGCGGGGCGGCGGCGCCCGGATGCTGCGCGCTCGTTGGTGCCGTAGCCGATGAGCACGTTGCCCGAACCGGCGCGCTCCTCCTCCCGGTAGGCCTCCTGCTCCACGGCACCTCCGGAGGTGGGGCCGGGGGTGGGTTCGGAAGCGGCGCCAGCCGCGGCATCCGCCACCTCCAGCACGGGAGAGCCGACGTCGATCGTGTCGCCGGCCGTGCCGTGCAGGGCGGTCACGACACCCGCGAACGGCGAGGGGAGCTCGACGATGCTCTTCGCGGTCTCCACCTCGGCGATCGGCTGATCGGTCGTGATGGTGTCGCCCACGGCGACGAGCCACTGCACGAGACCTGCCTCGGTCAGCCCCTCGCCGAGATCGGGAAGTCGGAACACCTGCGCGGTGCCCACGGTGGGCGTGCTCATGCTTCCTCGTCCCAGTGCAGCGTGTCGATGGCGTCGAGGACGCGGTCGACGTCGGGCAGATACCAGTGCTCGAGCTTCGGCGGGGCATACGGCACGTCGAAGCCGGTGACGCGACGCACCGGCGCCTCGAGGAACTCGAAGCAGCGCTCGAACACCCGCGCCTGGATCTCAGAGGCCACGGAGGCGTAGCCCGGAGCCTCCGCGATCACGACGGCCCGGCCGGTGGACTTCACCGCGGCCGTCACGGTCGCGTCGTCGAACGGGGAGAGCGATCGCACGTCGACCACCTGCACGCTGCGACCCTCGGATGCTGCCGCTTCAGCGGCCTCCATCGCGAGCGGCACCGCGGCGCCGTAGGCCAGCAGTGTGACGTCGGTGCCGTCCCGCGCGATGCGGGCCGATCCGATCTCGGCCGTGATCGACGTGTCGACCTCGCCCTTGCTCCAGTACAGCTTCTTCGGCTCGAGGAAGACGACCGGGTCGGGCGAGGCGATGGCCGCGCGGAGCAGCGAGTACGCGTCCTGGGGAGTCGAGGGGCTGACCACGGTGAGGCCCGGGGTGTGCGCGTAGTAGGCCTCGGAGGAATCGCAGTGGTGCTCGACCCCGCCGATGCCGCCGCCGAACGGGATGCGGATCACCAGCGGCATCCGCATGCCCCCGCGGGTGCGGTTGCCGAGCTTCGCGACGTGACTGACCACCTGCTCGAAGGCCGGGAGAGCGAACGCGTCGAACTGCAGCTCGACGACCGGGCGCATGCCGTTCATGGCCATGCCGACGGCGGTGCCGACGATGCCCGATTCCGCGAGCGGGGTGTCGAAGCAGCGTTCCTCGCCGTACCGGGCGGTGAGCCCGTCGGTGATGCGGAAGACGCCGCCGAGCGCGCCGACGTCCTCACCGAAGACGACCACATCCGGGTCGGCCTCGATCGCGTCCGCCAGTGCCCGGTTGAGCGCGGCGGCCATGCTCATGGTCGCCACCTCCCGAGCCGGTGAACCGGTCCGGGTGTCCACGTCGTCAGGGGCGATGGTCATCGAGCACCTCCGGTGTGTGCGCTTTCCGTCTCGGCGAGCTGCGATCGTTCGATCTCGCCGCGCAGCAGCTGCCACTGCTCCTCGAGCTGCGGCGAGCGGGTATCGGTCACGAACCGGAAGAGGTCTTCGGGGTCGAGGTCGGCATCGGTGTTCAGTGCCGTGCGCATCGCGGCGGCGATCTCCTCGGCGCCGGCGGCGAAGCGCTCCTCGGCCTCCGCGTCGAGCACGCCCGTCTCGGTCAGATGCGCGCGCAGGCGGAGCAGGGGGTCGCGGGCGATCCACGCCTGCACCTCGTCGCGCTCGCGGTAGCGCGTGTCGTCGTCGGCGTTGGTGTGCGCCTGCATCCGGTAGGTGTGCGCTTCGATCAGCGAGGGTCCGCCGCCGGTACGTGCGCGATCGACAGCCTCGCCGAGCACGGCGAGGACGGCGGCCACGTCATTGCCGTCGACCCGCTGCCCCGGCATGCCGTACCCGATCGCCTTGTGTGCGAGCGAGGGCGCGGCCGTCTGGCGGGACAGCGGCACCGAGATCGCGAACTCGTTGTTCTGCACGAAGAACACGACGGGGACGTGGAAGACCGCCGCGAAGTTCATCGCCTCGTGGAAATCGCCCTCGCTCGTGGCCCCGTCGCCGCAGAGCGCGAGCACGACCGTGTCCTCGCCGCGGTGCTTCGCCGCCTGCGCGAAGCCGACGGCATGCAGCAGTTGCGTGGCGAGGGGCGTGGCCTGGGGAGCGACCCGATGGGCGCGCACGTCGTAGCCCGAGTGCCAGTCGCCCTTGAGGAGCACCATCGCGTCCGCCGGCTCGACGCCGCGGGAGATGACGGCGACCGAGTCGCGGTAGGTCGGGAACAGCCAGTCGGACTCACCGAGGACCAGCGAGGCGCCGACCTGGCACGCCTCCTGTCCGTGCGATGACGGGTAGACCGCGAGGCGGCCCTGACGCACCAGGGCGCCGGCCTGGTCGTTGATGCGTCGTCCTTCGACGAGCCCCCGGTACGCGCGGAGCAGGGTGTCGGTGTCGGGAAGGGCGTAGTGCTCGTCGATGACGCGCTCGCCGTTCTCGTCGATCAGTCGTACCGCGGTGTCTCGCGGGAGCATCTCCGTGTGCAGCATCCGTCCGCCCTCCTTGCCGAACTCGATGGGGCAAGCATGCCTCGTCGGTGACAGTCATCCAAGAGACAGCGGTGAATGCTGGACGAACCGTGTCGGATTGCCGTATTCGAGATCGAAGTGTCAGAATGTCGACGACGAACGAGGGGGTTCCCATGACGACGCTGGACGACACCGACCGCGCGATCCTCGACGAGCTCCGGCGCGACGCCCGCTCATCGATGACGGCGATCGCGGAGGCCGTGCACATCTCCCGCGCCGGCGCGCACGCCCGCATCAAGCGACTCACGGATGCCGGGGTCATCACCGGCTACTCGGTGCGCACCGATCCGGTGCTTCTGGGGCACCATGCGAGCGCCTATGTGACCCTCGCGATCGAACAGGCGACCTGGCAGGACGTGCGGGATCGGCTGCGCAGGATCCCCGAGATCGAGCACATGGCACTCGTCGGCGGAGACTTCGACGTGATCCTCCTCGTGCGTGCCAACGACGCGCGAGATCTGCGGCGCATCGTGCTCGAGGACATCCAGGCGATCCCCTCGATCCGCTCGACGCGGACCACGCTGATCTTCGAGGACTTCGCCTGACGCCTGCTCCGCTCCCGTGGCAGTTGCTGCGGCTTCAGCGGCCCCGAACCCACGACAGCTGCCACGGGAACAGCGGGCGACTGCCAGACTGGGGCTGTGAGTCAGACGGAGAACGGCGCGGCGCGGCGCGGGCGCCCCGGGTTCGATCGGCGCGGACTGCTCGACGCCGCCGTCGCCGTCTTCAACGAGTCCGGCTACGACGCCACCTCGGTCGCCGCGCTCGCGACCCGGCTGGGACTGTCGAAGGCGGCGCTCTACCACCACTTCTCCTCCAAGGAGGAGATCCTCGAGACCGCGCTGGGCGAAGCGCTCGACGGCCTCGAGGGCGTGCTCACCGACACGCGCACCGTCGTCCCGGGGGAGCGCCTCGCCGCCGTGCTGCAGGGTGCCGTGCGCGTGCTCGCCGCGCACTTGCCGTCCGTGACGCTGCTGCTGAGGGTGCGGGGCAACAGCGAGGTCGAACGGCGGGCACTCGAACGCCGCCGCGCCTTCGACCAGGAGGTCACCGGCATCGTCCGGGCCGCGCAGGAGGACGGCGCCGTCCGCCCAGACGTCGACGCCTCGGTCGCGACCCGACTGCTCTTCGGCATGGTCAACTCGCTCGTCGAGTGGTACCGGCCGGGCGGCGCGGAAGACGCCGACGCCCTCGCCCGGGATGTGCTCACGGTCGCGCTGGACGGCCTCCGCACTCGGTGAGACGCTGAGAAGTCGGCAGCGCGCACCGCGAACGTCGTCCGGAACCAGTCGGGGCTTTGGGCCTCAACGGATCGTGAGCACGAAACCATCGACAGCAGGGGCGACGGCGACCTGCGTGAGGTCCTCGACGAAGTACGTCGGACGATGCGCGAGCGCATGCCTCCCGACACCGACAACACGCATCCCGGCGGCGAGGCCTGCCTGGATACCCGCGCCCGAATCCTCGAAGACGAGGCAATCGGATGGCGCGATCCCAAGGAGCTCGGCGCCGAGCAGGAAGCCCTCCGGGTCCGGCTTGGATGCGGAGACGCTCTCCGCGGTCACGGCGACGGCGGGCACGGTGAGCCCGGCTGCCATCATCCGTGCCGTCATGAGCGGAACGTTTGCCGAGGTCACGATGGCGTGCGGGTGGGGGAGCAGAGAGCCGAGGAATGCAGCAGCGCCTGCGATCTCGATCACGCCTTCGGTGTCATCGGTCTCCGTCGCCAGCATGGTGTCGTTCTCGCTGAGGTTGATGGCATGGTCGCGCTCCGGAAGCATGATCGCCATGCTCTGATGTCCCTGGCGCCCGTGCACGACGCTCAAAACTGTTTGCGGATCGAGCCCGTGGGGCTCCGCCCAGGCGAGCCAGAGCCGCTCGACCACGGCGGTCGAGTCGACAAGCGTGCCGTCCATGTCGAGCAGGGCGGCGCGGGCGTGGATGGTCTCGGTCACCCCCTCAGGCTAACCGCACCCGACTTCGCGCGGATGCGTGCTCCCCGCTGCCGACGGCATCCTGCGCGACGCGATCGTGGCTCACGCCTGAGGCGCACCGCCGGTAAATAGACTTCGCGAGTGGAACATCTTCTGCCGGCGGCGCCGTGGCTGATGGCCGCGGCAGCGATCGTCTCAGCCGCGGCCTGTGTGGCGGCGTGGCGCGCCGTTCCCTGGCAGGGAAAGCAATCGGCGCTCGTGATGGCGGTCGCGATGCTGCTGGTGGCGGTGAGCGACGGTGCACCCGGCACCGGCTTGATCCTCGGCGCCGCACTGCTGGTCTCGGCGATGATCGGCACGATGGGGGTGCGTGGCACGCCCGCCGCGGCCACCTGCTGCCACCGCGCACTGGTCTCGCTCGTGATGGCGCTCTGCGCGTTCGAGACCGCGTCGACGGGCGAGGCGGTGGCGTCGACCGGTCACGGTCACGGTCACGGCATGTCGGGTCTCCTCTCGGTGGTCGTCGTCGTCGGGGTGATCGGCGTCGTGCTGTGGACCGTCGTGGCGGAGTGGTTCCTCGAGCCGGTGCACCACGGACGCACCGCGCGTCTGCTGACGACCGAGGCCTGGGCGATGGCCGCCGGGCTCGCGGTCATGTGCCTCGGGTTCTGACGCCTCTGGCATCCGTTAGCGTGGTCGGATGCCTCTCGCACTGATCACCGGAGCCGCGCGCGCGAACAGCATCGCAGCAGGAATCGTCCCGCGTCTGCGCGCCGCGGGCTGGACCGTCGTCAACAGCGACCTGCACGACGCCGATCACCCCGCCGACCTCTCGACCGCCGACGGGCCGGAGGCGCTGATCGACGCGGTGACCCGGGAGCACGGCACGATCTCCGCGCTCATTCTGAGCCATGCCCATGACGTGGAGTCCGGGATCCTCGACACGACGGCCGAGAGCTTCGACCGACACGTCGCGGTCAACGCACGGGCGAGCCTGCTGCTGATCGCGGCGTTCGCGCGTCAGATCGGCGACACGGGTGGAGCGATCGTCGCGCTCACCAGCGACCACGTCACCGGAAACCTGCCGTACGGCGCGTCCAAGGGCGCTCTGGACCGCATCGTGATCTCCGCGGCGCGGGAGTTCGGCCCGCGGGGGATCTCGGCGAACGTGCTGAACCCCGGGCCGATCGACACGGGCTGGATGGACGACGACACCCGAACGGGTCTGGGCGGAATGACGCCGCTCGGTCGACTCGGCACGCCGGCCGATGTGGCCGCCGTGGTGGAGTTCCTGGTGTCCGACGAGGGACGCTGGATCTCGGGGCAGCTGCTGAAATCGGACGGGGCGTTCTCGGCGGAGTTCTGACCCGCCGAGCGCTGACGCACGGATCTCCGAGGAGCCGAGTTCTCGCTTCTCAGTGCCCGCCGCCGAACTCGATCATCGCGACGCCGGCGGCGATGAGCGCCACCCCGATGCCCATCAGCAGCGAGAAGTGGTCCTTGAAGATCAGCCGACCGAGCACGGCGGTGAGGGCGACGCCGGCGGCGGCCCAGATGCCGTACGCGACACCGACCGGCATCCCCAGGGCGAGGATCGTGCCCAGCAGTGTGAAGGCGGCGAGGTAGCCGACGACGATCACGGGGATCCACCGCCTGCGGCGCAGACCCTCCGAGGCGCGGAGGCTGAGAGTCGCGGTGACCTCGCTCGCGATCGCTAGGGCGAGCAGCAGCCACGTCATGACGCGACCTCGACTACCGGCTCCCGTTTATGGGATCCCAGCTCGACCAGTAGCACGCCGACCACGATCACGCCGACCCCGAGGATCTGCACGGCGCCGAGAGTCTCGCCGAACAGGACGGTGCCGAGCACGGCAGTCAGCACCACACCGATCGCCGACCAGATGCCGTAGGCCACACCCACCGGCATCCCGCGGTCCAGGACGATCGACAGCAGCCAGAGCGAACCGCTGTAACCGATCACGACCACGATGAGCCAGAACGGATGCGTGAAGCCCTCGGCTGCGCGCAGAGCGAGAGTCGCCGAGACCTCGAGTGCGATCGCGATGAGGAGGGGCGGCCACGCCGACGGGCGGGTGCGGTCCGACATGGGCGTGCCTTTCGAGAGGTTCGACGGGGAGAACGTGTTCGATGCTTGCAGGATTCCCTGACCGGCCGGTGAACCGCTCGGCGGCGGTGATGGCGGCGGCGAATGACCCGCGATTCGGATGCCGCACCTCGCGGCGCGTACGCTGGTGGTATCCCCCGAACCTCACCGGCAAGCTCGCGCGCCGGAGATCTCGGCGCGCTCACACATGCAAGGACGCAGATGAACGATTCCGGCGCACCCCTCGACGACTGGACGGCACGGGAGGAGCTGGCCGAGCGGATGATCCCGCTCATCGGCGCGCTCCGCCGCGACAACGACGTGGTGACCTCGCTCCACGGTCACCGGCTGCTCGGGCTCTCCGCCACGGGGCTCGTCGAGGTGCACGAGCGTGTCGCCCAGCTGGGCCACGAGCAGCTCGCGCTCGACGACACCCTTGCGGTTCTCGAAGCCGTTCACGCCCTGGCCCCCGGCGCCTCATCTCTCGACGTGGCGCGGCTGGTCTCCGGACATGCCGAGAGCGGCGAGTCCCTCGACGCGTATCTCGCGCAGGCGCTCGCGCCCGCGGTGGGCGCCGTGGCCGCCGCACCCACCGACGTCGTGCTCTACGGCTTCGGGCGGATCGGGCGTCTGCTCGCCCGCATCCTGATCGCTCACACGGGCGGCGGCAGCGGTCTGCGACTGCGCGCGATCGTCGTGCGCCGCGGATCGGACGACGACCTCACCAAGCGCGCATCGCTGCTGCTGCGCGATTCCGTGCACGGCCGGTTCGCCGGATCCGTGACGGTCGACGAGGAGGCTTCGCAGATCATCGCCAACGGCACCCGCATCCAGGTGATCTACTCCGACGACCCAGCATCCATCGACTACACGTCCTACGGGATCCATGACGCGATCGTGGTCGACAACACCGGCCGCTGGCGCGATGAGGCCGGGCTCAGCCGTCATCTGGAGTCGACCGGAGTCGCCCGTGTGCTGCTCACGGCTCCGGGCAAGGGCGCGCTGAAGAACATCGTGCACGGCATCAACGACTCGACCATCGGACCCGACGACCGCATCATCACCGCGGCATCCTGCACGACCAACGCGATCACGCCCGTGCTGAAGGCGATCGACGAGGCGTACGGCATCGCCCGCGGCCACGTCGAGACGGTGCATTCGTTCACCAACGACCAGAACCTCATCGACAACTTCCACAGCGGCGACCGTCGCGGCCGCTCCGCCGTGCTGAACATGGTCATCACCGAGACCGGCGCGGCGAAGGCAGTGGCCCGTGCGCTGCCGGAGCTGGAGGGCAAGCTCACGGGTTCCGCCATCCGGGTGCCCACCCCCGACGTGTCGCTCGCGGTCCTGCACCTCAGCCTCGAGCGCCCGGCCGTCAAGGACGAGCTCAACGACTACCTGAGGCGCGTCTCGCTGCACTCGAAGCTGCGCCAGCAGATCGACTACGTCGAGAGCCCCGAGGTCGTGTCCACCGATTTCGTCGGATCGCACCGCGCCGGCATCGTCGACGGTCTGGCCACGATCGCGAACGACCGCGATGTCGTGCTCTACGTCTGGTACGACAACGAGTACGGGTACTCGTGCCAGGTGATCCGCGTGCTCGAGGTCATGGCCGGCTCTCATCCCGTCGTGCTCCCCGCGCGCCGCGAGGTGACTCTGTACGCCTGACGTGCGCGAGTGCACCATGTCGGTCGCGACCGGCATGATGGGGGCATGAAGACCGCGACCCTGCTGGCCGAGCGTCTGCGATCCCACCGTCTCACCGCGCCGGCGCGCACGGTGTCGGATGCCGCGCAGCACATGCTCGCGGTGCAGAGCCAGGACTTCACCGCGGGGCGATGGGCGCTCGCCTCCCGCACGCGGGGCCGGCCGGGTCTCAGCGACCTGGACCGGGCGTTCGACGCGGGGGACATCGTGCGGGCGTGGCCGATGCGCGGCACGCTGCACACCATCCCGGCGCGCGACCTCGGCTGGGTGCTCTCGGTCACGGCCGCCCGGCAGCGGCAGCAGGCGGCGGGCCGGCACCGCGACCTCGGCATCGACGACGACATGGTCGCCCGCGCGGTGCGGGCTCTGACCCCCGCGCTGCACGACGGCGGCCGTACGCGCGCGGAGATCTTCGAGACCCTCGAGGACGTCGGCATCGATCCGACCGGTCAGCGCGGGCTGCACCTGCTGTTCGTGCTGACGATCGACGGGCTCATCTGCCAGGGCCCCGTCGTCGCCCGAGACGGAGTGACGCGCGAGCAGCGCTTCGTCCTGGTGGCGGACCACATCCGCGAGCACGCGCAGCCCGACGACCCGCTCGCCGAGCTCTTCGTGCGGTACGTCACCGGACACGGCCCCGCGGGTGTCGCCGACTTCGCGTGGTGGTCAGGACTCACGCTCGGTCAGGCGCGCGAGGCGCGGGAGCGCGCCGCCGGACGGGTGACCGAGGTCGCGGATGGGCTCTTCCTCGTGCCCGACCGTGCTCGCCGGGCTGCCGGTGCGGCATCCGTCCTGGCTCTGGGAGCCTTCGACGAGTACTACCTCTCGTACGCCGACCGGACGACGGTCTGTGCGCCCGAGAACCTGGCGTCCGTGGGACCGGGCAAGAACGGCATGGTCCGGGCCACTCTCGTCGAGGACGGCCGGGTGATCGGATGCTGGATGCACGCGACCGCGAGCAGGGGAGTGCCGCCCGAGTACTTCGCGGCGCCCGCCGATCCGGAGGCCGTCGCCGAGGCGCTCGCCCGCTTCGACGAGTTCCTCTCGAGCTGAGCGGACCTCACTCGTCGGCGTGCCGCCCGAGGAAGTTGTACACCTCGTTGTCGTCGACGCCGGGGAAGGCGCCGCGGGGGAGCGGCGAGAACATGTGCGTGTGCACGCGGGCGCTCGGCCAGGCCTTGCCGCTCCAGCGCTCCGTCAGGTCGCTCGAGGGGCGCCGGCAGCAGGCCTCGTCCGGGCAGGTCGACACGGCGCGGTCGCTCGTCTCACGGCCGCGCCACCACCGCGCGTCGTCGAAGGGCACGCCGACCGTGATCGAGAACTCGCCGTCGCTCGACGAACCGGTCTGCGTCGCGCACCAGAACGTCCCGGAGGGGGTGTCGGTGTACTGGTGGTGCTCGGTGGTGCGGTTCTGCTGCGTGAAGGCGGCTCGCGCTTGGAACTTGCGGCACACCCGCTGACCCTCGACCGCGCCGGTGACGTCCATCGGCAGCGGCAGGTCGTCGTTCTCGTAGACGCGGGTGATCGCGCCGGTGGCATCGACGCGGAGGAAGTGCAGGGGCATGCCCAGGTGCTGCGTCACGAGGTTGGTCATCCGCATCCCGGCCGCCTCGTGCGTCACCCCGAACGCATCGCGGAAGTCCTCCACAGCGAGGTTGCGGTCTTTCTTCGCCTGCTGCAGGAAGGCGACCGATGCCGTCTCCGGCATCAGGCAGGAGGCGGCGAAGTAGTTGATCTCCAGGCGCTGCTGCAGGAAGTCCGCGTAGTCGGTGGGCGGGGTGTGCCCGAGCAGTCGGTGCGCCATCGCCTGCAGCGCCATCGAGCGCAGGCCGTGTCCGCCGGGGATGGAGGCGGGCGGCAGGTAGATGCGGCCGTTCTCGAGATCGGTGACCGAGCGCGTGGAGTGCGGCAGGTCGTTGACGTAGATCAGCTCGAAACCGAGCTTCTCGGCCATGATGCTCACGGTGCGGTGTGTGAGTGCGCCCTGCACGTGGCCCGCCGACTTGAGCTGCTTCTCGGCGAGCTTGTCGATCTCGGGCAGGTAGTTGTTCTGCGCGCGCATCCGCAGGCGCAGTTCGGTGTTGCCGCGACGTGCTTCCTCCGGGGTGGCGATGGCCTCGCGCTCGCGTCGCTGCAGTTCGCGGTGCAGGCCGAGGACCGACTCGATCGTCTCGTCGCTGGTGCCCTTCGTGACGCGGATCGGGGCGATGCCGAGCTGGCGGAAGACCGGGCTCTCCTGCGCGCGCTCGAGTTCGATCTCCAGCGCGGCGCGACGGTTCGGCGGCTCACCGGAGATGAGGTCGGTCACCTGGGTGCCGGTGGCCTGCGCGATCGCCTGCAGCAGTGACAGCTTCGGCTCGCGCTTGCCGTTCTCGATGAGGCTCAGCTGCGAACCCGCGACGCCGACGAGGGCGCCGAGTTCGTCGAGGGTGAAGCCGCTCTCCTGTCGGTGATGACGGATGCGGTGGCCGAGAGTCGTGAGGTGAATGCCGGAGGACGCCATTCCTTGAGTCTAACGAAAGAATCGAAATTCTTACCGACCGATATTCCGGAAAGTACCGACCGATCCCTAAGAAGATGGGTTCAACGCCCCACACTTCAAAGGAGCAGTCATGGCCATGGCCGAAGTCATCACCCCCCGCACGTCTCCCGTCGCACCGACGCGCACGTTCGGTGCGGCACCGACGTATGACACTCCCGCGATGGCCGAGCTGGCCGCCTGGGTCGAAGAGATCCGCGCCCTCACCCAGCCCGAGTCGGTGCACTGGGTCGACGGCTCGCGTGCCGAGAACGACTGGCTGCTGCGCGGCCTGGTCGACGAGGGCAAGCTCATCAAGCTGAATCCCGAGTGGCGTCCCGGCTCCTACCTCGCCCGTTCGCACCCGAGCGATGTCGCCCGCACCGAGGGACGCACCTACATCGCCTCCGAGCGCGAAGAGGATGCCGGACCCACGAACAACTGGGCCGACCCCGCCGAGATGCACGCCAAGATGGACGGGATCTTCGAGGGTTCCATGCGCGGCCGCACGATGTACGTCGTGCCGTTCTCGATGGGCCCGATCGGCGGCCCGCTCTCCCACATCGGAGTGCAGGTCACCGACAGCGCCTACGCCGTGGCATCCATCGGCATCATGACCCGCATCGGCGACGCCGTCACGCGGCAGATCGCCGAGGGCGCGCACTGGGTCAAGACCGTCCACACCGTCGGTGCGCCGCTGGGCGCCGGCGAGCCGGACGTCGAATGGCCGTGCAACGACGAGAAGTACATCGTGCACTTCCCCGAGACGCTCGAGGTGTACTCCTTCGGCTCCGGCTACGGCGGCAACGCGATCCTCGCGAAGAAGTGCTTCGCGCTGCGCATCGCCTCGGTGATCGCCCGTGACGAGGGCTGGCTCGCCGAGCACATGCTGCTCATCCGCGTGATCGACCCGCAGGGCAAGGCCTACCACGTGGCCGCCGCATTCCCCTCGGCGTGCGGCAAGACCAACCTCGCGATGCTGCGGCCGACCATTCCCGGCTGGAAGGTCGAGACGCTCGGCGACGACATCGCGTGGATCCGCCCGGGGGAGGACGGCCGCATGTGGGCGATCAACCCCGAGGCCGGCTTCTTCGGTGTCGCGCCCGGCACGGGCGAGTCGACCAACGTCACCGCGGTCGAGACCCTGTGGGGCAACACCATCTTCACCAACGTGGCGCTCCGCCCGGACGGCGACGTCTGGTGGGAGGGTCTGACCGATCACGCTCCCGCGAACCTCATCGACTGGGAGGGCAACGACTGGACGCCGGACTCCGGCCGCCCTGCCGCGCACCCGAACTCGCGCTTCACGGTGTCGGCGGCGCAGTGCCCGCAGATCGCCGAGGACTGGGAAGAGGCGGTTCCGCTCGACGTCATCCTGTTCGGCGGACGCCGGGCCAGCAACGTGCCTCTCGTGGTCGAGGCGACGGACTGGACGCACGGCGTCTTCCTCGGCTCGAACATCTCGTCCGAGCGCACGGCGGCGGCCGAGGGCAAGGTCGGCGAACTGCGCCGCGACCCCTTCGCGATGCTCCCGTTCTGCGGCTACAACATGGCGGACTACTTCGGCCACTGGCTGAAGGTGGGCCGCGGGCTGCGCTTCGACCGTGCTCCGCGCATCTTCCAGGTGAACTGGTTCCGTCGCGGTGACGACGGCCGGTTCCTGTGGCCCGGATTCGGCGACAACTCGCGTGTCGTCGACTGGATCATCCGCCGGATCTCGGGCGACGTGCCCGCGATCGACAGCCCGATCGGACGCCTGCCGCGGATCGAAGACCTCAACCTCGACGGTCTCGACATTCCGGCGGCCGACCTCGAGGAGCTGTTCTCGGTCGACGCGGAGGCCTGGAAGACCGAGGCCGACCTCACCGAGGCGTTCTACGACACCTTCGGCGACAAGGTGCCGGCGGCGCTGCGCGCCGAGCTCTCCTCCCTCCGATACCGCCTCGCCAAGGCGTAGCCCCCAGACCGGTGCCGGCTCGGGGGAGCCGGCACCTCTTACCCGCGAAGGCGGGACATCAGAGACGAACCCATGGCTGAGTGGTCTCCGGTGTCCCGCCTTCGCGTTTTCGTGTCTCGGCAATCCCCAGAGCACGGTGACGGCTTCGCTAGGGTCGAAGGAGCCGCGCGTCCGCGGTGTTGTCTGGGGGGATCGCGATGCGACACGGTGTGATGCGGGGTGCCGTGCGGCACGGTCTGATCGGCGGCGGGGTGCTCGCCGTCCTGTGGTTCGTCTCCGGCTGGCTGGCCTATCTCCTGTCCGGAGCCGGCGGGAGTCTCGCCACGCTCGCGTCCCTCATTCCGACGCCCCTGGGCCGCGGCGTCTTCGGAAGCCCTGTGCTGTGGGCGGTCCTCGTGCAGCTGCTGATGGCGGCGGTGCTGGTCGCCGGGTTCGCGGCACTCGCCGTCCGGCTTTCGGCGGGCCGACTCGTCTTCGCGACCGCGTGGCTCGCCGCGATCCTGACGTCCTTCGCCGTCGGTGCCGCTCTGGATCTCGGGAACTTCATCGTCGGGACGGCCGATTTCGGAATCCGCGGCGCGATCGGCACCATGGGCGCCACCTCGGAGACGACGTGGTGGGCGGTGGTCGTGGGGTGGATCCCGGCCCTGGTGACTGTGCGCTCCGGGCGCATGCGGGACGAGGACCCGTCCCCTGCGCCTGGCCCGACCACGAGATCGTCGCTCACCGTCGTCGCACTGGTCGCCGCAGTGGCCCTCGTGCTTCTCCCGTTCGCGGCCCAGGCCGGTGCCGACGCCATGCAGCAGCAGTTGCGCGAAGAACAGGCCGCTGCGCAGGCAGAGGCCGATCCGAGCGGAGCGGTGGCTCCGGATCCCTCCGCATCGGGCGACCCTGTGCCGACTGCCGGCCCCTCCGAGGGTGCGTCGGACGATGGGGCATGCACCGCCGCGAACACGACGATCATGACATCGCCTCCGGACGGCGCCACCGGGCATCGCGGTCAGCTGCTGCAGCTCGTGAACGTGGCGGACGAGCCGTGCACCGTCGACGGGTATCCGGACGTCGCGTACGGCGACCAGAACGGGCATCTGCTCGACGTGGCGGTCGAGCACGGCCGCTCCTTCATGGCTGAAGATCCCGGCGCCTCGCCGATCGTCCTCCCGCCGGGCGGGTCGGCGTCGGCGTTCATCGGATGGGACGCGAACTCGGTGCAGGGGCAGCTCGCGGCCCGCAGCATCTGGGTCGCGGTGCTCCCGGGAGAGGAACGGCTCTCCTGGGACATGCCGCTCGACATCATCCCGGGAGCAACCGTGTACGTGACGGCCTGGCAGGCCACAGTGGTGCCCGAGGGGTGACGGCTCAGGCCAGGAGCTGGTGGCGCGCGAGGTCGCGGTAGAGCGGCGTCGACTCGACGAGTTCGGCGTGGGTCCCCTGGCCGACGACGGTGCCGTCCTGCAGCACGACGATCAGATCGCTGTCGACGACGGTCGAGAGTCGGTGGGCGATCACGACGAGCGTGCGGTCGGTGGAGACCGCATCGATCGCCTCACGCATTCGCTGTTCGTTCACGCCGTCGAGCGATGAGGTCGACTCGTCGAGCAGCAGGATCGGCGCATCCGTCAGCAGGGCGCGCGCGATCGCGAGACGCTGGCGCTCACCGCCCGAGAGCATCACGCCGTCCTCGCCGACGGGCGCCTGCAGGCCCAGAGGGTTCCGCTCGAGCACCTCGCCGAGGTTGACCGCGCGCAGCACGCGCTCGCAGTCGGCGTCGGACGCATCGGGGGCGGCCAGCCGCAGATTCTCGGCGAGCGTGCCGGCCAGGGTGGGGGCGTCCTGCTCCACGTACCCGAACTGGGCGCGCAGCTCGTCGCGCGGGTAGGTGCGGGCGTCGTGGCCGTGCAGTCGGATGGACCCGCCGGTCGGGTCGTAGAAGCGCTCGACCAGCGAGAGGATCGTGCTCTTGCCCGCACCGCTCGGACCGACGAGGGCGACCCGGGTCCCTCGTGCGACGGAGAACGACACTCCACGGAGGACTTCGCGGTCCGCGGGCGACGCGGCGTCGGCATCCGCCGGTTCCACGTGCGCGTCGGCGAGCAGGGTCCTGGCTTCCTTCGCCGCCGCAAGGCGGGCCGCCACGACGTTGTCGGGGTAGTGGAAGCGCACGTCGCGGAACTCGATGGCGGGTGCGGAGTCGCCGGCTTGCGGGGACTCCTCGGGACGCTGTGCCGCGCGGAGGCCGGCGGCGATCTTCTCGTCGTCCTGCGTCTCCGTCGGCAGATCGAGCACCTCCTGGATGCGGCCGAGCGCGCCGAGCGCCTGATTCACCGAGGTGATCGCGCCGAACGTGGAGGCGAGCGGCATCACGAGCAGGAACAGGAACATGATGAAGGAAATCAGCGCGGCGATCGAGATCGCACCCGCCGCGACTCGGAAGCCGCCGACGCCGAGCACGACGAGCAGAGAGAGCTGGAGGGCGATGCCGGAGACCGGCACCACGAGCGAGGAGATCTTGGCGATCCGCACCCCGATGCCGTAGGCGTCGGACGCGAGCTCGGAGACCTGGGCGGTCTCGCGCTCGGTGGCGCCCGAGGCGCGCACCGTGCGGATCGAGCCGATCGCCCGTTCCACGCCCGATGCCAGTTCGCCGACCTTCTCCTGCTGCGCGGTCGACGCGGTGCGGATCCGACCGCTGAGGGCGACGACCACCACGACCGAGACGCCGATCACGACGACGATGAGGAGCAGGAGGATCGGGTCGATCACGAGCATCGCGATCAGCGCGCCGAGGAACAGCACGGCGCTGCCGACGGCATCCGCCAGTCCCTGGGTGAGCACCGCATACAGCAGGGTCGTGTCTGTGCCGACCCGCGAGACGAGGTCGCCGGTGCGGCGCGCGTCGAACTCGGAGACCGGTAGGTGGAGGATGCGGGCGATGAGCTTGCGCCGGCTGGAGTAGACGACCGCGGTGCCGGTGCGCTGCAGCAGGTAGTGCTGGAAGCCGGAGATGACCGACGACACGATCACGAAGCCGACCAGCAGCCAGATCAGCAGACCGAGCGCGCGCTGCGACTGCACGGCCTCGATCACCTGCCCGACCAACAGCGGCTGCACGAGCGAGGTCGCAGCGCCGACGACGCTGAGCACCGCGACGACGATGAGCGTGCGCTTGTGCTCGAACAGGAAGGGGAGGAGCTGGCGGAACGTGGCGCGCGGGCCTTCGGGCTGTGCGCCGCGTCCGCGCCGGCGGGGAGTCGCCGTGCGGGACATGCGGGACCTCGATCTGAGAACGGTACTTCGACCGTACTTCGTGTGCGGACGGATTCTGTGGATGGGCTGAGTGCGCTCAGTGGCGTCCGAAGCGGCGGTGCGCCGCCTGCTTGCTCACGCCCAGGGCGCTGGCGATCGCCTGCCACGAGTATCCGGCGTTGCGCGCTCGGCGCACCTGCGCCTCTTCGGAGCGGGCGATCTGCTGACGGATGTCGGCGAGCCGATGCAGCTCGGCCAGCGGTTCGCCTCCGTCGTACTCTGCGATTGCTGTGTGCGATGTCATGAGGAACCTCCCTCGTCAATACTTGTTGACGCTCGAACGAAAGTCAATATGTGTTGACGGATGCTGCGGAGGGGATCTGCGCGCCCGCTGACAGACTGGACGGATGCTGTCCGCACCCAAGCTCGTGCCCGGCGACCGCGTCGCCATCCTGTCCCCGGCGTTCGCGGCCCCCGCCGTCGCACCCGCGCTGCACGACCAGGCGATGCGCCGCCTGCAGGAGCTGACCGGCCTCATCCCGATCGAGTATCCGACCACGCGCGCGCTCGACGCGACCCCGGAAGCCCGGGCCGTCGACGTGAACGCGGCTTTCGCCGACCCCGGCATCCGGGCGATCCTCGCCACGATCGGCGGCGACGACCAGATCCTCGTCGTCCCGCACCTCGACCCGGCCCTGCCGATCGCCGACCCGAAGCCCTTCGTCGGCTACAGCGACAACACGAACATCCTCAACTGGCTCTGGGGCCTCGGCGTGCAGGGCTACTACGGCGGCTCGACCGCGGTACATCTCGGTCCCGGCCCGTCGGTCGACGGCATCCATCTGCGATCCCTGCGGGCACTGCTGCTCGAAGGAGGAACGCTCGAGATCACGGAGCCGGGGGAGTCGGAGGATGTCGGTCGGCGATGGCACGACCCGCGCGCGCTCACCGAGTTCGGCGATCGTGTGCCCACCGAGGACTGGACCTGGGCCGGTCCCGCGACACGGGTCACCGGGCGCACCTGGGGCGGCTGCCTCGAGGTGATCGACGGACTCGCACTCGCCGATCGGCTTCCACCCGCTGCGGCTCTCGAGGGCGGCATCCTGCTGCTCGAGACGAGTGAGGAGCGCCCGCCCGCCGGCTGGGTGTCCCGCTGGCTGCGCGGACTGGGCGAGCGCGGCATCCTCGGGGCCGTGAGAGGAGTCGTGGTCGCCCGCCCGCCGGTGAGCGACTTCGAGTTCCATCCGTCGCAGGCCGAGGCGGCGCAGCTCCGCGCCGCACAGCGCGACGCCGTGATCGAGCAGGTCACCCGCTACAACCCCGACGCGGTCGTCTGCGTCGGCCCGCCCTTCGGGCACACCCGTCCGCAGTGGATCCTGCCCTACGGCGGAACCATGACCCTCGACGGAGCCACTCGCACGATCACCGCCGACTACTGACTCCCAGACCGCTGCCCTAGGGTGTGCGGATGAGCGAGACGAAGTGGGTCCTGTTCGACATCGGGGGAGTGCTGGAGCTCGTCGATGACGACACCTGGCAGGACGAGTGGTGGGAGCGCTGGCGCGATCGCAGCGGGCTCGCCCGGCCGGAGTTCGATGCACGAGTCGCCGCCGCCGATCTGCCGCCGATCGATGTGACCGCCGGGCGCGAGGCGGAGTTCTGGCAGTCGCTCGCCACCGCGGTCAACCTCGATCCCGAACAGCGCGCCGCGATGCGCACCGACTTCTGGGATGCCTACTGCGGCACCGGCAACACCGAGATGATCGAATACGCGCGCTCTCTGCGCGGGCGTGCCCGCACCGCCATCCTCTCGAACTCGGCAGACGGCGCGCGCGAAGAAGAGGAGCGCCGCTTCGGCCTCTCGCAGATCTTCGACCCGATCTGCTACAGCCACGAGCTGGGCGTGAACAAGCCCGACCCGCAGGCGTATCTGCTGACGCTGGAACGCCTTGGCGCCGGTCCCGACGAGGTCTTTTTCATCGACGATCACACCGAGGCGCTGGTGGGCGCCGCGAGTCTCGGCATCCGCGGCATCCTGCATCGAAACAACGCCGAGACCATCGCCACGATCGAGACGTTCCTGTCCGGCGGCACGCCCGCCGCCTGAGTGCGCCTCCGGTCGCAGAAAGGCACGCATCCCCGTGGGAGATGCGTGCCTTTTCGCGACCGGAACCGGTGGGTCAGCGCTCGACCAGCGCGGCCACCCCGAGGTCGTCCTCGTAGTCGTGGTCCTTCGTCTCGGGCGAGAGGATCAGCGCCACGAACGTCAGCACGCCCATCGCCGAGAGGTAGAGGCCGACGAGCCACGGGGCGCCATCGCCGAGCTCCCACAACCACACCGCGATCAGCGGTGCGACGGCGGCGCCCAGGATCGACGAGACGTTGTAGGAGATCGCCGAACCGGTGTAGCGCACGTTGGTCGGGAACAGCTCGGGCAGAAGCGCACCCATCGGCCCGAACGTCGCACCCATGAGCATGAAGCCGAAGACGAGGAACGCCTGCGCGAGCGCGCCCGTGAACTTCGGATCGGCCGCGGGCAGCAAGAACGTGTTGAACAGCAGACCGAACACGATGATCACGCCGGTCACCCAGAGCAGCAGCTTGCGGCGACCGACCTTGTCGGCGATCGGGCCGGAGAGCAGTGTGAAGATGCCGAAGAACACCACGCCGATGATCTGCATCAGCACGAAGTCGGTGTAGCCGAAGCCGAGTCCGGGGTAGAACTGGGCCGCGAACGCCGACGCGTCGAAATCCTTGCCGGCGGCCTCGGCGGCCGCCTGCGCGGCAGCGGATGCCGTCTCCAGCGAAGCCGCCTTCGTGCCGTAGGCCAGGGTGAAGTTCGTCATCAGGTAGAACAGCACATAGGTCGCCAGCATGATGAACGTGCCCAGGATCAGTTGCTTCCAGTGGTGGCGGAACACCGTCGCCAGCGGGAGCTTGCGGATCACGCCCTTCTTCTCGGCGTTCTTGAAGGTGTCGGACTCGACGAGCTTGAGTCGCACCCAGAGTCCGACGATCACCATCACGGCGGAGAAAAGGAACGGGATGCGCCAGCCCCAGGAGAGGAAGGCCTCCGACTTCAGCAGCGGGTTCTCGCCGTGCGGCAGCAGCCAGTTGATGCTGAGGAAGAGAAGGTTGGCGATGATGAAGCCGAGCGGTGCTCCGAGCTGCGGGAACGTGCCGTACCAGGCCCGCTTGCCTTTGGGCGCGTTCTCGGTGGCGACCAGAGCTGCTCCCGACCATTCGCCGCCGAGCGCGAAGCCCTGCGCGAGTCGCAGGATCAGCAGCAGAAGGGCCGCCCACCAGCCGATGTCCTGAAATGTCGGCAGCAGCCCGATCACGAAGGTCGCGATGCCCATCGTGAGCAGCGAGGCGACGAGGGTCGCCTTGCGTCCGAACTTGTCGCCGAAGTGTCCGAAGACGACGGCACCGATCGGCCGGGCCACCATCGCGGCACCGAAGACCGCGAAGGACGACAGCAGCGACGTGGTGTCGTTGCCGGTGGGGAAGAACAGTGCGGGGAACACGAGCACGGCTGCCGTCGCATAGGCGTAGAAGTCGTAGAACTCGATCGTGGTGCCGACAAGGCTCGCTGCGATGACGCGCGAGCGCGGATTCGCGGGCGGGGCTGCCGACGCGGGTGCAGTGCTCAAGGTGCTTCTCCGTTCAGTCCCCATCTGTCGAGGGACTCGGGCGAGTTTACGCCTTCCTGAGTGTTGCCTGTGTGCGATGAGCGTGTCGGATAGCGTGTCGTCCATGACCACGCGGATGCTGCTGCTCGCCGACACGCACGTACCGAAGCGCGCCCGTCGCCTGCCGGACGCCGTGCTGCGCGCGATCGACGATGCGGACGTGGTCGTACACGCGGGGGACTGGGTCGACTCGCCGACGCTCGACCTGCTCGAATCGCGGGCCCGCTCGTTCCACGGGGTGTACGGCAACAACGACGGCCCCGAGCTTCGCGCGCGGCTTCCCGAGATCGCCCGGTTCAGGGTCGAGGACGTCGGGATCGCGGTCATCCACGAGACCGGCGCGGCGACCCGTCGGGAAGAGAGGATGGACGCCGCCTTCGCAGACACTGATCTGCTCGTCTTCGGACACTCGCACATCCCCTGGGACACCGTGTCTCCCGCGGGAATGCGCCTGCTGAACCCCGGGTCGCCCACCGACCGGCGTCGCCAGCCGGTCTGCACGATGATGTGGGCCATGATCGATGGGACGTCGATCGACACGACGCTGGTGCCTGTTCGATGAGCGAGATGCCGATCTATCGTGCACCGATGCGCTCGCGCGACGATTCGGTGCCCCGCGGTGTGGGGCCGGAGCGGGCCCTCGAGCTCGGCATCTGCGGCATCGGCGGCAGGCTGGAGGCGGCTCCCGGCTCACTGGCCGAGGCGCTGGTCACGGCAGACGCGCAGTCCGGCATCCGATTGGCGTGGCGTATCGAACGGTTCGCGAAGGCGCCGATCGGTGCGTTCGTGTGGACGAGGGATGTCGACGGCCTGACCTATCTCGGACGCATCGCCGGCCCGTGGGCGTATGACCCCGGGGAGGACGCCGCCGCCGTGGACCTCGTACATGTCCGGCCCTGCGAGTGGCTCGCGGAACCGATCGACCAGGCGCAGGTGCCGGGCGGTGTGCGGGCCACCTTTGCCCGCAACGGTCGGAACTGGCAGCGCATCCATGACGCTGATGCCGAGCGGTTGTCCGCCGGGCTCTGGCACAGGTACCGCGACTGAACCCGGTTCACTCCTCCGTGACGCCGAGAGACAGCGCAGGCACGAACTTCGCCCGCGGTGCCAGGACATGCTCCAACTCCAGCACCACCAAGCGGTTCGATCCCGCCAGCGTCGCGGGCGCAGGAACGTACAGTGTGCGCTGCGGACCGTTGCGCCAGTAGCGGCCGAGGAAGAATCCGTTGACGAACGCGTAGCCTTTGCTCCACGACGCGGTGTCGAGGAAGAGGTCGGACGCCGACTCCAGCGTGAAGTCTGCGGTCCAGGCCGTCGGGCCGCTGCCTGTGAGCACGCTGTCCTGACGGGCGCCGACCTCCGCCGCGATCGGGCGGACGTCGAGAGGCGTCGAACGCCACCCGGTGAGCGGGGTGCCGTCGAGTGCGACGACGCCGATCAGCCCCTTCTCCTCGCCCAAGCGGTGGTCGTAGTTCACTCGGCCCTGGTCTTCGACGAGGATGCTGAGCGTGCGTCCCGCAGGAATCCGCACCGCGCGGTCGTGGCGCGTCCTCGAGAGCGTGCCGACGTGCTGTCCGTCGACACTCACCCAGGCGAGGTCGCGAACGTCCTCGACAGTGAGCAGCCCGCCGTCGTTCCCGGGCAATTCCACGTCGTAGCGCACGAGCGCGCTGAGGTGGGCGAGTTCGTCGAACGTCTGCGGGCGATCGGTGACCAGGGGGGATGCCGCGGCATCCGTCCATGCTCCGGCGGGAGTCAGGTCGACCTCGAAGGCCGGCAGCGGCGCGGCCGCGGCCGGAAGCTCCTCGGGCACCGGGGCGTACCGGGAGATCACCTCGCGGAAGGCGAAGAACTTGCTTGTCGGCTCGCCGGCCTCGTCGAGCGGGGCGTCGTAGTCGTACGAGGTGACGAGCGGCAGGTAGCGCCCCTTGTCGTTGGCTCCGTTGGTGAGGCCGAAGTTGGTGCCCCCGTGGAACATGTAGATGTTGACCGAGGCGCCGGCGGCGAGGAGTGCGTCGAGATCGGATGCCGCGGCGGCGACGTCGGTCGTGTGATGCACTCCGCCCCACCAGTCGAACCACCCGTCCCAGAACTCCGAGCACATGAGGGGGCCGGTGGGCTGGTGCTTCCGGAGGGTTTCAAGCCGCTCCACGCTGCGCGAGCCGAAGGATCCGGTCTTGTGCAGGTCAGGAAGGCTGCCGTCGGCCAGCATCTGATCGACCGGCTGGTCGACCGTGGTCAGCGGCACGGTGATGCCGGAGTCCCTCGTGACCGCGACGAGCGCTTCGAGGTAGGCCTTGTCGGCGCCGTACGCGCCGTATTCGTTCTCGATCTGCACGAGCACGACCGGGCCGCCGCGATCGATCTGGCGCGGCGCCACGATCTCGTAGACGCGGCGCAGGTATGCGCTCACGTCGGCGAGGAATGCCGGCTCGGAGGAGCGCAGTTCGCGCTCGCCGCCGGTGAGCCAGACCGGGAGTCCGCCGTTGTGCCATTCGGCGCAGATGTAGGGGCCGGGGCGCACGATGGCGTCCATGCCCTCGGCGTGCACGAGGTCGAGGAATCGACCGAGGTCGTTCCATCCGCTCGCATCCCAGTCGCCGCGACGCGGCTCGTGCGCGTTCCAGGCGACGTAGGTCTCGATGGTGTTCAGACCCATGAGTCGCGCCTTGTGGATGCGGTCCTGCCACTGGTCGGGGTGCACCCGGAAGTAGTGCAGAGCGCCGGAGATCACCTGGTGCGGCACGCCGTCGCGGAGGAAGTCGGTGGCGCCGAGGGAGAAGGAGGTCACGTTTTCGTGGTGCTTTCGGTCGGAGGTGACTGCGCGGGGAACCCCTGGGTCCCTGAGCCTGTCGAAGGGCCGGGGTCCCCGCGCAGCCGACGTGCTACTTGTTGACGGTGAAGCCCTGTGCGTTGCCGTACTCGGTCAGCGCGTCCTGCCAGGAGGTCAGGCCCTGGTTCAGGTCGGTTCCGCTCTGGTACGACTGGCCGACGGTGTCGCCGAAGATGCTGTTCGCGTACACCTGGTACGGGAGGTAGTTCCAGCCTTGGACGACGTCACCGGCGGCTGCCGCGAGGACCTCGTTGATCTTCTGGCCGCCGAAGTACTCGGGCGCATCGGCGAGGAACTCCTCGCTCGACAGCTCCGCGTTCGTCGACGGGAACCCGCCCGACTCGAGGAAGATCGAGATGCTGTCCTCGGAGTTGTTCAGCCACCACAGGAAACCGGCCGCGAGCTCGGGGTTCTTGCTCTGCGTGGTGACAGCCTGGCCGCCGCCGCCGTTCTCGGCGCTGGCGGGCTTGCCGTCGTAGCTCGGCATTGGGGCGACGCGCCAGTCACCGGCACCGTCCGGTGCGCCCGTGATCAGGTTGCCGGGCATCCAGGCGCCGATCACGAGGGTCGCGAGGCTTCCGTCGCCGAGGGCGCGGAACCACTCGTCGCTCCAGCTGCCGTACGGCGCGACGAGGTCTTCCTCGACGAGGCGGTTCCAGTTCTCGGTCCACTTCTTCGAGCCGGCATCCTCCAGGTCGATGGTGACGTCGGTTCCGTCGGTCTCGAACGGCTGGCCACCCGCCTGCCAGATCATCGATGTCGCGAAGCCCGCGTCACCGGCGTCGTTGGTGATGTATGCGTCGGGGTTCGCCGCGTGGATGGTCTTGGCCGCCTCGTAGTACTCGTCCCAGGTGGTGGGAACCTCGACGCCTGCGGCATCGAACACGGCCTTGTTGTAGAAGAGGGCCATGGGGCCGGAGTCCTGCGGCAGGCCGTAGACGGCGTCGCCGTCGGTGACGGAGTTCCAGGTCGACGCGGTGTAGTCGTCTTCGAAGTCGGCGAAGCCGTACTGCGACAGGTCGACGAACGCGTCGGTCAGGGCGAACTGCGGGAAGGCGTAGTACTCGACCTGCACGACGTCGGGAGCACCGGAGCCGGCCTTGATGGCGTTCTGCAGCTTCGTGTACTCCTCGTTGTTGGTGCCGGCGTTGACGAGGTTGACGGTGACGTTCGGGTATTCCTTCTCGAAGGCTGCGACCTGCGCCTCGGCGGACGGGGTCCACGACCAGTAGGTGATCTCGCCGCCCTTCTCGAGTGCCGCCTCGACGGAGTCGAACGAACCGGAGCCCGCGTTGCCGCCGCCGGCGTCACCGGTGTTTCCGGCGCCGCAGCCGGCCAGCGCCAGCGCTGCCACGGTGCCCGCGGCGAGCACCGTGAGGGTGCGACGCGCGGGGGAGGGAAGGTGCTTCATTGCTGTGTCCTTTCGGGAGGTGCGGTCCAGCGTCGGACCGCGGTGGTGATGCCGGAAGTGCGGGGGCTACTGCTTGACGCTTCCCGCGGTGAGACCTGACTGCCAGAACCGCTGCAGCAGCAGGAAGGCGATGACGATCGGGATGATCGTGAGGAGGGAGCCCATGATCACGAGGTTGTAGATGGGCTGGGATCCCGCTCCGATCGCCTGAGCGCTCCACTGGTTGAGGCCCACGGTGAGCGGGTACCAGGCGGGATCGGACAGCATGATCAGGGGGAGGAAGTAGTTGTTCCAGGTCGCGACGACCGTGAAGAGCGCCACGGTGACGATGCCCGGCGCCAGGAGCCGCATCGAGATCGTGAAGAAGGTGCGGAACTCGCCCGCGCCGTCGATGCGTGCGGCCTCGAGCAGCTCGGTCGGCACGGACTCCGTCGCGAACACCCAGATCAGGTACAGGCCGAACGGGCTGATCAGCGAGGGGATGATGACCGCCCAGGGGGTGTTCGTCAGCCCGAGCTCGCTGAACAGCAGGAAGGTCGGGACCGCCAGGGCCGTGCCGGGCACCGCCACGGCACCGAGGACGACGGCGAAGACCGCACGGCGACCGGGAAAGCGGAACTTCGCGAGACCGTAGCCGGCCATCGTCGCGAGCAGCGTCGCGCCACCCGCGCCGACGACGACGTACAGGAGCGTGTTGCCGAGCCAGCGCAGGAAGATGCCGTCGCGGTACGAGAATGTGGCGACGATGTTGTCGAAGAACGCGAAGTCGTCGGCGAACCAGAGCCCGAACGAGCTGAACAGCCCCGACTGCGTCTTGGTCGAGCTGAAGATCAGCCAGACCAGCGGCACCAGGGTGTACAGCGCGTAGACGACCATGACGATCAGCAGGGTGTTGGACTTGCGCGGATTCATCAGGTCGTGGCGCTTGCGGGAAGGGCGGGCGAGGAGGAGTGCCATGTCAGCGCACCTCAGACTTCGAGCCGCGCAGCTGCACGACGTAGGCGATGACCGCGGTGATGACGCCCATGATGATGGCGATCGTTGCGGCGTAGTTGAACTGCTGGCCTGCGAACGACAGGTTGTACGCGTACATGTTCGGGGTGAAGAACGTGGTGATCACGTTCGGGGCGAGCGGGCGCAGGATGTTCGGCTCGTTGAAGAGCTGGAAGCTGCCGATGATCGAGAAGATCGTGGCGATCACGAGTGCGCCGCGGACGGAGGGGATCTTGATCGAGAAGATCGTCCGCCACGCCCCGGCGCCGTCGAGCGAGGCGGCCTCGTACATGTCGGTGGGAATGGTCTTCAGCGACGAGTAGAAGATCAGCATGTTGTAGCCGACGAACTCCCACGTGACGATGTTGCCGATCGAGACCAGCATCCATTCCTTGGCGAACGGGGTGATGGCGTCGATGCCGAGGAAGTCGTTGACGTTGCTGGCGAGACCGAACTGGTCGCCGTAGATGTAGCCCCACATGAGCACCGCGACGACGGCCGGCACGGCGTACGGCAGGAAGATGATGATGCGGAAGAAGGAGGCTCCGCGCAGCCGTGCGCTGTCGAGGGCCAGGGCCGCGCCGAGCGCGAGCACGAGCATGATCGGCACCTGCACGACGAGGAAGATCAGCACGCGGCCGAACGCCTCCCAGAACTGCGGGTCGCTCAGCGCGCGGACGTAGTTGTCGAGACCGACGAACGAGTTGCCGCCGATGAGCCTCTCCTGGAAGAAGCTCAGGTACAGGGCGTAGGCGAGCGGTGTCAGGAACACCAGGGCGAACACGACCATGAACGGGCCGACGAAGGCCCATCCCTTCCAGTCGCGCTTGTCGCGGCGTCGGATGCCTGGGGCTCCGAGAGCTGCGGGGATTTCAGTCGTCATCGACGAGACCTTCTTCGGGTGGGAGCGCTCGATGCGCCATGTGTCTACGTCAACATATGCGATCCGCTGCTAGTGTGTCAACGTCAACATATGAATGGACGGTTGATCGTGTCCTCGGAGCATCTGACAGAGCCCTCGCAGCGTCGTCGCGAGCCGTCGATGGAGGATGTGGCCCGGGAAGCCGGGGTCTCCGGACAGACCGTCTCACGGGTGGTGAACTCCCGCGGATACGTCGGAGCGGCGACGCGCGAGCGGGTGGAAGCCGCCATGCAGAGTCTCGGCTACCGCCCGAACAGCGCCGCGCGCGCCCTGCGGTCCGGGCGCTTCCGCACCATCGGCGTGGTGATGTTCTCATTCAGCTCGTACGGAAACCAGCGCACCCTCGATGCGATCGCCGTGCGCGCCGCGCAGCTCGGCTACGCCCTGACGCTCATCCCCGTCGAGTCGAGCGCCGGGGAGACCGTCGCGGGCGCCTTCCGTCGGCTCGAGGAGCACGCGGTCGACGGCATCATCATCGTCATCGAGGCGCATCAGCTCGACGAGGCCGACATCGAGATCCCCGCGGGGCTGCCGGTCGTCTTCGTGGACTCGAACCGCGCCGACACGCATCCGTTCGTCGACACCGACCAGGCGCAGGGCGCGACGCTCGCGACCGAACACCTGCTCGACCTCGGCCACGACACCGTGTGGCACGTCGCGGGGCCGGCCAAGTCGTACTCCGCAGAGCGTCGGCGCGAGGCCTGGCGCGCGACGCTCGACGCCCGGGGCCTCACGATCCCCGAGGTCATTCAGGGGGACTGGTCGGCGGCCTCCGGCTACGAAGCCGGCCTTCGACTGCGTGAGCTCGACGGGGTCACCGCAGTGTTCGCCGCGAACGACCAGATGGCGATCGGCGTCCTGCGGGCCTTCCGCGAGGTCGGCCGCGAGGTGCCGGGCGACGTCAGCATCGTCGGCTTCGACGGACTGCCGGATGCGGCGCAGCTCTGGCCCCCGCTGACCACCGTGCAGCAGCATCCGGAGCGGGTCGGCGCGCTCGCCGTCGATGCCCTTCTCGTCGAGCTCGACGGCGAAGAGCGTCAGCAGACGCCGCTCGTGGGGACCGAGCTCATCGTGCGGGAGAGCACGGCGCCGCCGAAGACGCGCTGACGCGCGGGCCGGCAGGCCTCAGGATGCGCCGAGCCGCGACGAGAGTTCTCGAGCTGCGCGCGCGACGAGCCCGCCGAGCGCGTCGAGACGGTGACCGATACGGGCTTTGGGAGCGCTGACGTTCACGGCTGCCACGACGCGTCCGGTGAAGTCGATGATCGGAGCGGACGCTGCGACGACACCGAACTCGAGTTCCTCGTCGGACAGGGCGAACCCCTGCTCGCGGATGCGGGCGAGCTCGGTGAGCAGACTGTCGAGGTCGGTGACGGGGGCGTTGCCGGGCGGCGGCGCATCGAGCACGGGGAACTCGGAAGCATCCGCGCGATCGAATGAGCCGACGAGCGGGCGGTCCTGCCCATGCTCTTCGTACCACTGGGCCAGGGATTCCTCGTCCCAGTCGCTCAGCAGCGCCCGACCGGACGGAGTGCGCCACGCCGCGGTCGTCGTACCGGCCCACCCCGTGGTGCGGACGTCGTGGGGGCTCAGCTCGCTGAGAAGA
Source organism: Microbacterium sp. W4I20 (assembly GCF_030816505.1). Taxonomy (NCBI): domain Bacteria; kingdom Bacillati; phylum Actinomycetota; class Actinomycetes; order Micrococcales; family Microbacteriaceae; genus Microbacterium; species Microbacterium sp. W4I20. Next base: position 1,165,625 of record NZ_JAUSYB010000001.1, on the reverse strand, counting down.
GTGAGGACGTTCCCGCCGCGCAGGACGCAGAGGTGACTGGTCTCCCTGGTGGATTGGACGAGGCGGCGCAGGATGCTGCGCGACGCGTGCACGAGGGTGGTGCTCGCCGTGCGGGCGGAGAGGGCATAGAGCCGCGGGCCGAGCAGGTAGCGGAGGGATTCCTCGTCGCGTTCCAGCAGTCCGGCCTCGGCGAGCGTGGCCAGCGTTCGGGACACGACGGCCTTGTCCCGGCCCGTGAGCTGCGCGACTTGGGACACCCCGAGACCGCCCGACCGCAGCGAGTCTTCGGAGCCAAGGAGTTCGAGGATCTCGATATCGCGGCTCAGACCGGAGGAGTTCCGTCGGGGGGATGGTGTCGAATCCATGTCACCACCCTACCCGCGTTGCCATAATAACAACAGCCTTTGACGAAATGGCTACCCGCGATACGTTGATCGCATTCCCCGGCACCGGCCTCAACGACGAGACAGGAGCACTTCTTGACCGGATTCAGCTGGGAAGGCCTCTGGGTCTTCCTCAACCGCCGCGCGGACGACGTGCTCGAACTCACCCGGGACCATCTCGTGGTCGTCGTGATCTCGATCGCCCTCGCCTCGCTCATCGGCATCGGCCTCGGCATCCTGGTGCGTAACCGTCGCATCGCCCGCACCACGGTGCTCACGGCATCCGCCATCGCGATCACGATCCCCTCTCTCGCGCTGCTCGCGCTCCTGAGCCCCGTGCTCGGTCTCGGATGGCTGCCGACCGTCGTCGCCCTCGTCTTCTACTCACTCCTGCCGATCGTGCGCAACACGGTCGTCGGCCTGCGCGAGGTCCCCTTGTCGGTGCTCGAATCGGCCCGCGGCATGGGGCTCAGCCCGACTCGCGTGCTCTTCACGGTGCAGCTGCCGATCGCCCGGCCGGTCATCATGACCGGCGTCCGGGTGGCCGCTCAGCTCACCGTCGGCATTGCCGCGATCGCCGCCTACGTCGCCGGCCCCGGACTCGGCGAGTACATCTTCAAGGGCCTGTCGTCACTCGGCTCGAAGAACGCCCTCAACTATGCGCTGACCGGCACCGTCGCCGTGATCATCCTCGCGCTCGTCCTCGACGGCATCCTCATCCTCGTCGCTCGTCTCACCACCTCAAGGGGTCTCCGTGTCTGACATCTCCACGAACACCGGCGTTCTCACCTCCCTCGCATCGCAGCAGGGCGGCGTCGACATCGTCCTCGACCAGATCACCAAGCAGTACCCCGGACAGACCGCTCCCGCAGTCGAGGACTTCTCGATGCGCATCGAGCCGGGGGAACTCGTCATGTTCGTCGGCCCCAGCGGCTGCGGCAAGACCACGACCATGAAGATGATCAACCGCATCATCGAACCCACCTCCGGGTCGATCCGCATCAACGGCGACGACGTCCTCTCGTTGGACGGCAACGAGCTGCGCCGCCACATCGGCTACGTCATCCAGCAGATCGGGCTCTTCCCGCACTTCACCATCGCGGAGAACATCGCGGTCGTCCCGCGCCTGCTGGGCTGGACGAAGCAGCGCACCGCGGAACGCGTGGAAGAACTCCTCACCACCGTGCAGCTCGACCCCGGCATCTTCGCGAACCGCTACCCGAGCCAGCTCTCCGGCGGTCAGCAGCAGCGCGTGGGGGTGGCTCGCGCGCTCGCCGCCGACCCGCCGGTGATGCTCATGGACGAGCCCTTCGGTGCCACCGACCCCATCACCCGCGAGCGTCTGCAGGCCGAGTTCCTTCGGCTGCAGGCCGACATCGGGAAGACGATCATCTTCGTCACGCACGACTTCGAAGAAGCGATCCGGATGGGCGACCGCATCGCGGTGCTCAGCGAACGCAGCCACATCGAGCAGTTCGACACCCCGGCCCGCATCCTCGCCCATCCGGCCAACGACTATGTGCGATCGTTCATCGGCGAGGGCGCTGCCCTCAAGCGTCTCGCCCTGATCCCCGTCGAGACCGCCCGCATCGGTGCGATCGACGCGTCGGCCCCGGATGCTGCCATCGACGAGTCATCCTCGCTCCGCCAGGCTCTCGACCTCCTCGTGCTCACCGGAGCCCCGCGGATCACCGTCACTCGCGCCGGACAGCCGGTGGGCTCGATCGACCAGGCCGCGATCTCCGAGGCGCTCGGCGTCGAACCGCGTGCGCACCGCTCCGACCGCCCGGCGGAGGCGTGACGATGTCGACCGATCAGATCGTGCCGTCGACGACGACGGTGCTGCAGACTCAGCCGGTTCCACGGCGCGGGATGCCCACGGCACTGCGCCGGCTGATGCCGCTGATCGTCGTGGCGCTCGTACTGCTCGCGACCTTCCTGTGGGTCTCGAGCCTCGAGCTCGACTCGATCGAGCAGCGCACGCTCAACGGCGGGTACATCGCCGCGCGTATCGGGGAACACCTCGTGCTCTCGATCCTCGCCGCCGTCCTCGTCGCGGTGCTCGCGATCCCGGCCGGCATCGCCGTCAGCCGCTCCCGCTCGCGGGTCTTCCGCGGCATCGTGATCGGCATCGCGAACATCGGTCAGGCCACGCCCGCCATCGGCGTCGTGATCCTGCTCGCGATCGTCTGGCAGACCGGGTTCACGACGGCGCTCGTCGCCCTGGTCGTGTACTCGTTCCTCCCGGTGCTGCAGAACACGATCGCCGGCCTCGCCCAGGTCGACCCCAACATCAAGGAGTCCGCCCGGGGCATGGGCATGCGCCCCGGTCAGGTGCTGCGCCGGGTCGAACTGCCGCTCGCCTCGCCGGTGATCCTCGCCGGTCTCCGCACGGCCCTCGTCTTCGCGGTCGGCGTCGCCACCGTCGCCACCTTCATCAACGCCGGCGGCCTCGGCGACATGATCGTCAACGGTCTCAAGCTCCAGCGCTACCCCGTGCTGCTCGTCGGCGCCATCCTCGTCGCCGCGATCGCCGTGCTCATCGACTGGGCCGCCGGCGTGGTCGAGGACATCGTCCGCCCCAAAGGTCTCTGACCGCCACATTCCTCAAAAACACCACCATTCCCTCCGGAAGGAACCCGACATGAAGACCACCACCAGATTCGCCTCCGCGTCGATCGCCACCCTCGCTCTGGGAGCGATCGTCCTCACGGGCTGCTCGGCCGGCGCCGGCGGAGGATCGTCCGCCCAGGGCGACGAGCTCGAAGGCCTCACCGGCGAGATCGGTTCGAAGGACTTCTCGGAGCAGTACATCCTCGCGCACCTCACGGCCGCGCTCCTCAACGCCCACGGCGCCGACGTCGAGGCGAACACCAAGCTCGTCGGATCGGCGAACGTGCGCCAGGCGCTCGAGAACGACCAGTTCCTCGGCTACTGGGAGTACACCGGCACGTCCTGGATCACCTACAACGGCAACACCGCTCCCGTGCAGGGCGCCGAGGCGCAGTTCGACGCCGTGAAGGAAGCGGATGCCGCCAACGACATCGCCTGGCTCGATCCTGCGCCGTTCAACAACACCTACGCCTTCGCGATCCGTGAGGACGAGGCGAGGAAGCTCGACGTGAAGACGCTCAGCGATGTCGCGGAGCTGCCGGCCGGCGATCAGACTTTCTGCATCGAGAGCGAGTTCTCGACCCGCGACGACGGGATGCCGGGTCTCAGCGAGGCCTACGGCTTCGACGCCGCGATCACGATGCTCGACACCGGCGTCATCTACACCGCGACCGAGAAGGGCGACGACTGCAACTTCGGCGAGGTCTTCCAGACGGACGGACGCATCCCTGCGCTCGGCCTGGTGGTCATGGAGGACGACAAGGAGTTCTTCCCGAGCTACCAGGGTGGATTCACGCTGAAGCAGTCGACGCTCGACGAGTACCCGGCGATCGCCGACGTGATCGCGGAGGTCAGCCCGCTGCTCACCACCGAGGTCATGCAGGAGCTCAACGCGCTCGTGGACGTCGAGGGCGAGGACCCCGAAGACGTCGCGATCGAGTGGCTCGAAGAGCAGGGCCTGATCTGATGACCGACCTCCTCCAGATCGGTGAGAGCTTCGTCGGAGACGGCGTGAATGCTGCCCACATCAACACGGTGTTCGGTCACCGCGACGGACCGGCGGGTACGGCCTGGGCGACCGCCCTCGCCAGCCCGAGTGCGGGGCATGTGCCCTTCGTCGCGGTGCTCCGCCCCTCGCTCCCCGTGAAGCCCCTCACGCTCTTCGTCACGAAGGCGGCTCCCGCGAACGACCAGCACGGCGTCCTCATCTGGGGGCCCGCGCAGGCGGGCGTGGCGGCCGGAGTAGCGGATGCCGTCGCCGACGGCTCCATCGCGGCCGCCGACACCGACACCCACGCCCTCATCGCCGCGGTCTGGGTGAACCCGGGCGCCGATGACGCCGACACCGTCTACCGCAACAACCGAGAGGCCACCCGGACGGCGCTCGCCAACGGGGCCCGCTCGCTGCCGTCGCTCGACGACGTGCTCGCCGCGCGGCACAGCCCGACGAACCCGTTTTACACACCCGACTCCACGAAAGACGCCTAGCTCCTCATGACCTCACTCAGCCCGTCTCCGCACGGCGCCCTCCCCACCGTCGGGTTCATCGGACTCGGCAACATGGGATCGGGGATGACGAAGAATCTCCAGGCCGCCGGGTACCCGCTGGTCGTCACCGATCTGCGCCGCGAGTCCGCCGCGACCCTCCTCGACGGCGGGGCACGGTGGGCCGAGAGCCCGCGTGAGGTCGCGGCCGCCAGCGACCTCGTCATCACCATGCTGCCGACGCCGAAGCACGTCGCAGCGGTCGCCGCCGGCGCCGACGGTCTCGTCGCCGGGCTCGCCGACGGCGGGACCTGGATCGACATGTCGACATCGGTACCCGAGGTGCTCGAGGGCATCCGTCAGGCGGAGGCGCATCGTGGCCTTCACCTGCTCGATGCCCCCGTGAGCGGGATGTCGGTCGGCGCAGCGAACGGGATGCTGCAGATCTTCGTCGGCGGCGAGGCCGACGAGGTCGCCCGACTCCGGCCGGTGTTCGAGGCGATGGGCGACCCTGAGCGCATCCTGCACGTGGGAGGCCACGGCGCGGGCTACGCGGTGAAGCTCATGATCAACCAGCTCTGGTTCTCGCACCTGGTGGCCACCGCCGAGGTGCTCTCGGTCGGTGTCGCGGCCGGCGTCGACCTCGGGGTGCTGCGCGATGCGCTCGTCGCGAGCCCGGCGAACAGCAACTTCGTCGAGCACGACGTGCTCTCGATCCTCGACCACGGCGACTACGACGAGGGGTTCGCGATCGCCCTCGCATGCAAGGATCTCGGGCTGTCGGTCGACCTCGCGCGTTCGGTGGGGATGCCGGTCGAGCTCTCTTCGCTGGTGGAGCAGATCTTCCGTCGGGCTAGAGCGCAGTACGGCGACCGTGCGGGGGAGATGACTCCCGTGCGCCTGTATGAGGAACTTCTCGGACAGGACCTCCGCCGCGAGAGCCCGATCGAGGTGGCCGCATGACCGCCGCCCGCGAACAGGAGCTCCTGGCCTCCGTGCCCACAGGTCTCTTCATCGGAGGAGAGTGGCGCGAGTCGACCAGCGGCGCGACCTTCCCCGTGATCGATCCGTCGACCGGCGAGGTGCTCGCCCACGTGGCAGACGCCGCTCCCGAGGACGGGGAGGCCGCGCTCGCCGCTGCCGCGTCCGCCCAGTCCGGCTGGGCAGCGACCGCACCCCGCGAGCGGGGGGAGATACTCCGTCGCGCGTTCGAGCTGGTGACCGCTCGTGCCGACGACTTCTCCCTGGTCATGACCCTGGAGATGGGCAAGCCCATCGCCGAGTCGAGGGCAGAGGTGGGGTACGGCGCCGAGTTCCTGCGCTGGTTCTCGGAGGAGGCGCCGCGCATCTCCGGGCGCTACGCCACCGCGCCCGACGGACGCAACCGCCTCCTCGTCGCCAAGCGTCCGGTCGGACCGAGCCTGCTGATCACGCCGTGGAACTTCCCGCTCGCGATGGCTACCCGCAAGATCGCGCCGGCACTCGCAGCCGGTTGCACCTCGGTGCTGAAGCCGGCCGCCCTCACGCCGCTCACGGCGTTGCTGTTCGCCGAGGTGCTCCGCGAGGCCGGCGTGCCGGACGGCGTCGTCAACGTCATCCCGACCACGCGAGCCGGCGCCGTCACCGGACCACTGATCAAGGATGCCCGGCTGCGGAAGCTCTCATTCACCGGGTCCACCGAGGTCGGACGCCGCCTGATCGCGGACGCCGCCGATCAGGTGCTGCGCGTGTCGATGGAGCTCGGCGGCAACGCGCCGTTCCTCGTCTTCGAAGACGCCGACCTCGACGCCGCCGTAGAGGGTGCGCTGCTGGCCAAGCTCCGCAACGGAGGCGAGGCATGCGTCGCCGCCAACCGCTTCCTGGTGCACGAGAGCATCGTCGAGGAGTTCTCGGCGCGTCTCGTCGGGCGGATGCGGCAGACCGTCGTCGCCCGCGGCACCGACCCGACGTCGACGCTCGGGCCGTTGGTCGACGAGGCCACCCGCACCAAGGTCGCCGACCTCGTCGACGGAGCGATCGACGACGGAGCACGCCTCGCCCTCGGCGGGGAGACCCCCACGGGGGCCGGCTACTTCTACCCGGCGACCGTGCTCGTCGACGTACCCCACGACGCCCGCATCCTGCAGGAGGAGATCTTCGGGCCGGTCGCGCCGATCACGGCATTCCGCGACGAAGACGAAGCCGTGCGCCTCGCAAACGCCAGCGAATACGGCCTGGTCTGCTTCGCCTACACTCGCGACCTCAACCGCGGGCTGCGTCTCGCCGAGCGGCTCGAGACCGGGATGTTCGGCCTCAACACCGGCCTCGTCTCGAATCCGGCCGCGCCTTTCGGCGGTGTGAAGCAGTCGGGTCTCGGTCGCGAAGGCGGTTTCGAGGGCATCGACGAATACCTCGAGACCACCTACATCGGCATCTCGGACCCGTTCGCGTGACCCGGCCCACCGGCATCCGGACTCTCCGCATCCCGCATCTCTGAAGGAGCACCTCTTGCACATCACCGACTTCTCGATGGATCGCTTCTCCCTGCGGGGGAAGCGTGCCATCGTGACCGGAGGCAACACGGGCCTGGGCCAGGCGTTCACCGTGGCGCTCGCGAAGGGCGGAGCCGATGTCTTCGTCCCCGGCCTTTTCGACGACGGCGGGGAGACCGCCGCTCTCGTCCGCGCCGAGGGGCGCACCTACGCCGAGCTGACCGTCGACATCACCGTGCCGGGCGCGCCCGCCGTGGCGGTGTCGGCCGCGGTCGATGCGCTCGGCGGCGTGGACATCCTCGTCAATTCAGCCGGGATCAGCCGCATCGCCGACGTGACCGAGTTCGGCCGGGAGGAGTGGGACCCGATGGTCGCGGTCAACCTCACCGCGGCGTTCGAGATGGCGCATGAGTCGGCGAAGCGGATGATCCCGCAGGGCGCAGGGAAGATCATCAACATCGCCTCGCTCTTCGCGTTCCTCGGCGGCCTGGGATCGCCCGCCTACGCGGCCACGAAGCACGGCATCGTCGGCCTCACCCGCGCCTACGCGGATGAGCTCGGCGGTCACGGCATCCAGGTCAACGCGATCGCCCCCGGCTACTTCCGCACCCCCATCACCGAGCAGTCACGGGCGGATGCCGACGTCAACCGCCGCATCATCGAACACACCCCCGCCGGTCGCTGGGGAGACGTCGCCGACCTGATGGGCGCGACGGTGTTCCTTGCAAGTTCCGCCTCCGACTTCGTCAACGGGCACACGCTGACCGTCGACGGCGGCTACCTCGTGCGCTGACCGCGCTCCCGACACTCTCAACGAACAGGAAATCCTCTTCATGGTTGCTTCACGATCCGCCCTCTCCCGCGACGAGATCGTCACTCGACTCCGCGAACTGATCGGCTCCGACAAAGTCGACACCGACCCGCGGGAGCTCGCCGAAGCCAGCGTCGACCGCTTCAAGAAGTACACGGCGGTGCACGGAATCTTCGACGGCCCGATCCCCGCTGCGATCGCCTACGCCGAATCGACCGACGACGTCGTCGCGATCCTGCGGTTCGCCGATGAGAACCTCGTCAACGTCGTGCCGCGCACGGGGCGCACGGCGACCGAGGGAGGTCTGGAGACCATCGTCGAAGACACGATCGTGCTCGACGGCTCGCGGATGAACGAGATCCTCGAGGTCGATCCGGTCGACATGATGGTCACCGCCCAGTGCGGTGTTCCGCTGCAGGTCCTGGAGGACACCCTTCGTGCGCAGGGTCTCACCACCGGCCACTCACCGCAGTCGAAACCCCTCGCGCAGATGGGGGGTCTCGTCGCCACCCGCTCGATCGGGCAGTTCTCGACGCTGTACGGCGGAATCGAGGACATGGTGATCGGCCTCGAGGCGGTCCTCCCCGGTGGCGACGTCGTGCGCATCAAGAACGTGCCGCGCAGGGCGGCCGGACCCGACATCCGTCATATGATCATCGGCAACGAGGGCGCGCTGTGCGTGATCACCGAGGTCACGGTGAAGGTCTTCACCTACCAGCCGGAGAACAACCGCTTCCTCGGCTATCTCGTCGACTCGCTCCCCGCCGGTGTCGCAGGACTCCGCGAGGTCATCGTGGCGGGGTTCCGCCCGTCGGTAGCCCGGGCATACTCCGAAGAGGATGCCGCGCAGCACTTCTCCCACTTCGCCGGCGGCAAGGCCGTGGTCGTGATTGTCGCGGAGGGGCCGCAGGGCATCGCCGATGCGACCGCTGAGGGCATCGAGCGCATCTTCGAGGGGATCCCGCATGAGCGCGTCGACCCGGCGCTCATCGAGAGGTGGTTCGACAACCTCAACTGGGGCCAGGACAAGATCGACGCCGAGAAGCGCGAGATGCTCGATCGCGCGCACCTCGGCTACACGACGGAGGTGTCGATCGACTGGTCCGGCGTCAGCGAGCTGTTCGAATCCGTGATGCGGCGCGCGCGCACCGAGTTCCCGCGGGCGGCCGACCTCACGATGCTCGGGGGCCACTCGTCGCACAGCTACCAGACTGGCACGAACCTGTACTTCGTCTACGACTACGACATCACCTGCGAGCCGCGCGAGGAGATCACGGAGTATCACGAACCGCTCAACGCGATCGTCGTCGAGGAGGCGCTGCGGCTCGGAGGCTCGATGGTCCACCACCACGGCATCGGCAAGTACCGCACCCCGTGGACGCTCGAGGAGCACGGCAGCGCCTTCCCGCTGCTGTCGGTGTTGAAGGAGGGGCTCGACCCCAACGGGATCATGAATCGCGGCACCATCTACCCGCTGGACCAGGCGGAGAACGCCGCACCGGCGTGAGCGTCGACGCCGGCGGATACGTCGTCGCGATCGACAACGGATCGCAGAGCACCAAGGTCCTGATCGTCGATGCGATCGGCACGGTGCACGCCAGCGCACGAGTGGCGCTGCGGCCGTACGTCTCACCGGCCCCCGGACGATGGGAGCACCCGGACGACGACCTCTGGGACTCCATCGTCGCTGCGGTTCGCGAGGCGCTCTCATCGTTCGCCGGCGACCCGGGAGAGATCCGCGGCATCGGACTCTGCACGATCCGGTTCTGCCGTGCGGTGCTGCGTGCCGACGGATCACTCGCGCAGCCGGTGATGAGCTGGATGGACGAACGCCTTCCTCGTGCCTATGAGCAGGAGCGGGAGGATGCCGCGTACGTCACCACGTCATCGGGCTACATCGGCCACCGGCTGACGGGGGAGCGCCGCGACGCGGCAGGGAACTGTCAGGGGGTTTGGCCGATCGACACCGCCGCCTGGGCCTGGAGCGGCGAACCCGACGACTATCTCCGCACCGGTATGGACCGCCGGATGCTGTTCGAGCTGGTCGCACCCGGCGAGGCGCTCGGTCTGCTGACCGAGGATGCCGGCGCTGTGATCGGCCTCCCGGCGGGCATCCCGGTGATCGCCACATCGAATGATAAGGCCGTCGAAGCGCTCGGAGCGGGGCTGCGGGAATCGAACGAAGCGCTCCTGTCTCTCGGCACCTACGTCGCGACGATGACACCCGGCGATCGCCCGCTTGCCGCGCATCCCGATGTCTGGACCAACTTCGGCTCGGAGCCGGGAAGCTACCTGTACGAGAGCGGCGGCGTGCGCCGAGGCATGTGGACGGTGAGCTGGTTCCGAGATCTGGTCTCGTCGACGACGCCGGGGATATCCGAGCAGCATCTCAACGATGGCGCGGTGGACGTCCCGCCCGGCGCCGGGGGCCTCGTCGCGGCCCTCGACTGGCTCGCGCCGCCCGATGAGCCGTGGAGGCGCGGGGCCCTGGTCGGGTTCGACGGCACGCAGGGCCGGTTCCACATCTATCGCGCGATCCTCGAGGCCCTCGCGATCGAGACAGCGGGCAGCGATGCCCGGGCCCGACGGGTTCTCGGACGCGAGCTCGATGCCCTCGTCGTGACCGGTGGGGGGAGTGGCTCCGAGCTGATGCTGCAGATCCTCGCCGCTGTCTACGGCGTGCCGGTCCGCACTCCCCGGGTGAGCGACGCGGCGGGGATGGGCGCGGCGATCTGCGCGGCCGTCGGCACGCGCTTGCACGAGACCTGGGACGACGCGGTCGCGGCGATGGTGCACGTGGGCAGAGAGGTCGCTGTCGACGCCGCTCTTCAGGACGCCTACTCGGACGTCATCGGCACCTACGCGCGGGTGACTCCGCGGATACGCCGACTCTTCGCCGACGACGAGTGACCGCGGATCAGCGCCAGAGGAGTGCGATCGCGGCGTTCGTCACGGCCAGGATGCCGATGAGCCAGAACACCGCCGACGGCACGGTCGCACCGCGCTTCTGTCGGGCGCTGCCGATGCCGAGCATCGCACCGATCACCAGCAGCACGACGAGCTTGGTGCCGATCTTCACGTAGTTCAGCGGACCGTCGATACCCCACGGTGCGGCCAGCGCGAGGCCGGCGACACCGGCGATCAGCAGACCGTAGTCCATGATCCGGGTGATCTTCCGCTCCCCGCCGAACGCCTGTGCGGCCCACGATCCGAAGAGCACGGCGAAGCCGATGAGGTGGACGAGCACGACGATCAGGCGCAGAGTCTCCATGCCCTCACGCTACGATTCCGGCCGCTGTTCCGCCAGCAAGGCGAGGCTGACCTCGCCCTTCGATCCCTCAGCCGCGGAGCTCCCGCGTCACGAGGGCGGTGCGCAGCGCAGCATCCGCCGCTTCCGCACCCTTGTCCTCCTTCGACCCCTCGAGGCCGGCGCGGTCGAGACCCTGCTTCTCGTCGTCGAGGGTGAGCACGCCGAACCCGACCGGCTTGCCGGCGTCGAGCGAGACCCGGGTGAGGCCGTCGGTGGTGGCGGCCGACACGTACTCGAAGTGCGGGGTGCCGCCGCGGATGATCACGCCGAGGGCGACCACGGCATCCGCTCCTCCCGCGAACGCGGCCTGTGCGGCGACGGCGAGTTCGAACGATCCGGGCACGCGCACGAGCCGGTGGGTGGCCTGTGCCTCGTCCAGCACGCGCTCCGCGCCGGCGATCAGGCCGTTCGAGATCGTCTCGTGCCAGGTTCCGGCGATGATGACGACGTTCAGCCCCCGTCCGTCGATGGCCTCGGCCTTCGGTGCTCCTGCGCCGCTCATTCCTTGTCCTCTCCGTGGGCGAGAGCTGCCGCGAGCTCTTCCGCGCCGATGATGTGACCCATGCGGTCACGCTTGGTCTCCAGGTACTGGTGGTTGTTGGGTCCGACGCCGACGATCAGCGGCACCTGCTCGATCACATCGAGCCCGAGTTCGCGCAGCTTGTCGACCTTGTCGGTGTTGTTCGTGAGCAGCCGGACCTTCGAGATGCCGAGGTCGCTCAGGATGCCGGCCGCCGCCGCGTACTCGCGGGCGTCTGCCGGCAGGCCGAGCGCGAGGTTGGCGTCGACGGTGTCGAGCCCCTCCTCCTGCAGGCTGTACGCCCGCAGCTTGTTGATGAGGCCGATGCCGCGTCCCTCGTGGCCGCGCATGTAGACGACGACGCCGCCCTCCTGCTCGATCGCGTCGAGAGCCGCGTCCAGCTGCGGGCCGCACTCGCACTTGAGCGAGCCGAAGGCCTCACCGGTCAGGCACTCCGAGTGCACGCGGACGAGCGCGGTCTCGGTGAGCTCACCCGACACGACCGCGATGTGGTCGGTGCCGGTGACACGGTCCTTGTAGGCGAGGAAGCGGAACGTGCCGTGCGTGGTCGGCACGGTGGCGTCGGCGCGGAGACTCACCCGGCGACCGCGGATCGCCCGGGGCGTCGAGCCCTCGGGGTCGATCTCGTTGAGGTACGCGATCAGCTGCTCGATCGTGATGACCGGCACGCCGTCGCGGGCGCCGAGTTCCAGCAGACCCGGCAGTCGCATCATGCTGCCGTCCTCGGCGACGACCTCGGCGATGCCGCCAACGGGCTGGAGGCCCGCGAGCTTCATCAGCTCGACCGCCGCCTCGGTGTGTCCGCTCCGCTCGCGCACGCCGCCGTCGACGGCGCGGAGGGGGAGGACGTGTCCCGGGCGGATGAGGCTCGTCGCGGTCGAGGCGGGGTTCGCCAGCACGTTCAGTGTGTGGGCGCGGTCGTGCGCACTGATGCCGGTGGTGACACCCTCGGCGGCGTCCACGCTCACGGTGTAGGCCGTGGAACGGGCGTCCTCACTCGCGGCGACCATCGGCTGCAGGTTGAGGTTGTCCGCCAGGTCGGCGGGCATCGGGGCGCAGATAAACCCCGACGACCAGCGCACGGTCCAGGCGACCCATTCGGGCGTGGCCAGCTCGGCCGAGAGGATCACGTCGCCCTCGTTCTCGCGGTTCTCGTCGTCGGCCACGAGGACCGGACGCCCGGCACGCAGTGCGTCGAGGGCTTCGGGGATGGTGGAAAGGCTCATCGTGAGCCTCCTTCCGATACAGCTGCGGTTGTCGCTCGGAACGCGAGCAGGCGCTCGACGTGGCGGGCCAGGATGTCGGTCTCCAGGTTCACGCGGTCTCCGACGGCGCGCGTGCCGAGGGTGGTCGCGGCCAGGGTCTCGGGGATCAGCGAGATCTCGAACCAGTGCCCCGCCTCGGTCCCTGAGCCTGACGAAGGGCTGACCGCGCTCACGGTGAGCGAAGTTCCGTCGACGGAGATCGAACCCTTGTCGACCACGAGCGGTGCGAGGTCGGCGGGCAGGCTCACCCGCAGCACGCTCCACTGGGCGCCGGGTCGCACCTCGAGCACCTCCCCGACGCCGTCGACGTGGCCCTGCACGATGTGGCCGCCGAGTCGCGCGCCCACCGGCATGGCCTTCTCGATGTTCACGCGGGTGCCGACGGTCGCGCCGCCGATCGCTGCGACGTCGAGGGTCTGCTTCATCACGTCGGTGTCGAAGGTGTCTGCCGTCGAACCCACCACGGTGAGACACACGCCCGACACGGCGATCGACTCGCCGTGGACGGCATCCGCCGCGGCCTTCGGCGCGCGCACGGTCAGACGCCAGCCGTCGCCGGACGGAGCGATCGCGGTGATCTCGCCGATCTCCTCGATGATTCCGGTGAACATCAGAGTGCTCCTTCGTTCTGGAGGCGGTTGTCGGTCGCGGGGTGTGCGATTGCGAGCAGGTCGGGTCCGAGCGGCACCCATTCGTCGACCGTGAGGCGCCGGGCCTGGTCGATCGAGGCGACGCCGATGTCGGTCAGGGCCAGCCGTTCTCCGCCGAGCAGGACGGGGGCGATGTAGGCGAGCACGCGGTCGGCGAGCCCCGCTTCGATGAACGCGCTGGCCAGGGTCGGACCGCCCTCGACGAACAGGCTCTGGATGCCGCGAGCGTGCAGATCGGCCGTGACCGCATCCAGATCGTGGGTGTCGAAGAAGAGGGGAGGGTGCGGATGCCGGTGCACCGCCGCATCTGGCGGCGTCGGGCGCGAACCGATCACCACGGGAATCGGCTGGTGCGGCAACAGGGCGTCGCCGTCGCGCGCGGTGAGGGCGGGATCGTCGGCGAGCACGGTGCCGGTTCCGACCACGATGGCGTCGGCTGCGGAGCGGCGCCGGTGCACGTCCGCGCGGGCGTCGGGGCCGGTGATCCACTGGCTCGAACCGTCCTCGGCCGCGGCGCGTCCGTCGAGGCTCTGCGCCCACTTGACGGTGATATGCGGGCGGCCGAGCTGCTGAGCGGTGAGCCACCCGCCGATGAGTTCGTGCGCGACCTCGGCCTGCTCGCCGGCGTCGACGCTCACTCCCGCGCCGCGCAGGCGCTCCGCACCGCCTCCCGAGGCGACACCGGGATCGTCGAGTGCGTAGACGACGCGTGCAACGCCCGCTTCGATGAGCGCGACGGCGCAGGGTCCGGTGCGTCCGGTGTGGTTGCAGGGCTCCAGGGTGACGACGGCGGTCGCGCCCTGCGCCGTGCCCGGAGCGAGCTCCGACAGGGCGTCGACCTCGGCGTGCGGGGTTCCGGCGCCGTGGTGCCAACCTTCGGCGATGACGTCGCCCTCGGGGGAGAGGATGACGGCGCCGACCTGCGGATTCACTCCGCGCGGGCCGCGGGCGGCGAGCTCGAGCGCACGGGCCATCGCCCGGCGCTCCGTCTCGTTCACTGCCATCCGTCGTCCTCCTGTGAGGCTCCGGAGCTTCTCCTGATCGGAGATGGTGGCAGAAGGCGCGCACAGCTGCGCCTCGTGCTGCCTCCCTTCCGGACTAGCGAGGTCTCCCTCACATCACCGTCGGTCCCGGAATTCCACCGGATCGGCATCTCGGCTGAACCGAGACGCTCGCGGACTGTCACCGCCGGTTCGGATTCTCACCGACCCCGGAGCACGTTTGATGCTCTGAGTGTACTCAACGCGCCCGCCGACATTTCATTCCGCGTCAGACCAGCCGCGGATCCCGCTACTTGAGTAGCCGCGAGAGCCGACGGTCGGCCAGCACCTTGCCGCCGGTCTGACAGGTCGGGCAGTACTCCAGCGACCGGTCGGCGAAGAACACGCTGCGCACGGTGTCGCCGCAGACGGGGCACGTCTCCCCGCGCCGCGCGTGCACCTGCATGCCGCGACGTTTGGCATCTTTGAGGTCGGCCGGCGGTTTACCCGACGCCTCGGCCACCGCCTCCGTCAGGGTCTCCTGCATGGCGGTGAAGAGCCGGTCGATCTCGGCATCGTCGAGCTTTCCCGCGATCGCGTAGGGCGACATCTTCGCCGCGTGGAGGATCTCGTCGGAGTACGCGTTGCCGATCCCCGCGATCACCGCCTGGTCGCGCAGCAGCCCCTTGATCTGCATCCGGCGGTCGGTGAGCAGCGCGGCGAACGCATCGCGGGTGAAGTCGGCGTCGAGCGGGTCGGGGCCGAGCCGGGCGATCCCTGGCACATCCTGCACGTCGCGCACGACGTACACCGCGAGCGACTTCTTGGTGCCGGCCTCGGTGAGATCAAACCCGCTGCCGTCGTCGAGCGCGACGCGCAGTGCGATCGGCGACTTGCCGGGTTTGATGAGCGTGGCCGGAAGGGCCTCGTACCACCGCAGCCACCCGGCCTTGGCCAGATGGAACACGAGGTGAAGGTCGTCGCCGCAGGAGAGCACGACGAACTTGCCCAGCCGAGCGGATGCCGTGACCTCGGCGCCGTGCAGAGCGGAGATCTGCGGGTCGTAGGTCTTCAGCGCAGCGATCGCCGACACGGTCGCGCGCGTGATCGTGCGACCGACGACGCGCTCGCCGAGAAAGGCGGTGAGCCCCTGGACCTCCGGCATCTCAGGCATGGTGTCATCCTGCCACCGGCATCCGACACTGTCACGTGTGGGGGCGAGAGTCTCTCGAGCTCAGAGCACGGGCCAGTCCACCGGCGTCCGGTCATCGTCCACCAGCAGGCCGGCGAACCAGCCGTCGTCGCGGCCGCGCGGGCTCGTGAGCGCCTGGCGGAGCATGCCTTCGTACCGGAAACCCAGGCCTCGCGCGGCCCGCGCGGACGGAATGTTGCCCGCGACGGCACGCCATTCGATGCGGACGAGTCCGAGGTCGCCGAAGCCCCAGTCGACGACGGCCCGAGCCGCCTCGCCGAGATAGCCCTGCCCGCGCGCGGCCGCCGTCATCCAGAACCCGATCTCGGCGTGCCCGCCCGTGTGATGCTCGGTGATCTGGTGGAGCCCGATCATGCCGGAGAGCCGGTCGTCGACGTAGATCGCCCACAGGGTCTCGGCGCCGCTGGCCCACCACTCGGCGACCTGCCGCACGAAGTCCTCCGCGTGCTCGCGCGTGTACGGGCTCGGGACGGTCGTCCACCGGGGGATCTCCGGATCCTGGCACGCCGCATCGATCGCGTCGATGTCGGCCTCGGTCGGCGCGCGCAGCACGAGGCGTTCGGTGGTGAGGGTGACCGGTTCCATCCCGAAATCCTAGTGACTGTGTGGCTCGGCGAAGAGGGCGCGCGACGCGGGACGGATGCTGCGAGCGGCACGCGCCGCCATGTCGGTGGGCGCGACTAGTCTTGTCCGGTGACTGTTCCGGGGATTCTGCGCGCCTTGGAAGAGGCGTCTCTGTACCGTGACGCCCTCGGCTGGGCGCACACCGACGCCGATCTCGGCCTCGTCGACGGGCTCGACGCCCCGGCGCTCGCCGGACTGATCGAGAAGCGCGCCGCTGCGGGGCATCCGGCGGCTCTGCTGGCCGTCGCGCCGACCGGGCGCCGAGCCGAGAGCCTCGCCCACGCGCTGGAGGCCTACCTCCCGGGCGCCGAGATCCTCACCTTCCCGGCCTGGGAGACGCTTCCGCACGAGCGGCTGAGCCCGAGCCCCGACACCGTCGGGCATCGTCTGCAGACGCTCCGACGAGTCGCCGAGTGGTCGGGCGGTCGTCCGCTCGTGGTGGTCGCCTCCGTGCGCGCAGCCCTCCAGCCGATCGCCGGCAACCTCGGCGAGATCGCACCGCTCGAATTGACCACCGGCACCCGCGGCAACGAGCTCGACCGCGTCGTCGAGCAGCTCGTCGAGCGCGCATACTCCCGCGTCGACATGGTGTCGCGTCGCGGCGAGTTCGCGGTGCGCGGCGGCATCCTCGATGTCTTCCCCTCCATCTCCGAGCACCCCTACCGTGTCGAGTTCTTCGGCGACGAGATCGATCAGATCCGTGCCTTCTCGGTCGCCGACCAGCGCTCTCTGCCGGGCGACGTCGCCGTCGTCGATCTCCCGCCCAGCCGCGAGCTGCTGCTCACGCCCGACGTGCGGGACCGCGCCCGCGCTCTTATCGGCGGCTTCCCGGCGATCTCCGGGATGCTGGAGAAGATGGCCGAGGGCATCCCCGTCGAGGGCATGGAGTCGCTGCTGCCCGCCGTTGCCGGTCCGCTCAAGTCGCTGGCCGAGTATCTTCCGGCCGGCAGCGCCACCGCGGTCGTCGACCCGGAGCGTTCGTCGGCGCGCGCGATCATCCTCGGCGACACGAATCGCGAGTTCCTCGACGCGGCGTGGAGCGCGGCGACCTCCGGCGCGTCGGCGCCGATCGACCTCGGCGCCGGAGACTTCCTGACGATCGGGCAGCTGCGCGAGGTCGTCCGCGACCGCGGCGGCGTCTGGTGGCGGCTCAGCCCCTTCGGCGCCGGCCTCGGGGAGGGAGACGTGGATGCCACGAACCTCGATGCGGCCGTCATCCCCTCCTTCCACGGCAACGTCGACGGCGCGATCTCGTTCGTCGAGGCGAAGCTGACGGACGGATGGCGCGTCGTCGTCATCGCGGCCGGCCATGGTCTCGTCGACCGGGCACGCGACGTGCTGGCCGACCGCGGCATGGCGGCGCGCATCGTGGAGTCGCTCACCGACGCGCCGGAAGCCGGGATCGCGACCCTCGTCACGGGGGCGGTCGAGGCCGGGTTCCAGATCGCTGAGGCGAAGCTCGCCGTCCTCACCGACAACGAGTTCTACGGACGCACGATCGGCGGCGATCAGCGGGTCATCAAGAAGCTCGCCTCGCGCCGCAAGAACGTCGTCGACCCGCTGCAGCTCAAGCAGGGCGACTTCGTCGTGCACAACACGCACGGCATCGGCCGGTTCGTCGAGATGACGCAGCGCGAGGTCTCCACCGGCGGACGCAACGCCACCAAGTCGCTCCGCGACTACCTCGTGCTCGAGTACGCACCCTCCAAGCGGGGCTACCCGGGCGACAAGCTGTACGTCCCCACCGACCAGCTCGACCTGCTCTCGAAGTACGTGGGCGGCGAGGCGCCGACGCTCTCCAAGATGGGCGGCAGCGACTGGTCGCAGGCCAAGGGCAAGGCGCGCAAGGCGGTGCGCGACATCGCCGTCGAGCTCGTCAAGCTCTACTCCGCGCGGATGAGCGCGAAGGGGCACGCGTTCGGTCCGGACACCCCCTGGCAGCGCGAGCTGGAGGAGGCGTTCCCGTTCGCCGAGACCCCCGATCAGCTGCAGACGATCGACGAGATCAAGGCCGACATGGAGCGGCCGATCCCGATGGACCGCCTGCTGTCCGGCGACGTCGGGTTCGGCAAGACCGAGGTCGCCGTGCGGGCGGCGTTCAAGGCGATCCAGGACGGCAAGCAGGTCGCCATGCTCGTGCCGACGACGCTCCTCGTGAAGCAGCACATGGAGACGTTCACCGAGCGATTCGCCGGCTTCCCGGTGAAGGTGCGGGCGCTGTCGCGGTTCCAGAGCGACAAGGAGGTCCGGCTCACGCTGCAGGGCCTGCTCGAGGGCTCGGTCGACATGGTGATCGGCACGCACCGCATCCTGACCGAAGGGGTGCTGTTCAAGGATCTCGGCCTGATGATCATCGACGAGGAGCAGCGCTTCGGCGTCGAGCACAAGGACACGCTCAAGAAGATGAAGACGAACGTCGACATCCTCGCGATGAGCGCCACGCCCATCCCGCGCACCCTGGAGATGGCGGTGACCGGCATCCGCGAGATGTCGACGCTGGCGACGCCGCCCGAGGACCGGCATCCGATCCTCTCGTTCGTCGGACCGCGCAGCGACAAGCAGATGGCGGCCGCGATCCGGCGCGAGATCCTGCGCGAGGGCCAGATCTTCTTCGTGCACAATCGGGTGCAGTCGATCCAGCGCGTCGCCGCCCAGCTCGCCGAGCTCGTTCCCGAGGCCCGCATCGCCGTCGCGCACGGCCAGATGGGGGAGCACCAGCTCGAGCAGGTCGTCGACGACTTCTGGGAGCGCAAGTTCGATGTGCTCGTCTCGACGACGATCATCGAGACCGGACTCGACATCTCGAACGCCAACACGATCATCATCGACCGCGCCGACAAGTACGGGCTCAGCCAGCTGCACCAGCTGCGAGGTCGCGTCGGACGAGGGCGCGAGCGCGCATACGCGTACTTCCTGTACGACGAGATGAAGCCCCTGTCCGAGACCGCTGCCGACCGGCTGCAGACGATCGCGGTGAACAACGAGCTCGGCTCCGGCATGCAGGTGGCGCTCAAGGACCTCGAGCTGCGCGGTGCGGGCAACATGCTCGGCGCCGAGCAGGCCGGGCACATCGCGGGCGTCGGCTTCGACCTGTACCTGCGCATGATCGGCGAGGCCGTCGCCACATTCCGCGGCGACGAGGTCGAAAGCGGACAGGAGCTCCGGCTCGAGCTGCCTCTCGACGCGCGCATCCCCGAGTACTACATCGACAGCGAGCGGCTGCGGCTCGAGGCGTACCAGAAGCTCTCGGCGGCGTCTGCGGCCACGGCGAAGGACGACGCCATCGACCAGGTGATCGAAGAACTCGTCGACCGCTACGGATCGCCGCCCGAAGAGGTCGAGGGCCTGCTCGCGATCTCGCGCCTGCGCCGTCGGGCGGCCCGCGCGGGTCTGACGGATGTCGTGGTCATGGGCTCGAACCTTCGTATCGCGCCCGCGCACCTCGAGGACTCCATCAAGGTCCGGCTGCAGCGGCTGTATCCGAAGGCGAAGCTCGTCTCCAGCGGCGAGGCGCTCGTCGTGCCGATGCCGATGATCTCGTCCGGCGTGGGCGTGGGTCTCGAGCCGCTGCCCGACGCCGAGTTGCTCGAATGGGTCGGCCAGCTCTTCACCGCGATCTTCCCGGAGCCCGTCAAGACGGAGTGAGCGGGCGCCAGAGCCAGCGCAGCGCATCCGGAAGGAGCACGCCGCCGTGGTTCGGGTGGTGCCCGCCCTCGCCGACGACGAGACGCACGTCGGTCCCGGCGCGGGTGAGTGCGGCCGCCGTCTCGAGGTTTTCGGCGAACCAGTTGTGCTCCGGTTCGTTCCAGCCGAGGTCGCGGTGCGCGGCATGCAGGAACACCCGCAGCGGCCGACGCGCACCCGCCCCGAGCAGCGCCGGGTACGGATTGCCGCCCGGCATCTGCGCGAAGCTCCCGTTGAACGAGATGACACGACGGATGCCGTCGGGGCGCTGCCACGCGGCCGTGAAGGCGCCGTTCCCTCCGGAACTCCCCCCGCAGATCCCTCGGTGGTCCGGCTCGGATGCCAGCGCGTGTGTTTCGGCGACCCGGGGGAGCACCTCGTCGAGCACGAAGTCCGCGTAGCGCGCATCTGCCGCGTCGTACTCGGTATTGCGGTTCTTCGGCTCTGCAGCATCCGGGAAGACACCGGGATCGACGAACACGGAGACGAGCGAGGGGATCTCACCGCGATGCGCGAGGTGGTCGAGCACGATCCCCGCCCGTACGTCGCCGGCGGGATCCAGGTACCACCAGCCGTCGTTGAACACCATGACGGAGGCCGGCGCCGAGGCATCATGCCCATGCGGCGCGTGCACCCAGACCTTGCGCACCGTGCCCGGATACGCGGCGCTGTCGACGATCTCGAAGACGCGGAGGCTGCCGGGACGCACCCCGTCGCGCGGAGCGGAATCGGGCCCGTAGGCGTAACTGACGTCATCCGACTGCGGGGGCAGAGCGTGGAACGGCACGACTTCGGTCATCGCTCGAGCGTACCCATCGGGACTAGTCTGGCCGCATGTTGTACGAGCACCTCGGGGCTCGGCCCCGGATCCATGACACCGCCGTCATCGCTCCCACCGCCGTGATCTCCGGCGACGTGGAGATCGGTCCCGACTGCCAGGTGCTGCACGGCGCCGTGATCACCGCGGAGGGCGGCCCGATCACCCTCGGCGAGAACGTGATCGTGATGGAGAACGCACTCATCCGGGCGACGGCCGCCAACGCGGTGCACATCGGGGCGCACACGCTGATCGGCACGCTCGCGAGCATCGCCGGGGCGACCGTGGGGGAAGAGGTGTTCTTCGCTTCGGGCGCCCGCATCTTCAACGGCGCACTGGTCGGCGACCGCTGCGAGGTGCGGGTGAACGCGATCGTGCACCGCCGCGCCGTACTTCCCGCGGGGACCGTGGTGCCGATCGGCTGGGTGGCCGTCGGCGACCCCGTGCAGCTGCTTTCACCGGATCGGGAGGCCGAGATCACGGCCGCGCAGCCCGAACTCGACTTCCCCGGTCACGTGTTCGGCGTCGACCGCGACACCCCCGACCTGATGGTGCAGCTCACCGAGCGCTACGGCCGCTCCCTCGCGCGGCACGCGCACGATCGCGAGGTCACCCGGTAGCGGCATCCGCTTCCGGCTCGAACTTCGCAGAACGATACGAACTTCGCAGAGAATCCCGGGATATCTGCGAACTTCGCGCCGATCTGCGAAGAAGCGTGCCGCGCGGCATCCGCCTCAGATCACACCCTGCGCGAGCATCGCCGCAGCCACGCGCTCGAACCCGGCGATGTTCGCACCCGCCACGTAGTCGCCGCCGACCCCGTGCCGCTCGGCGGCATCGAACGCGGCGCTGTGGATGTCGCCCATGATCTCGCGCAGCTTGTTCTCGCTGTCGCCGAAGGTCCAGCGCTGGCGCGAGGCGTTCTGACTCATCTCCAGGGCGGAGGTGGCGACGCCACCGGCGTTCGCGGCCTTGCCCGGGGCGAACAGCACCCCGGCGGCCTGGAAGGCGTCGACCGCTCCGGGCTCGCAGGGCATGTTCGCACCCTCCGACACAGCGCGCACGCCGTGGGCGATCAGCGCCTCGGCATCGGCCTGGCTGACCTCGTTCTGGGTGGCGGACGGTACCGCGATGTCGACGGGCACCTCCCACACGCTGCCGCCTTCGACGAAACGGGCGCTCGGACGGCGGTTCGCGTACTCGACGATGCGGGCGCGCTCGACCTCCTTGAGCTGGCGGAGCAGGTCGAGATCGATGCCGGCGTCGTCGACGACGTAGCCGGAGGAGTCGGATGCCGTCACCGCGGTGGCGCCGAGCTGGGTGGCCTTCTGGATCGCGTAGATCGCGACGTTGCCCGAACCCGAGATGCCGACGCGCTTGCCGGCGAGGGAGTCGCCGTGCACGGCGAGCATCTCCTGCGCGAAGAACACCGCGCCGTAGCCGGTGGCCTCGGTGCGCACCTCTGCGCCGCCCCAGCCGGTTCCCTTGCCGGTGAACATGCCCGACTCGTGGCGGTTCGTGACCTTGCGGTACTGGCCGAAGAGGTAGCCGATCTCGCGGCCGCCGACGCCGATGTCGCCGGCGGGGACGTCAGTGTGCTCACCCAGGTGGCGGTACAGCTCGTTCATGAACGACTGGCAGAAGCGCATGACCTCGGCGTCGGACCGGCCGTGCGGATCGAAGTCCGATCCGCCCTTGCCGCCGCCGATGCCCTGACCGGTGAGCGCGTTCTTGAAGATCTGCTCGAACCCGAGGAACTTGATGATCGACAGGTTGACCGAGGGGTGGAAGCGCAGGCCGCCCTTGTACGGGCCGAGCACCGACGAGAACTGGATGCGGTAGCCGCGGTTGACCTGCAGCTTTCCGGCGTCGTCGACCCACGGCACGCGGAACAGGATCTGCCGCTCCGGTTCGACCAGACGTTCCAGGATGCCGCCGTCGACGTACTCCGGATGCCTCTCGAGCACCGGCGCGATGGAGTTCAGCACCTCGTGCACGGCCTGGTGGAACTCCGGCTCATACGGGCTGCGGGACAGCACCGTGTCGAAGACGGGCTGCACGGCGGCGGCGAGCGGGTGGAAGTCAGCGGCAGACGTAGCGGTCACGCAAAAGAGCTTTCTGGTCGGGACGGGCGCAGGCGATCGTGTCGCGTGAGGCGGGGGAGTGTCGTGGCCGGATCCGACCGATATTTCACTCTATCGGTGCCGCGGATGCGACGATCTCCGCGCCCTCGGCACCCCGCGTCACCCCGTGTTCTGCAGACCCGCCGCGACGCCGCTGACCGAGAGTAGGAGCAGCCGCTGCTGTTCCGCGTCTGCCCCGGACCCGCCGGCTTCCTCCGGTGCCGAGCGCAGCGCCCGCAGTGCGCGCAGCTGCAGCAGCGACAGCGCGTCGACGTAGGGGCTGCGCAACTGCACGGCTCGCTGCAGCACGGGCTTGTTCTCGAGCAGTCCTTTGCCACCGGTGAGCCGGATGACCCACCCTCGGGTGAGCGCCAGCTCGTCGAGTACGAGGGCCGCGAGGTCGTCGCGGTCGCCGAGGGCAAGGTACTGGCGGGCGATGCGCTCGTCGGTCTTCGCCAGGCTCATCGCGACGTTGTCGATCATGGTGCGCAGCAGCGGCCATTCGCGGTACGCCTCGGTGAGGAGCTCGGCGTCGCCGACGGCCTCCAGCGCCGTGCCGAGCCCGAACCAGCCGGCGAGGTTGATGCGCGCCTGCGTCCACGCGAAGACCCACGGGATCGCGCGGAGGTCTTCGAGCGACTCGACCGAGAGGCCGCGACGCGCGGGTCGGGAACCGAGGGCGAGCAGGCCGATCTCCTCCATGGGCGTCACTGTCGCGAACCAGGAGGCGAAGCCCTCGGCCTTCACGAGTGAGAAGAACCGCTCGCGCGACGTCCTGTCCATGATCGCGGCGACCTCGGCGTAGCGGGCCGCTGCGCTGCTGGTGCGCTGCTCCTCCGTCGGGGAGGAGGCGAGGAGGGTCGCAGCCGCGACCTGGTCGATGTGCCGCATCGCGATGGCCGGCTCGCCGTAACGGGCGAAGATGACCTCGCCCTGTTCGGTGAGCTTGAACCGGCCGTCGACCGAATGCGGAGGCTGGGCGAGGATCGCGGAGTTCGCCGGCCCTCCACCCCGACCGAGCGCGCCGCCACGGCCGTGGAACAGGGTCAGCTCGATGTCGGACTCCTGCGCCCAGCGGGCGATCTTCTCCTGCGCCTCGTACAGGGCGAGGTTCGCGGCGACGGGTCCCACGTCCTTCGACGAGTCCGAATAGCCGAGCATGACCTCGAGCCGGTTGCCGGTGGCAGCCATGCGCTCCCGGAACTCCGGGAAGGTCACGGCCTCGGCGAGGATCTCCGGCGCGGCCTGCAGGTCGGCGAAGGTCTCGAACAGCGGCACGACGTCGAGCACCGGGGGGGCGTCGTCACCCAGGGCGTGCCGGGCGAGGCGGTGCACGTTGGCCAGATCGGATGCCGCCTGCGTGAACGACACCACGTACCGACCGGCTGCGCGGAGGCCGCGATCGCGCTGGATCTCGGCGATCACGCGGAAGACCTCGAGGACCTCTTCGGTCTGCGCGCTGACGGCCTCGCCGGACTCGAGCTCGGCGAGCGCCTTCCTGTGCACCTGGGAGTGCTGACGGACCTCGAGCTCGGTGAGGTGGAAGCCGTAGGTCTCGACCTGCCAGATCAGGTGCTGCACCCCGCCGTAGGCGTGGCGCTTGGCGCCGGCATCCGCCAGCGACGACTGCACCGCGCGCAGGTCGGCGAGCAGTTCCTCGGGTCGCGAATACGGCTGCCCGCCGTCGCCGCGACGGGTCGCTGCGACGCGACGGGCGAGGATCAGCAGCACGCGCCGGTGCGGCTCGTCGGGCGAGCGCGTGGCGAGTTCTGCGGCGACCTCGGGCTCGGCGGCGGCGAACTGCTCCCAGAGCGCGGTGACGGCCGCGCTCGGCGGGGTGTCGTCGGCGGCGAGGGTGAGGGTGCGGCCGATGCGGTCGAGCGCCCGCTCCAGGCCGCGCAGCACGTGGTCGGCGGCGATCTGCGACGCCTCGCGCGTGACGGATGCCGTGACGAAGGGGTTGCCGTCGCGGTCGCCGCCCACCCAGGATCCGATCCGCACGAACGCCGGCACGATCGGGGCGCTGGAGCCCGAGTCCTCGCCGCGCAGCGCGTCGTCGATGCGGCGATACACGTGCGGCACCGTCGTGAACAGCGTCTCGTCGAAGACGCCCATGACCGTGCGCACCTCGTCGGTGGGCGACGGCTTCTGCGAGCGCAGGGGCGCGGTGCGCCAGAGCGTCTCGATCTCCTCCAGCATCCGGCGGTGGGCACGGTGCTGTTCGGAGCCGCCCTCGCTCGCGGCATCGTGCTGCGTGAGGAGCTCGGAAAGACGGCGGATGCTCGAAGACACGGCGCGACGGCGCGCCTCGGTCGGGTGCGCGGTGAAGACCGGGTGGAAGCGCAACCCCGCCAGGCGGCGGCGGGCCTCGTCGTCGCCGACCTCGCTGCGCAGCTGCGCGTAGGCCGTGGCGACGGTGTCGGCGGTACGCCCAGCGGTCGCCGAATCCGATGACGGCACGGGCTGCCCGGCGCGTTCGCGCAGCACGCGCACGCGCTGATGCTCCTCGGCCAGGTTCACCAGGTGGAAGTAGCACGTGAACGCCCGAGCGACCTCGTCGGCGCGGGCGACGGTGAACGATTCGGCGATCGCGGCCGCACGGTCGAACGCGCCGGGAGTCTCCTCGTCGTAGGCCTGGATCGTCGCGAGCCGCAGCCGCTCGACGTCGTCGAACAGCTCGTCGCCTCCGGCCTCGCGCAGCACCTGGCCGAGGAGCATGCCGAGCATCCTGACATCGGATCTCATCGCATCCGGGATGCCGCGGCCGGCTTCGAAGCGGCCGATCACGCGGATGGCCTCGGTGTTCGTGGGCTCGGGAAAATCGTGTGCGGGGGTCACCACACGAGAGTATCGCCGTCGGTCGGGGTGCTCTGAACGCATGACGCCCGACGACACCCGAGAGGGGCGACCTACCATGGAGGGGATGCGCATCTCAGCGAACCCCCTCCGCGGGCAGCAGTTCCCCGCCGTCCTCCTGCTCGTCGCCGCGGGTCTCGGGCTGCTGCTGGCGAACCTGCCGACGCACGATGCGCTCGCCGCGGTGCTCGACTTCCACATCGCGGTGCCAGGGACCGGGCTCGATCTCTCCGTCGCGCACTGGGTGTCGGATGGCCTGCTCGCCGTGTTCTTCCTCGTGGTGGCGATCGAGTTGCGGCACGAGCTGACCCACGGTGAGCTCGACTCTCCGCGCAAGGCCGTGCAACCGGCGATCGCGGCCGCCGGGGGCGTACTGGTGCCGATCGCGGTGTACCTGCTGATCGCCGGCAGCGGCGACACCGCGCTGGGATGGCCCATTCCGACGGCGACCGACATCGCGTTCGCGCTGGGAGTGCTGGCCATGTTCGGCCGCGGACTTCCCTCGACCGTTCGCGTCTTCCTGCTGGCGCTGGCGATCCTCGACGACATCATCGGCATCATCTTCATCGCCGTGCTCTTCGCCCACGACGTGCAGTGGTTGCTGTTCGGTCTCGCGATCGTCGGCGTCGTGGCCTTCTGGCTCCTCAGCCGACTGCTGCACGAGAAGGGGCATGCGGCGATCGGCGTGGCCATGGTCATCGTCGCGGTGATCACCTGGGGCCTGGTCGCGGCATCCGGCATCCACGCCACGATCGCCGGCGTGCTGCTCGGCCTGGTCATGTCGCCGGTGCCCGCCGGACGCACCCGCCACGCGCTCGAGCCGACCGTCAACGGCGCGATCCTGCCGATCTTCGCGTTCGTCGCGGCCTTCGTGGTGATCCCCGCCCTCTCGCCGACGCAGCTGTCGCCGGCCTTCTGGGCGATCGTGGTCGCACTCCCGGTCGGCAAGATCGTGGGCATCTCCCTGTTCGGCTGGATCGCCATGCGCATCCGTCCGAAGGGGGTGCCTCCGGCGCTGCCGTTCGCGGACATCGTCGCCGCCGGTGCGCTGGGCGGCATCGGCTTCACGGTATCCCTGCTGCTCGCCAACCTCGCCTTCGCCGCTGATGGCAGCATCCGCGACCAGGCCATCCTCGGAGTGCTCGTCGGCTCGCTGATCGCCCTCGTGCTCTCCGGCATCATCGTATCGTTGCGTGCCCGCTGGTACCGTCGGGTCGCACCGGCGTCGTCCTGAGCCGTGGTCGGATCCGACGGGAGAATCGTGAGCGCTGAGACCGAACCGCAGGGTGGAGCGAGCGACCCGCTGCGCGCCGCGGCAGAGACGATGCGCGAGGTGCGCGAGCATTGCGTGTGGTCGCAGCGCATCACGCACCGCGATCTCGTGCCGTATCTGATCGAGGAGTCGCACGAGGTGATCGACGCCGTCGAGAGCGGCACGCGCGACGATCTGCGCGAGGAACTGGGAGACCTCCTCTGGCAGGTGCTGTTCCATGCCGCGATCGCCGCGCAGGACCCGGAAGACCCCTTCGACATCGACGACGTGGCGCGCACGCTGACCGAGAAGATGGTGCGGCGGCATCCGCACGTCTTCGCGGGCGAGGTCGCCGAGACACCCGAGCAGGTGCTCGTGCACTGGAACGCGGCGAAGGCGGCCGAGAAGCGCACGCGCACGAGCGTGCTCGACGGGGTGCCGCGGGGGATGCCCGCACTGGCCCTGGCGCAGAAGCTCGTCGGCCGCGCCTCGGGGGTCGGAGCGGACCTTCCGCACCAGCCCGTGGCCGCGCCGACGACCGAGGCCGAGCTCGGTGACGCGCTCCTCGCACTCGTGGCGACCGCGCGTACCGAGGGCTGGGACGCCGAGCGAGCGCTGCGCGAACGGCTGCGGATGCTGGAGGACGAGGTCCGCGCCGCGGAAGCCGCTTCCTGAGGCGTCGAGGCGCGGACCCTCCGGCCGACCTGGGAAGATGGTTCCGTGGCCACTGTGAACCCGCCGCGCGGCATGCGCGACATCCTCCCCGCCGACAAGACCCGCCGTGAGCGCGTGCTCTCCGTCATCCGTGACCGGTATCTCGCGCACGGATTCGACGAGATCGAGACCCCGGTCGTGGAGGATTACGACCGCCTGCACGCGGGCATCGGCGGAGACAACGAGAAGCTCTCGTACAACGTGCTGCGCCGCGGGCTCGACGCCGACGGCATCCGGGCCGCCGCCGACGACCCGGCAGCGCTCTCCGACCTCGGGCTGCGGTACGACCTGACCGTGCCGCTCGCGCGCTTCTACGCCAGCAATCGCGGACAACTTCCCGGTGTGTTCCGCTCGATCCAGATCGGACCGGTCTGGCGGGCCGAGCGTCCGCAGAAGGGTCGCTACCGACAGTTCGTGCAGTGCGACATCGACATCATCGGCGACGACTCGTCGCGTGCGGAGGCCGAGCTCATGGTCGCCTCCCTCGACGCGGTCGATGCGCTCGGCCTGGACGGCGCGACCGTGCGCATCAACGATCGGCGCGTGCTCGACTGGATGCTGGACAGCTTCGGCTTCACCGCCGAGGAGCGCCCCGGCGTGCTGATCACGATCGACAAGCTCGACAAGATCGGCCCGGAGGGCGTCGCGGCCGAACTCCGTGAGCGTGCGATCCGGGCCGAGAGCAGCACCGCGCCCGTGGACGCCTTCGAGGCGTTTCTGCGGCGCCCGCAGACGATGGAATACCACCCGTTCGGCGAGCGTCAGATCCGCAAGGCGCTGCCTGACGGCGCTCCGGACGACATCGTCGGGCACCTGGTCGGCATCGGTGAAGCCGTGGCCGCCGGACGCCCGTCGGCCGGCTCTCCGACGGAGCCCGAGTCCGAGATCCCGCTCGTCTTCGACCCGTTCCTGGTACGCGGGATGGGCTACTACACCGGCACGATCTTCGAACTCGCGCACCCCTCCGTCGACTACTCGCTCGGCGGCGGCGGGCGCTACGACGGCATGATCGGACGCTTCCTCGGTCAGCAGGTGCCCGCCGTCGGGTTCTCGCTCGGATTCGAGCGTCTCGTCGACCTGCTCTCGCTCGACGCGGACGCCGCGGCGCAGGCGGTCGTGCTCGTCCACGACGCCGATGTGCCGGTCGCCGAGCTCGTCGCGCACAAGGCGCGGCTCATCGCCGGGGGAGCCCGGGTGCGGCTGGAGCGTCGCACCAAGAACCTCAAGGCGCTGCTCGAGCGTTCCGCCGCCGACGGCTACACGTCGTTCGCGACGGTCTCGGCGGGCGCGGGCGAGCTGGAGCTCAAGCCGCTGGCCTGAGCCGCGACCGGCGGAGCGCGTTCACGCCCCGTTCACGGCGGTCCTGTCGAATCACGGTGTGAGCCGCTTCCGTGTCCTCGCCGTCGGGGGTCTCGCCGCCGGCCTCGTCTCGGCGACCGCGCTCGTCGGCCTCCGTCTGGTCCTCACCCGACAGGCCGCGATCGCGAGAGAACGGATCGGCAAGCCGCTCGGCGAGGACTCCCTCGACGCGGATCGCGTCTGGCGACGAGCTCTCGACGGCGAGCCGCTCGACCTTCTCGTCCTCGGCGACTCGATCGCCGCGGGGCTCGGTGCCGAGCGGCGCAAGGACACCCTCGGCGGGCGTCTCGCGAAGGGCACGGCCCGACGGATCCGGCGGCCGGTGCGTCTGCACACCGGGGCCGTCGTCGGCTCCGAATCGCCCGACCTCCCCGCGCAGCTCGACGCTCTGCCGGAGAACTACCGCCCGCACGTCGCCGTGATCGTGGTCGGGGGCAACGACGTCACCCATCGGCTGCCCGTGTCGCTCTCCGCCCAGCACCTGCACGAGACGATCCGACGCCTGCGTCAGCGAGGGGTCGAAGTCGTCGTCGGCACCTGCCCCGACCTCGGCGCGCTCCGACCCGTGCCGCAGCCGTTGCGCCGACTCGCGTCGGGCATGTCGCGCCGCCTCGCCGACATCCAGGCCGAGACCGCGCGCCACGCGGGAGCGGAGCCCGTCGATCTGCGACGCGCGGTCGGGCCGATGTTCTTCGATGAACCGGAGGCGATGTTCAGCCTCGACCGCTTCCATCCGAGCGCCCTCGGCTACCGGCGCACCGCCGAGGCCCTGCTTCCGGCCGTGTGCCGGGCAGCCGAGGCGGCGGTCAGCTCGCGTCGTCGGCCGGGGCAGAGCTGAACGCCTCCGCCCACTCGGCGACACGGCGGCTGCTCTCCTCGTCGGAGATATCCTCGACGCGGGTCATCACCGACCAGCGCACCCCGAACGGATCGCGGATGCTGGCGAACCGGTCGCCCGACACGAAGGGCGCCGGTGCTTCGCGCACGGTGGCTCCAGCGGCGACGGCCTTCTCGACCACGGCGTCGACGTCCGAGACGTAGAGCCCCATCGAATAGCAGTCGTCGTCCCCGGCGGGGGAGGGGACGAGGTGGTAGTCGGGGCTCGGCTCGCCGAGCTGGAGGAGGCCGAGCCCGAAGTCGAGGTCGGCGTGCGCGACGACGCCGCCGAACTCGGTGACGTCGACGACCCGCGCACCGAACACGTCGCGGTAGAACTCGATCGCCTGCTTCGCGCCGGGGATCGCCAGGAACGGGGTGAGCGAGGTCGCGCTGTTCGGGCGTCCGTCGGTCGTGTAAGTGCCGGTCAAACCTGTGGTGGGGGTCTCGTCAGTCATGCCCTCACGGTAGGTCGGGACGGATGCCGCCGGCTTGAAGATCCGCGACAGGTTCGGATCCCTCGGTGTCGGGGCCGGACCCTACGCTGAGCCCATGGTGAATCCGACCCGCGGCATCCTGTATCCGGCACGATTGCCCGAGTTCCATCGGCTGCTGGCGCCCGCCGAGGTGGCGGACCTCGTCGCCTGGTTCTGGATCCCCGAGTGGGACATCGAGCCGGGGCGCTCCTCCCGGCAGGAGATCGTGTCGTATCCGGCGCTCAATCTGGTCGTCGAGCCGGAGGGCGTGTCGCTGGCCGGGGCGACGACCCGCGCGTCCCACCGCGACCTGCGCGGACGGGGCTGGGCGGTGGGGGCACTGCTGCGCCCTGCCGCGGTGGCCGCGCTCGTCGAGGAGCCGGCCGCGCTGATCGATGCCGAGACCCCGATCGATGCGCCCGAGCTCCTCGCTGCCGTCACGGCGGACATGGCATCCGGCGACGGGCACCGGGAACGCGCGGTCGCCTCATTCTCGGGCTGGCTGCGCGCGAGGGTCGGCCGACCGGACGACGCGGCGCTGCAGGCCAACGGGTTGTTCGACGCGCTCATGGGGGAGGGGGCCGTCCTCACCCCGGAAGAGGCCGCGATCCGCCTCGCCGTGTCGCTGCGCACACTGCAGCGGATGACGCACCGTCACATCGGACTTTCGCCCGCCGCGATGATCCGTCGTCGTCGCCTGCAGGAGGCCGCCCAGCTCGTGCGGGAGGAGCCCACCGCAGATCTCTCGACGATCGCTGCCGAACTCGGCTACTCCGACCACGCGCATCTGACGCGCGACTTCCAGGCTGTGCTCGGTGTCGCGCCGCGGAGCTATCGCGCCGAGTCTGCGGCGGAATCCGCGGCGGAATCCGCGGAGGGTGGATCAGCAGACGGGTCAGCCGCGCGCGAGGCGCAGGCGCAGCATCCGGTATCCGACGCCGAGCGCGACGACGCCCGTCCCGACGAGTGACGCGACGACGGGCAGGCTGTTCACGAGCACCAGGCAGCCGAGCGCCCCGACCACCTGCAGCGCGCGCGGATAGCGACGCGCAGATCCTGACTGCCGGAATGCCGCCGCATTGGCGATCAGGTAGTACAGCAGCACGCCGAAGGACGAGAAGCCGATCGCGTCGCGGAGATCGGCGACGAGCACGATCGCGATGACGACGACCCCCACCGCGATCTCGGCGCGCTGGGGAACCTGATGGCGCGCGTCGATCTTCGCGAGGAATCGCGGGACGTCGCTCTCCCTGGCCATCGCAAGCGTCGTGCGGCCGATTCCTGTCAGCAGTGCGAGCAGTGCGCCGAGGGATGCCGCGGCGGCGGCGACCCGGACGACGGGCTCGAGCGCCGGCCACCCGGCGGTGACGAGCAGGTCGGCGAGGGGCGCCGGTGAGCCGATCACGTCGGCGCCGAGCACGAGCACCACCGAGACGCCGACGAGCGCGTAGACGACGATGGCGCCGCCGAGGGCGAGCACGATCGCGCGCGGGATGGTCCGCGCGGGATCGACGACCTCTTCACCCATGGTGGCGATCCGCGCGTAGCCGGCGAAGGCGAAGAACAGCAGCCCCGCGCCCTGGAGGACGCCGTACGCGGTGGCGGCGGGCAGCGGCGCCGGCGATGACGAGGATGCCGATCCGAGCCCCGCCGCGACGACCACGGCCAGCCCCAGCAGTGAGCAGACCACGAGGATCCGGGTCAGGAGCGCGGTTCGCGTCACGCCGAAGCAGTTGACCGCGGCGAGGGCGGCCACCGCGACCACCGCCACCGGCACCTGCCACCCCGCCGGCGCCGCGTAGGCCGCGAAGGTCATTGCCATGGCCGCACAGCTGGCGATCTTGCCGATCACGAAGCTCCAGCCGGCGATGAACCCCCACCACGGCCCGATCTCGGCGCGGGCGTAGGCGTAGGTGCCGCCGGCGACGGGATGGGCGGCCGCGAGCTGCGCCGAAGCAGTGGCGTTGCAGTACGCCACGACGGCGGCGATCGCGAGCGCGATGAGGATCCCGCTTCCGGCGACCCCGATCGCGGGCGCCCACACGGCGAAGACGCCGGCGCCGATCATCGAGCCGAGTCCGATCGCCACGGCATCGGCGAGGGTCAGTCGGCGGGCGAGAGGCATGGCGACATCGTCGCACGGGTGGGTGGACGGATGGTGGCCACAGAGTGGTGATAAGTTGTTATAGTTGGGATAGAACAACTAGAGATTCGCCAGAGGGGGTCCGGATGCTCATCAGAGTCGATACCGAGAGTCCGCGGCCGCTGTTCGACCAGGTGGCAGCATCCGTCCGCTCCGACATCCTGGCCGGCACGCTGGTGCCGGGCGACCGGCTTCCCGCCGCCCGGGATGTCGCCGAAGCGCTCGAGATCAATCAGCACACCGTCCTGCACGCCTACCAGCGGCTGCGCGACGAGGGGCTCGTCGACCTCCGACGCGGCAGGGGAGCGGTGATCGCCGCATCCGCAGCTCCCCTCGCCGAACTCGCGCAGGAGATCGACGCGCTGGTGCACCGCGCCGGCGCACTCGGCGTCTCCGCCGAGACACTCGCCGGCATCGTGCGCACGCACCGCGATGCCCGACCCGACACGAACACCGCCGCGAGACACGCAGAGGAGTCAGCATGACCACTCACGACCTGACCCGCACGCCGCCGCCGCTTCTGCGCCGCGCGCGCCTCACCTTCTTCCTCGTCGCGGTGGTCGCACCGGTGGTGTTCGCGACGGTCGGCGTCATCACGCTCCTCGTCTGGTCGCCCTCGCTGCCCGACCAGGTCGCCACCCACTGGGGTCCCTCCGGCGCGGATGCGTTCGGACCCGCGAGCGGCTACCTCTGGATCCTGCTCGGCGTGGGCATCGGCCTTCCCGCCCTCATGGCGGTCACGACACTCGTCGCGGTCGGCGCCCACTGGGGCGGCGCTCCGCGGTTGATGGGCGCGCTGGGCGCGGGACTCGCCGCGCTCGCGATGACGATGACTCTCGGCTCGCTCGCGATCCAGCGCGATCTCGTCGATCCGTCCGCCGCCCCAACCGACGTGCCGGGGATCGGCGGCGTGATCGGTCTCTCCTTCGCCGCGCTCCTGATCGTCGGTGCTGCCGCGTGGGCCGTGCAGCCCCGGGTGCACCCCGAACCCGCCCGAACGCTGGAACCACGGCACACGGTGCACGTCGCCGAGGGGGAGCGGGTCGTCTGGCTGGCGACGACCTCGATGCCGCGGGCGGCGGTCGCCGCGCTGCTCCTTCTCCTGGTCGGACTCGTCGCGCTCGCCGCCTTCATGCTCGGCACCGGTGTCGAGGGCGGGTGGGTCGTCGCTGCCGTGGTGATCGTCGTCGCCGTCGCGCTGGCCGCGACCGCCGTCTTCCGAGTGCGCGTGACGCCGGACGGGTTCGCCGCGCGCGCACTGCTGGGGTGGCCGCGCGTGACGATCCCGCTCGACGAGATCGAATCGGCGCGCGCCGTCGACATCTCGCCGTTCGGCGACTTCGGCGGCTGGGGCTGGCGGATCGCCGTCGACGGACGGACGGGAATCGTCATGCGACGAGGATCGGCTGTCGAGATCACCCGGCGCGACAAGCGACCGTTCATCGTCACCATCGACGGCGCAGCCGAAGCGGCCGCGCTGTTGCAGACCTACGTCGACCACGGAAGGGCGACCTCATGACCGACACCCACCACTCTCCGCGTCACGTGCCCTGGTCGGCCGTCGTCGTCTTCACCGTCGCCGCCTGCGGTCTCGCATGGCTCGTGGCCCTGCCGCTCTGGCTGGGCGACGGTCTCGCCGAGCCGATCGCCGGCCTGCTGCTCCCCGTGATGATGCTCGCCCCCGCCGCCGCCACGCTCCTCGTCGTGTTCGTCCTGCGGGTCCCCGCGCGAGGAGAGCGTGCGCGCTTCCTCGGCCTGTGGCCGCTGCGACCCGCCAAGCGCGTCGTATGGCTCATGGTCGCGGCCTGGCTCGCGCCGCCGCTGCTTGTCGTGCTCAGCATCGTCGTGGCGGCCGGGCTCGGATTCGTGCGGCTCGATCTCACCTTCGCGGCGTTCGCCGCGCAGATCGAGGCAGCTCTGCCTGCCGGTGCCCCGATGCCCCCGGTCGGGGTCGTCGTGTTCGCGCAGCTCGCGCTGATCCCGGCGGCCGCGCTCATCAACGCGCTCCCCGCATTCGGGGAGGAGCTCGGATGGCGCGGCTGGCTGCTTCCGGCTCTGCGACCCCTCGGCACCTGGCCTGCGCTGATCCTCAGCGGTGCGATCTGGGGCTTCTGGCACAGTCCGGTCATCCTGCTGGGCTACAACTTCGGTCGCACCGACATCACCGGCGTCCTGTTCATGATCGGCGGATGCGTCGTCTGGGGCATCCTGCTCGGCTGGCTGCGGCTTCGCTCGGCATCCGTCTGGCCGGCGGTGATCGCTCACGGTTCACTGAACGCCGCCGCCGGAATGATCCTGATCTTCGCTGCGACGCAGCCCGATCTCGCCCTTGCCGGTCCGCTCGGGGTGTCCGCGTGGATCGTCATCGCCGTGGTCGTCGTCGTGCTCACGCTCACCGGGCAGTTCCGACAGCAGCCCGAACTCGCCGACGCACCGGGACGGCTGCTCTCCGCACCGCGCTCTTGACGCGCTCCCGGGCCGACGGTTGGCTGAGGGGATGGAATCCACCCCCGCAGCCTGGTCGCAGACCGACTCCTTCCTCGTCGACACGCTCGTCGGGTCCGACGCGGCCCTCGAGGCAGCACTCGCTGCACAGCGCGACGCCGACATGCCGGAGATCGAGGTGGCGCCCGTCGCCGGCAAGCTCCTCGACCTCCTGATCCGCATCAGCGGAGCGCGCCGCGTGCTCGAGATCGGGACGCTCGGCGGATACTCGACGATCTGGATGGCGCGTGCCGTCGGCGACGAGGGGCGGGTCGTGACGATCGAGGCCGAAGCCGCCAACGCCGCGGTCGCCCGCGCGAGCATCGACGCCGCAGGCGTCGGCGAGCGCGTCGACATCCGTGTCGGACGCGGCGCCGATGTGCTGCCCACCCTGGTGGGCGGCTTCGATCTGGTCTTCATCGACGCCGACAAGGAGTCCAACACCGTCTACCTCGACTGGGCCGCGAAGCTCGGCCACCCTGGAACGCTGATCGTGCTCGACAACATCGGTCGCGAAGGGGAGATCGTGCGCGACGACTCGACGGACTCGAAGGTGAACGGCACGCGCGACGGGCTTCGGATGCTGGGGGAGGACCCCCGGTTCGACGCGACGGCGCTCCAGACGGTCGGCGCGAAGGGGTGGGACGGCATCGCGCTCGCCCTCGTCGTGTGACGCCGGACTCCGCCGTCCCCGCCAGGATCGATCCCTGAGCCCATCGGAGCGCGGGGCTAGACTGAGCGCGGACCGACGACGCTCCACACACCCTTCTCTCTGAACAAGGAGCACATCAGTGGCACTGATCGAGGCTGTAGGCGCACGCGAGATTCTCGACTCGCGCGGAAACCCGACCGTCGAGGTGGAGGTGCTCCTCGACGATGGCATCGTCCAGCGGGCCGCCGTCCCCTCCGGTGCATCCACCGGCGCCTTCGAGGCGTACGAGCTGCGTGATGGCGACAAGAGCCGTTACGGCGGCAAGGGCGTGCTGAAGGCCGTCGACGCCATCATCGACGAGCTCGGACCGGCTCTCGAGGGCGTCGAGGCCAGCGAGCAGCGCATCGTCGACGAGATCCTCAACGAGGTCGACGGCACCGAGAACAAGAAGCGCGTCGGCGCCAACGCGATCCTGGGCGTCAGCCTCGCGGTCGCCAAGGCCGCGGCCGACTCGGCCGACCTGCCGCTGTTCCGCTACCTCGGCGGCCCGAACGCGCACGTGCTGCCCGTTCCGCTGTTCAACGTCATCAACGGCGGCGAGCACGCCGACAACGGCATCGACATGCAGGAGTTCTTCCTCGCGCCGATCGGCGCCGAGACCTACTCCGAGGCGCTCCGCTGGGGCGTCGAGACGTACCACGTGCTGCGCGCCGAGCTGAAGGCCGCCGGCTACGCCACGGGCCTCGGCGACGAGGGCGGCTTCGCCCCCGACCTGCCCAGCAACCGCGAGGGCCTCGACTTCCTGGTGAAGGCGATCGAGAAGGCGGGCTTCACTCCCGGCACCGACATCGCCCTGGGCCTCGACGTCGCGGCGACCGAGTTCTTCAAGGACGGCGTCTACCGTCTCGACAACAAGGACTGGGACGCCGCCGCGCTCACCGAGTACTACGTCGGCCTGGTCAACGACTTCCCGATCGTCACGATCGAAGACGCTCTCGCCGAGGATGACTGGGACAACTGGAAGCACCTCACCGACGTTCTGGGCTCCAAGGTCCAGCTGGTCGGCGACGACCTCTTCGTCACCAACCCGACGCGTCTGGCAGAGGGGATCAAGCGCGGCGTCGCCAACTCGCTGTTGGTCAAGGTCAACCAGATCGGCACGCTCACCGAGACGTTCGACGCGGTCAGCCTGGCGCAGCGCTCCGGCTACACGGCGATGCTCTCGCACCGCTCCGGTGAGACCGAGGACACCACGATCGCCGACCTGGCCGTCGCCACCAACGCGGGTCAGATCAAGGCGGGTGCGCCTGCTCGCAGCGAGCGCGTCGCGAAGTACAATCAGCTTCTGCGCATCGAAGAGGAACTGGGCGATGCCGCGGTGTTCGCCGGTCGCTCGGCCTTCCCGCGCTCGCAGGCCTGAGTGCAGCTGATTTAGACGAGACCGCCGCCAGACGGCGGGACGAAGGAGGAGCCGTGGCACGACGACCGGCTCCTCCTTCGGCGTCTCCGGCGTCCCCTGCCGCCTCATTCCCGTCGGCGAAGAAGAAGCGGACGAAGTCGGCCCCGGTGCCCTCGACGCCTCGGAACACCAAGCGCGGTGGCACGACGAACGTCGATGTGCGCGAGTGGGCGTCCGGCATCCGCCTCTCCGCCTTCTCCGTGATCATGCTCTCCCTCGTGGTGCTCGGCGCCTGGGTGCTCGTCCCGACCCTCGGCACCTTCATCGACCAGCGGCAGAAGATCGCCGCGCTCGAGGCATCGGTGCAGGTGAGCAAGGGCGAGATCGACGATCTCATCGCGGAGCGCGAGCGCTGGAGCGACCCCGCCTACATCACCACCCAGGCGCGGGAACGGCTCTACTACGTGAAGCCGGGCGAGATCGTCTACCTGATCGACAACGACCTCGACCCCTCTCAGCTCCCGCGGGAACAGGACCCGGTCAGCGACACCCTGGAGGAGAAGCCGGCCGACTGGATGCCGCAGCTGCTGCGCACCATCGTCTCGGCCGGGCTGAGCGACACCGCTTCGGTCGCTCCCTGAGCATCCGCTCCGAGCATCCTCCCTGGCGGCTCCCCTACGCTGGTGGGGTGACCACGCCGCCGTTCCCTGCTCCCACGCCCGCCGAGCTCGCCGTCGTCTCGGCCCAGCTCGGCCGTCCTGCGCGCGGGGTGGTCGGCATCGCGGCGCGCTGCGTCTGCGGCAACCCGACCGTCGTCGCGACGACGCCGCGACTGCCCGACGGCACGCCGTTCCCCACGTTCTACTACCTGACTCATCCGGCGGCGACGGCGGCGATGTCGACCCTCGAGGCCACGCAGGTGATGCCCGAGCTCGCTGCGCGCCTCGGAGAGGATGATGCGGTGGCCGCGGCCTACCTCGCCGCCCACGAGGCCTACCTCGCGGACCGTGCGCAGTTCGGCGAGGTGCCCGAGATCGACGGCATCTCCGCCGGGGGGATGCCGACGCGGGTGAAGTGCCTGCACGCTCTCGCCGGCCATGCCCTCGCGGCAGGCCCCGGGGTGAATCCGATCGGCGATGCCGCCCTCGAGCGCTCCAGCTGGTCACCGTCAGTGTGCCGCTGCGAGGCGCCCGGCGCAGCGACGCGCGATGAGGCGACGTCGGCAGACGCGGCGCCCGCAGAGGCGACGCCCTCGGAATGAGCGCCCCCCGGATGCTGCGCAACGTCATCGCCCTCGCGGTGGTGGCGGCATCCGTCCTGCTCATCGGAGCCACCGCCACCCCTCCACCCATCCCCGACGACCCGGCCGATCCGGTGCGCGCGTCGGAGTACTGGCTCGACGGCGCCAGGATCCGTGAGGCCTGGCAGACCACCCGCGGCAAGGGCGTCACGATCGCGGTGATCGACACCGGCATCGGCAAGGTGCCCGAGACCTTCGGCGATGCCGTGGTCGGCGGCACCGATGTCTCCGGGACCGGCACCCCCGACGGTCGCACCCCGCTGGGTGCCGTCGACGGCAACCACGGGTCGTGGGTGGCGTCGCTCGCAGCGGGCCGGGGCGCAGCCGACGGCACCGGCATGATCGGGGTCGCCCCCGAGGCGAACCTCCTCTCCATCTCCGTGGGCTTCGGCGCCGCAGCGGCCGTGCCCTTCACCGAACAGGTCGCGAAGGGCATGCGCTGGGCCGTCGACAACGGCGCCGACGTGATCAACCTCTCGTTCACGACGAACACGCTCGACTGGGACGAGAGCTGGGACGACGCGTTCCTCTACGCCTTCGAGCACGACGTGGTCGTGGTCGTGGCGGCCGGCAACCGGGGGAGCGGTACGAGCATCATCGGCGCTCCCGCGACGATCCCGGGTGTGCTCACCGTGGGCGGCGTCGACCAGACGGGGACGGCGAGCGTCGAGGCCTCGACGCAGGGGATCACGATCGGGATATCCGCCCCGAGTGAGGGCCTCCTCGGGGTCTCCGCAGACGGCAAGGTGGTGCCGTGGCGCGGCACCAGCGGTGCGGCACCGATCGTGTCGGGTATTGCGGCGCTGATCCGGTCGGCGCATCCCGACATCAAGGCGATCGACGTGATCAACCGCATCATCAAGACGGCGATCCCGGTCGATGGTGCCAAGAAGCCGCAGGATCCGCTCTACGGATACGGCCTGGTGGATGCCGCCGCGGCGATCTCGGCCGACATCGCACCGGTGGACAAGAATCCGATGGGTGATCTGGCCGAGTGGATCCACTTCTTCCGGCGCGCGGAGACCGAGCCGCAGCCGGAGCAGACCGTCGCGCCGGTCGAGGTGCCGCCGCTGCCTGACGCCGATGCGCCGACCGAAGCGGGTTCCCCGCTGCTTCCCAGTGCTGAATCGCTGCGCTACGGTACCCTTCCGCTCATCGCCCTCACAGTCCCTGGTATCCTGATAGCGCTTGGCGTCACCGCTGCTGCCCGGCGCATCCGATCGGCGCGCGTCTCTCGTACGCCAAATTCCTGACTCCGAGGAGTAGTCCCCCTGTGCCTCAGAACAGCACTGTGCCCAAGATTCTGATCGTCGGTGGAGGTTACGCGGGCTTCTACAGCGCGTGGAAGCTCGAGAAGCACCTGCGCAAGGGCGAGGCCGATGTGACCATGGTCGACCCGCTCCCGTACATGACCTACCAGCCGTTCCTCCCGGAGGTCGCTGCGGGCTCGATCGAGGCGCGGCACTCCGTGGTCGCGCACCGTCGCCACCTCAAGCGCACGAACGTGCTCACCGCCAAGGTGACGAACATCAACCACGCGCAGAAGACCGCGACGATCACGCCGCCGGTGGGCGAGCCGTACGAGTTCGAGTACGACCAGATCGTCGTGACCGCCGGTGCCGTCTCGCGCACCTTTCCGATCCCGGGCATCGCCGACAACGCGATCGGGCTCAAGACGATCGAAGAAGCCGTCGCGATCCGTGACCGTGTCATGTCGAACTTCGACAAGGCGGCGTCGCTGCCGGCCGGTCCTGCCCGCGACCGTCTGCTCACGGTCGTCGTCGTCGGTGGCGGCTTCGCCGGTATCGAGGTGTTCGCCGAGCTGCGCTCGCTGGCCTCGTCGCTGGTGTCGAAGTACCCGCAGCTGCGCTTCGAGGACACGCACTTCCACCTCATCGAGGCGATGGGCCGCATCATGCCCGAGGTCTCGCTGCAGACCAGCGAGTGGGTGCTCAAGGATCTCGCGAAGCGTGGCGCCAACGTGCACCTCGACACGCAGCTCACCAGCGCGGTCGACGGCAACGTCGAGCTCTCGACCGGTGAGGTCATCCCGACTGACGTGATCGTCTGGACCGCCGGTGTCATGGCGAACCCGACGGTCGTCCGTGGCGGCGACCTGCCCATCGAGGAGCGCGGT
The DNA here is from genome assembly GCF_030816505.1 of Microbacterium sp. W4I20. NCBI lineage: Bacteria > Bacillati > Actinomycetota > Actinomycetes > Micrococcales > Microbacteriaceae > Microbacterium > Microbacterium sp. W4I20. Next base: position 1,125,007 of record NZ_JAUSYB010000001.1, on the reverse strand, counting down.
CGCATCCAGACCCGCGCCGACCTGCGCGTGGGTACGCCCGAGGCCTTCGTCGAGGGTGCCTGGGCGGCCGGTGATGTCTCGGCTGTTCCCGACCTGTCGGGTGGTGGCGTCGGCGGCTTCTGCGTGCCGAACGCCCAGCACGCGGTGCGTCAGGCCAAGCTGCTCGCGAAGAACATCGTGGCCGTGCTCCGTGGCGAGAACCCGAAGGAGTACTTCCACAAGAACATGGGCGCCGTGGCCGGTCTCGGTCTGTACAACGGTGTCTTCCAGTCCGGCAAGATCGCGCTCAAGGGCTTCGTCGCCTGGGTCGCGCACCGCGGCTACCACGGCCTCGCGATGCCGACGTGGGAGCGCAAGTTCCGCGTGATCTGGGGCTGGTGGAACAACCTGTGGCTCGGTCGCGACCTGGTGAACCTCGAGACGGTGCAGAACCCGCGCTACGTCTTCGAGGAGTTCGCGGCTCGCCCGCGTGCCGCAGCCCCTGCGGCTCCGGCAGCTCCGGCTGCTCCCGCTTTGCCCGGGTCGCACTCGTCGGAGCCGGCGACGACCATCGCCGCCGCCGACAAGGCTCCGGACGCTGACGAGCCCGTCACCGACGACGCTCCTGCGAAGAAGCCGGCTGCGAAGAAGGCTCCCGCGAAGAAGCCGGCGGCGAAGAAGCCGGCTGCCGAGAAGGTCGCTGCCAAGTAGCGCCTCGCCACCGCATTTCCGAACAGCCCTCCCGTCTTCCGGGAGGGCTGTTCGCATGGAGGGGACGCATAGGCGCGCTCGATAGTCTCGTCGGCGCAAGGGGAGTACTCCCGTCTGCGTCGGTGTCGTCAATACGGACATGAGATCGTGTCCCGGCCCGTCGGCCCGTGAGGGTGGAGGAGACCTTGGCACCCGCTGTGCGGGCTGCCCGGAAACCTTTGCCGTCGTCCGACGTCGTGGAATCGCGGTGGCCCGCGCTCCACGAAAGGCACACCATGGGAAAGCTCTCCCGCCTGATCGAAATGGCGACGGACGCGATCGAGAAGAACGGCAGTTCCGCACGCGATGGACAGCGAGCGAGCGACTCGCGGTCGACGGACTGGGGTGGCATGCTCCGCGGTGCGGTCGACGCCGTCCGCGGCCCCGCTGGTCCTGTGGCACCCGGTGAGCGTGCACGCGCCGAGGAGCGGTCGGCTGCTCCGGCATCCGCCGACCCGTATGCGCCGCCGCCCGCGCCCGGCGCTGCCGCCCCGTCGCGCGTCGGCTCGGCATCCGGCTCGCGGCAGACCAGCGCCGGGCAGCCCGGCACCGGTAGCGATGCGGATCGCGCGGCGATCGCGCGCTACGACTACCTGCTGCAGACGGCTGAGCCCGCGCAGGTCGAACAGATCCATCGCGCGGCGTTCGCGCGGCTGACACCCGAACAGCGGACCCTCGTCGAGGAGCGCATGCAGACAGAGCTGACACCGGGGGAGCGCCCGCGCTCGGCGGCGCCCGACGACCTCGCCCGGGCGGCGGGGCGCGCCGAGGCGATCCGCCCCGGACGCATGCGCGGACTGCTGTCGCGGGTGCGTGGTGCCGGTGCCGGCGGCGCAGGCCGGGGGGCCGCGGTCACGGCGGGCGGCGCAGCGGTGGGAGTTCTCGGAGCGGTCGCCGGTGGCGCGGTGCTCAGCACGGTTGCCGGCCCGCTCCTGGAGCAGGCCGCCGGGCTCGGTGTGGACTTCTCGGCGCTGGCCGAGGGTGTCGATCTCGAAGCACTCGCCTCAGGGATCGACGTCGAAGGGTTCGCCGGAGGAGCCGAGGAGATGCTCGGGTCAGCGGGAGAGGCCGCTGCCGGACTGGGCGAGACCGCGACAGGCTGGGGCGAGAAGCTCGGAGATCTCGGTCTGCCGGGCATCGGTGACCTCTTCGGACGGTGACCCGATGATCCTGGCGACCGCCGATCACGGCTTCACCGGACTGACCGGCTTCGCCGCCGATGTCCTGACCGCGCTCGGTGACGTCGGCGTCGGCGTGCTGGTGTTCGTCGAGGTGCTGATCCCGCCGATCCCGAGCGAGGTGATCCTCCCGTTCGCGGGCTACCTCAGTCAGAGCGGCGAGCTCCACCTCGGCTGGCTCATCTTCTGGAGCACCCTGGCGTCGTGGATCGGTGCATTGCTGCTCTACGGCCTGGGAGCCGCGATCGGCATGGACCGCGCTGTCCGCCTGCTCGCGGCGACCAGGCTGGTGAGCAGATCCGACCTGGAGCGAGGTGCCGAGTGGTTCGGGCGCAGCGGCGCATGGACGGTGCTCGTCGGCCGGATGGTCCCCGGCGTCCGGAGTCTCATCTCGATCCCGGCGGGCGCCGCACGGATGAACATCGTGCGATTCAGCGTCTACACGGTCATCGGCAGTGGTCTGTGGAATGCCCTGCTCCTGGGAGTCGGAGCGGCGCTCGGCACGCAGCATGAGCAGCTCGAGCGGTACCTCGGATATCTCGACTACGCGGTCTACACGGCGATCGCGGTCGCGATGGTGGTGCTCGTGGCCCGGCGGGTGAGAGAGGGCAGGGCGGGCCGACGGACGGCCGTCGCTGACGGTGAGTGATCGGGGCGATGATCCCGCGCGGAAGGAACCACCGGTGCCCCCGCTGGGACTCGAACCCAGACTGAAGCGATTTTAAGTCGCCTGCCTCTGCCATTGGGCTACGGGGGCCTCCGCCCAGCCTAGCGACGCCCGACTCGTGCGACGGGGTGCCGTGAGGGGTGAACCCGAGTACGTCGAAGCCATAGGGTGGGGGAGTGCTCGACCTCACCGAAGAACTGAGCCCCGTTCAGGGCGCCCCCGCGGTCGCCCCCGAGTGGCAGGATCCAGGCCGCTACTGGCCGCGTCTCTCTGCGGCGACCGGGCACCTTCCCGCTCCCGTCGGCGTGATCGACCGGGAGGCTCTGCGGTACAACGCGATGGACCTGCTCGTGCGATCCGGTGGTCTGCCGATCCGCGTCGCCTCCAAGTCGGTGCGGGTGCGCGCCGTGCTCGATGCCGTGCTGAAGCTCCCCGGCTACCGCGGCATCCTCGCCTTCACCCTGGCGGAGGCGCTGTGGCTCGCCGAGGAGCACGACGACATCGTGCTCGCCTACCCGACGGTCGACCGCGACAGCCTCGAGCAGTTGGTCGCCGACGAACAGGCGGCGGGGCGCATCACGCTGATGGTCGACGACCTCGCGCACCTCGACCTCATCGACAGCGTCGCAGGACCCGGCACACGCCCCGAGATCCGCGTCGCGATCGACGTCGACGCCTCTTGGAAGTCCACGGTGCTCGGGCACATCGGGGTGCGCCGATCGGCGCTGTTCACCGCGGGCGAGGTCGCCGCCTTCGCACGGAAGGTCATCGCCCGCCCCGGATTCCGGCTCGTGGGACTCCAGATGTACGACGCGCAGATCGCCGGACAGGGTGATGCCGCGGGCCCCGACGCACCGCTGATCCGACTGGTCCAGGCCCGGTCCCGCACGGAACTGCGCGAGCGGAGGGCGGCGATCGTCGAGGCGGTCTCCGCGGTCGCGCCGATGGAGTTCCTCAACGGCGGAGGCACCGGATCGCTCGAGTTCACCGGCAGCGACGAGTCCCTCACGGAGGCGAGCGCGGGGAGTGGACTCCTGGGCGGCCACCTCTTCGACGGGTATCGATCATTCCAGCCGGCCCCGGCATCCGCCTTCGCATTCGATGTGGTCCGGCGCCCGGCCGTCGACATCGCGACGGTGCTCGGTGGGGGATGGATCGCCTCCGGACCCGCGCTCGCCTCGCGTCAGCCCAAGCCCGTCTGGCCGCAGGGCCTGCACACCCTGTCGCGCGAAGCCGCGGGAGAGGTGCAGACCCCGCTGCAGGGCCCCGCCGCCACGCGCTTGGGAGTGGGCGACCGCGTCTGGTTCCGGCACGCCAAGAGCGGGGAGCCGGCCGAGCGCATCGAGCGCTACCACCTGGTCTCCCGCGACGAGGTCATCGACGAGCTCCCCACCTACCGCGGTGAGGGGAGGGCGTTCCTGTGACCAGAATCGGCGGCGCGTGGCAGAACTGGGGGCGCACGGCTCAGGTCCGACCCGTGCGGGTGGAGCGGCCTCGCAGCCCCGAGGGCGTGCAACGGGCGGTTGTCGCCGCCGTGAACCACGGTCTGACCGTAAAGGCGGTGGGTGCCGGGCACAGCTTCACCGGCATCGCCGTCGCGCCGGGTGTGCTGCTGGAGCTCGACGACATGCAGGGACTGGTCTCGGCGGATGCCGTCAGCGGCCGGGCGACCTTCCTCGCCGGCACCCGGCTGCATCGCATCCCCGCGCTCCTCGCGCCGTTCGGCCTGGCGATGGAGAACCTGGGCGACATCGACCGCCAATCGATCTCGGGCGCCATCTCGACCGGCACGCACGGCACCGGCCGGGGATTCTCCGGTCTGGCCGCTCAGGTGGTCGGTATCACGATGGTCACCGCGGCGGGGGAGTTCCTCCGCATCGACGAGGAGCAGAACAGTGAGCTCCTCCCGGCCGCCGCGCTCGGTCTCGGAGCGCTCGGCATCATCGTCGAGGTCACGCTGCAGTGCGTGCCCGCCTTCGTGATGCATGCGATCGACGAGCCGGCTCCCCTGGAGGACGTGCTCGCGACGCTCGACGAGCGTGCGGCGGCATCCGACCATTTCGAGTTCTACTGGTTCCCGCACACCCGCATCGCTCTCACCAAGCGGCAGACGCGCCTGCCGGAGTCGGCGGTGCGCAAGCCGCTTCCGCTGGTCGGGAAGTGGATCGACGAGACGCTGCTCTCCAACGGCGTCTACCGGGCGGTGTGCGCCGCCGGACGCGTGCTCCCCGCGGTCACGCCTCCCTTCAGCCGTCTCGCCGTGAAGCTCACCGGCGACCGCGAGTACACCGACCTCTCCCATCGCGTTCTCACGCAGAGCCGCACCGTGCGGTTCCGCGAGATGGAGTACGCGCTCCCGGCCGAGAACGTGGTTCCCGCCTTCGAGGCACTGCGCGCACTCATCGCGCAGCGCCGGTGGCGGATCGAGTTCCCGGTCGAGGTGCGCTTCGCGGCCGAGGACGACCGCTGGCTGTCGACCGCCCACGGCCGCGCGAGTGCCTACATCGCTGTGCACCGCTACTGGCGCGCTGATCCGACCGAGTACTTCGAGGCGGTCGAGCCGATCATGCTGGAACACGGCGGGCGCCCGCACTGGGGCAAGCTGCACACCCTGAGCGCCGAGACCCTGCGCGAGCGGTATCCGCGCTTCGATGACTTCGTCGCGGTGCGCGATCGACTGGACCCCGAGCGTCGCTTCGGCAACCGCTATCTCGTACGCGTCCTCGGCGACTGACGCGGACCCCGGAGACATCTGCGCCGTCCCCAGTGCACGTGCAGGCTGCGCGTCTAGGATGAGAGAAACATGGGAAGGGTGGGCCTCTGATGGAATGGCTCGTGCCAGTACTGATCGTCGTCGGAGTGATCCTGCTCGTCGGCATCTATCTCTGGGCCACGTACAACTCGCTGGTGCAGTTGAACGTTCGCGTCGATGAGGCGTGGAGCGGGATCACTGTGCAGCTGAAGCGGCGAGCCGACCTCATCCCGAATCTCATCGAAACGGTTAAGGGCTACGCCTCTCATGAGAAGGCCGTCTTCGAGAACGTCACCCGTGCGCGGGCCGAGACGTTGTCGGCCGGTGGTCCGGGTGAAGCGGGTATCGCCGAGGGACACCTGCAGCAGGCACTGCGGAGTCTCTTCGCCGTCGCCGAGGCGTATCCGCAGCTGCAGGCGAGCCAGAACTTCCTCCAGTTGCAGCAGTCGATCGTCGACACCGAGGACAAGATCCAGGCGGCGAGGCGCTTCTACAACGGCGGCGTGCGCGAGCTGAACACCAAGATCAAGGTGTTCCCGAACAACCTCTTCGCCAAGGGACTCGGCTTCACCGAGCGCGAGTTCTTCGAGGTGGCCGACAGCGGCGCGATCTCGGAGCCTCCGCGCGTGCAGTTCTGACGAACGCCTGCTTCACCAGGCGGTGAGCACCAGTTCGTCCGCCGTGAACGAGACGTCACCGCGGACGGTCCAGGAATCCGTCCGGTACGTCGTCGTCCGTGCGGCGCCGTCCTGACCCGTGCCCGAGACGGTGGCGACGAGGACGCCGTCGATGGCTGAGAACGCGGTCGGCGTGAGCGAGACTTCGGGCAGCTGCTCGATGCGATAGCGGATCTCGCTGACGGCCCGGAACTCCGTGCCCCACGGGATGCGGATGCCGCAGCCCGCCGCCGGACTGCTTCCGGGTGCCGTGCAGGTCTCGAGGTGCTGGTCCAGCTGTTGCTGTGCAGCATCCGTCGCCTCCGCACGGAGCTCAGCCTCGATCTCGATGTCGGTCGTCTCGCCGGGAAGCACGACGAGCGTGCTCTCACCGTCGAGAAGCTTCGTCGGCGCCGCCGTCACGCTGTACTCGGCCGGAAGCAGGGGAGTCGCCTCACCCGCGGGCAGGCGTGCGTCTCCGATGGCGAGGAAGTCTCCCACCGTGGTCGTCGCGCTCATCGTGCCGAGAGCAGCCGCCTCCGGTCTCCATCGACCATCCGCGAACGACAGCGGGATCTGCGCGGCCTGCTCTTCACCCGCGAGCCGGAACGAGACCTCGGCGGCAGCCGTGCCGTCGTCATTCTCGGTCACGGCGACGACCCTGGCATCCTCGATCCATCGCTCCGCACCGGCGAAGGCCGACAACGCGTCGTCCGTGACCTCGATTCCGGTCGCTTCGATCGCTGCGGAATCGCCGGATTCGAGGGCGCGCAGGTATGACTGCGCGGTCTCCTCCGCCGTCGGGGGACGGGTGGTCGACTGCCAGATCAGGAGCGCGGCGGCGACGGCGATGACGAGACCGGCCAGCCCGCCGACCACCCACCACCGGCGCCGGGTCATGCCGGGCTCTCCCGAGGATGGACGTGGCGGAGCACCGGGAGCCGTCCGCCGGCCAGCAATGCCCCATGGATCGCCGCGCCGGCGTCGCCCCACCCCGATACCGAGATGTTCTCGAGGCCCTGCCACTCCGCGGCGAGGGCGAGCTCGGCAGCGATTTGCTCGGCGTCGTCGGCGCGAGCCTGCGGCTCCCACCAGGCGGACTGCACCTGCAGCGTCGATGCCGCTCGATCGGCCTTGAGGTCGACCCGGGCGACGATCCGGTCGCCGACGAGTACCGGCAGGGAGTAGTAGCCGAACCGTCGCTTCTCGGCGGGCACGTAGATCTCGATGCGGTAGTCGAGCTCGAAGGTGCGGAGCGCACGATCGCGAAACCAGACCACGGGGTCGAAGGGCGTGAGCACCGCGGCCGCATCGATCCGGCGGGGCAGCACCGCCTCCCGGTGTCGCCACGCGGGGAGCGGCCGGCCTGCTCGTTCCCATCCGCGCACGTGCACGGGCTCCAGCTCGCCGTCGTCGACGAGGTCGGCGATCGACTGCGAGATCCGCTCGCGATCGCGGATGCGGTAATAGTCGGCGAGGTCGGACTGCGTGGCGACGCCGCTGGAGCGCGCGGCGCGCCGGATCAGTTCGCGGATCGCGTCGGCGCGGGGGATCTCCTGTGACCGGATGCCGTCGGGGATCACCTGCTCGGCCAGCGCGTAGGTGCGCTCGAAGCCGCGGCGGCCGCTGACCGCGACGTCGCCTGTGCGCCAGAGATGCTCGAGGGCGAGCTTGACCTCGTCCCAGTCCCACCAGGTTCCGCGTTCGCGCGGTGCGTCTGCTCGGAGGTCGGCGGGGCGCAGCGGTCCGCGCACGCGCAGCTCGTCCTGCACCCACTGCACGGTCCGGGAGTTGGTGCTCATCCAGGAGTCCTCGCCCGCCCACCGCTGGCGGAAGTCATCCATCCGGAACCGCCACAGCGGCCAGTCCTCGATCGGGATGAACGTGGCCTCGTGGGCGAGGTACTCGACGTAGTCGGTCGTGCGAGCCAGGAAGACCCGATCGAGGAGAGCGGGCTCGTAGGCGCCGAGCCGCGAGAAGAGCGGCAGATAGTGCGACCGCGCGAAGACGTTCACCGAGTCGATCTGCAGCACGCCGAGCCGGTCCATCACCCTGTGCACGTGACGGCGGGAGACGGATACCGGGCGCGCGCGGCTGAACCCCTGAGCGGCCAGGGCGATGCGGCGCGCCTGGGCGGGGCTGAGGGTGTCGGTCACGTCGTCAGCGTATCGCCGGCCGGGGACATCTCGTCGTGAGCCCGCCTGCGGTCGCCGTAGACTTGGGCGATGAGCGAGGACCAGCGACCCCGGCTGCGAGACCTGTTCCGTCCGCGCCCGGTCTCCATCGACCGGATCGTGACGACCGACGCCGATGAGGCGGTGCCACCGCGACTGCGCATCACTGCCGCATACGCGTGGCGACTGCTGCTCATCGCGGCGGCGATCGGGGTGTTCATCTGGCTGGTCATGCTGCTGAAGCTGCTGGTCATCCCGCTGATGGTCGCGATCCTCATCACCGCGCTGCTGTGGCCCGCGTTCGAGTGGATGCTGCGGCACCGGTTCCCGCGCTGGGCGGCCATCGCCATCTCGCTCCTGGGAACTGCCGCCATCGTCACCGGGCTCGTCTGGCTGGTCATCTGGCAGGTGCGGCTCGAGCTGCCGGCCGTGCAGGCGAGCACCACCTCCGCTCTGGACGACTTCCAGGTCTGGCTGCACGAAGGCCCTCTGCAGCTCTCCGACAAGCAGATCGCCGACTACATCGACCAGGGCTTCGCCATGATCGAGGAGCAGACGCAGGCACTGCTGTCCGGCGCACTGGCCATCGGCTCCACGGTCGGCCACGTGTTCACCGGCGCGCTCCTCGCCTTCTTCGCCCTCATCTGCCTTCTGGCCGACGGCGGCGGGATCTGGCGCTGGACGGTCAAGCTGTTCCCGCGCAACGCCCGCCCGGCCGTCGACGGCGCCGCCCGCAACGGATGGCGCACGATCGTCAACTACGCACGGACGCAGCTCTTCGTCGCGACGATCGACGCGATCGGCATCGGCCTCGGCGCGTTCCTCCTGCAGGTGCCGCTGGCGCTGCCGGTGGCCGTGCTGGTGTTCCTCGGCTCGTTCATCCCGATCGTCGGTGCGGTCGTCACCGGTGCGGTCGCGGTGTTCCTCGCGCTGGTCTACAACGGACCCTGGATCGCACTCTGGATGCTGCTAGTCGTGCTGGCCGTCCAGCAGATCGAGGGCCATATCCTGCAGCCGATCATGATGGGTTCCGCCGTGAAGGTGCACCCGCTGGCCGTGGTGCTCGTCGTCGCCGGCGGTGCCATGATCGCCGGCATCCCTGGAGCCCTCTTCGCGGTACCACTGGCCGCCTTCATCAACGTCGCGGCGGTGACGCTGAGTTCGGGGTCGTGGCGCACCGGCGCGGCCCCGAGTGGAGACCTGATCTGGAGCACGGTGCCGCGTGAGGCACGACGGAGGAATCGATGAGCGAAGTCCCCAGCCTGACCGAGTTCGAACGCGCGGCTCAGAGTCTGGCTGAGGTGATCTCGCACACGCCCACCCTTCCCTCGAGAGCACTCTCCGACGCGCTCGGATCGCCCGTGCTGCTCAAGATGGAGAACCTGCAGCGCACCGGATCGTTCAAGATCCGCGGTGCCGCGTACCGCCTCTCCCGACTCAGCGCCGAAGAGCGGTCGCGCGGCGTCGTCGCGGCATCCGCAGGCAACCACGCGCAGGGTGTCGCTCTCGCTGCCCAGGCGCTCGGCATCACCGCGACGATCTTCATGCCGATCGGCGTGCCGGTGCCCAAGCTGCTCGCGACGCGCGGCTACGGCGCCGAAGTGGTGCTGGAGGGCGAGACTGTGGCGACCTCGCTCCACCTGGCGGCGGAGTACGCCGAGCGCACGGGTGCCGTCCTGATCCACCCCTTCGACCATCGCGATGTCGTGATCGGCCAGGGGACCCTCGGCCTCGAGCTCCTCGAGGACGCCCCGGAGGTCGACACCATCGTGCTCGGGATCGGCGGCGGCGGCCTCATCGCCGGTGTCGCGGCCGCCGTCAAGGCGCGCGCGGCCCAGCTCGGTCGCACGGTCCGGGTCATCGGGGTTCAGGCCGAGAACGCCGCGGCCATGCCCCCGTCGCTCGCGGCGGGTGAGCCGGTCGACATCGTGACCCGTCCGACCATCGCCGACGGCATCCTGGTCGCGCGTCCCGGTGCCATCCCGTTCGAGATCATCAGGGAGTTCGTCGACGAGGTCGTGACCGTGTCGGACGACGACCTGGCCCGCGCGATCCTCGTCCTGCTCGAGCAGGCCAAGGTCGTCGTCGAGCCTGCCGGCGCCGCCGGTGTCGCCGCGATCCTCGCCGGCAGGGTGACTGCCTCGGGCACGACGATGGCCGTGCTCTCCGGCGGCAACATCGATCCCCTGCTGCTGCAGCGCGTCGTGTCGCACGGGCTCGCCGCCTCCGGCCGCTACCTCACCATCCGCGTGCCGCTGCCCGACCGTCCCGGTCAGCTCGCTCAGGTGTCGGAGCTCATCGCCGCCGCGGGCGCCAACGTCATCGAGGCCATGCACACCCGGCATGGCCACGGCCTCCAGATCAGCGACGTCATCCTCGAGCTCAGCGTGGAGACGCGCGGACCCGAGCACTCCGAGCACACCCTCGACACGCTGCGCCAGGCGGGCTTCGCACCGATCATCGTGCCCGACTGACCCTCGGACAACCCGGCGCCGGACTCGTCCTGCGCACGCGAGAACGCCCCGGCATCCGCAGAGGAGACCGGGGCGTTCGACATCTGTGCGGAGTGTCAGCCCGTATAGGTCTGCACGTCCACGATCTCGACGGCGATCGACCGTCCGTTGGGCGCCTCGTAGGAGGACTTCTCGCCGACCTTGAGGCCCAGGATCGCCTGACCCAGCGGGCTCGCCTCGCTGTAGACGTCGTGGTCGCTGCCTGCGGCGATCTCACGGCTGCCGAGGAGGAAGACCTCTTCGCCGCCGGCGACGAGCGCGGTGACGACGGTTCCGGGCTCGACGATGCCGCGGCTGGCGGGAGCCTCGCCCACCTTCGCGGTCTTCAGGAGGTTCTCGAGCGTGCGGATGCGAGCTTCCTGCTTGCCCTGCTCGTCCTTCGCGGCGTGGTAGCCGCCGTTCTCCTTGAGGTCGCCTTCTTCACGGGCGGCCTCGATGCGCTTGGCGATCTCATCGCGACCGGTGGTGGACAGGTGCTCCAGCTCGGCGACGAGCCGGTCATACGCTTCCTGCGTGAGGAAGGGAACCTGAGCGTCGGTGGACATGACGAAGCTCCTTCTTTCGGGATCCCGCCGGCGCACTGCCGGGGATATGCCAAGACGCCCCGGCACGGTGCCAGGGCGTCGTCTGTCTGCCTCGAGTCTAAGCGACCCAGCAGGTGTTCACCAAACCTGTGGTGGCCTCGGCGACGGTGGGCACGGAGGCCGACAGCGCCTGCGAGTGGCTTTCTCCCGCCGGGATCTCCATGACCTTCCATCCGACCACGCCGAACTCCTCGTCGAGGGCCTCGATGATGCAGACGACGTCCTTGCCCTGCACTCCGGTGACCTGGAAGCGCACGTCGACCGTGTGCTCGTCGACGAGGTCGAAGCCGAGATCGTCGGCATCCACGGAGTTCATCGACTGGTCGACGATCATCCAGCCGAAGGCCGCGACCACGAGCAGCGCCACAGAACCGCCGAGGATCCATGGCAGGCGCCGCCGTCGGGTGCGGCCATAGCGGTCGTCGAGCTCTTGTGCGGTCGTCACGGGTGGGTCTTCCGGTCGTTAGGCTGGTGATACCAGGTTATGCGACCTGCGTACGAAAGGCCGATTCATGCTCGCTCTGTCCGCGACCCCGATGCCGACGCCCTCCATGACGGTGGCTCCCGAGGCAGTGACTCCCGGCTTCGTCGGCTTCGCGGTGATCGTCCTGCTGGTGATCGCGGTGATCCTCCTGATCTGGGACATGAACCGCCGCATCCGTCGGGTTCGGTACCGCGAAGAGGTGCGCGACGAGCTCGATGCCGAAGAGGCCGCCCGCGCCGCCGATGAGGCGACCGAGACCGACGCCGACCTGCCGATCACCCGCGAGGGCGACGACGACCCTCGCGCCACCTGAGCGCGGGTCACGCGCCCAGTGAGGGCACCAGCGGATCCAGCGTGATGAGCAGGCACGCGGTCCAGTGGCAGAGGAACGCCAGGACCGTGCAGACGTGGAAGATCTCGTGGAATCCGAAGTGTCCCGGCCACGGGTTGGGCTTCTTCATCGCATAGACGATCGCGCCGCCCGTGTAGAGGAGGCCGCCGACGATCACGAGGACCATCATGGTCACGTTCGCCGCCAGCAGGTCCGCCATGAACATGACCGCCGCCCACCCCATCAGCAGGTAGAGGGCGACGTAGAGCCAGCGCGGTGCGTGGATCCAGAAGACGCGGAACAGGATCCCGACCACGGTTCCGCCCCACACCAGGGAGAGCAGCAGGCTGCCCTTCGCGGGCGGAAGGGCCAGGACCGCCAGCGGCGTGTATGTTCCCGCGATCAGCAGGAAGATGTTGGCGTGGTCGATGCGCTTCAGGAGCAGCTTGACCGGCGGGCTCCAGTCGATGCGGTGGTACAGCGCGGAGTTGCCGAAGAGCAGCAGCGAACTCGCCATGAACACGGCGGCCGCCCACTTGGCCGCCCCGCCCTGCGCCACCAGGATCAGCACCACGCCCACGACGATCGCGACGGGGAAGATGCCCGCGTGGATCCATCCGCGCCAGGTCGGCTTGATGTCGACTGCAGCATCGTCCGCAGCCTCTTCGAGGAGCGGCAGCTGGGGGAGATCGGGGTCGGACGGCTCGGGAGTGCTCACGTGCTCACTCTAAGCCGCCGCCCATGCCGCGCACCGCACCTATCCTCAGCATCCGCACCGCCGCCGCGGGCCCGAGCACGGTAGCGTAAGGAGGTGATTTCCCGCGACAGCCAGGGGCGAGGGCCGCTCTACCGGCTCTACACCAGCCGGTTGCGACGCCACCTCGATCCGGCCACCGTTCCGCACCATGTCGCCATGATGATCGACGGGAACCGCCGGTGGGCCCGGCAGCTCGGCTACACCACGCCCGCGGAGGGACACCGGGCGGGAGCGGCGAAGATGCGCGAGTTCCTCGGCTGGTGCGACGAGCTCGGCGTCGGAGTCGTGTCGCTCTACCTGCTCTCCAGCGACAACCTGCTCAAGCGCGACTCCGGCGAGCTCGCCGACCTGATCGAGATCATCGCGGAGCTCGCCGAGGCGCTCTCCCGAGAGGGCAACTGGCGCGTGCAGCACGTCGGGCGCGCCGACATCCTGCCGCCCGAGCTGGCTCGTGTGCTCGCCGATGCGGAGAAGCGCACGAAGGAGCACACCGGCTTGCACGTCAACCTCGCCGTCGGCTACGGCGGGCGCCATGAGATCGTCGACGCCGTGCGCAGCATCATCACCAAGCACGAGGCTTCCGGCGGCACGATGGAAGACCTCGCCGCCCACCTCACGCCCGAGATGATCGGCGAGCACCTCTACACCGGTGGTCAGCCCGACCCGGATCTCGTCATCCGCACGAGCGGCGAGCAGCGGCTGAGCGACTTCCTGCTGTGGCAGAGCGCGCACAGCGAGTTCTACTTCGTCGAGGCGCTCGGTCCCGATCTGCGCCAGGTGGACTTCCTGCGTGCCATCCGCGATTTCGCCGATCGGGACCGCCGCTTCGGACGGTGACCGCGCGCGTGCCACAATGACGCGGTGAGCACTTTCGAGGACTACGTCGGCACGTTCGACAACGAACCCGGCTACCTGAACTGGGCATCCTTCGGACCGTTGTCGCCTTCCGTGCGCGAGGAGATCTTCGCGGATGCCGACCTGCTCGGCAGCGGTCGGCCGTCGTCGCTCTCGCTGGTCGCCGAGCGCATCGGACAGGCGCAGGAGCTCATCGGTGAACTGCTCGGCGGGCATGCCGAGGACGTCACTCTGCAGCCGTCCTCCACGCAGGGGCTCATGCACGCCCTCTACGGTCTGACCGGCGCCATGATCGCCGGCACGGCGGAGTTCCCCAGCGTGAGCCTCACCCTCGAGCGGGCATCGACGGCCTCCGACCGCGACCTGACACCGCGTTGGATCAGCCCGGCGGATGGGCGCGTGACACCGGATGCCGTCGCCGAGGCTCTCGACGACGATGTCACGGCTCTCGCCGTCAGTCACGTGGACTTCCGGACCGGCTACCGCGCCGACCTCGCCGCACTCCGCGAACTCCTCGGGCCGGATCGGCTGCTCATCGTCGATGCGGTGCAGTCGTTCGGCATCGTGGACGAGGATTACACCGTGGCCGACGTGGTCGTCGGACACGGGTACAAATGGCTGCGCGCCGGTCGCGGCAGCGGGTTCGCCTGGTTCTCGCCACGGGCCCGCGAACGCATCGCGCCCGTGCTCTCCGGGATCACCGGCACCACGACCACAGGACTCGTCATGGACGAGCTGCCCGCACCAGCGGCATCCGCCCGGGCCTTCACGGTGAGCTCGCCCGACACGTTGGCCGCGGGGCGCCTCGCCATCGGTGTGCGCGACGTGCGCGACGCCGGGGTCGCGGCCATCGAGGCGCGGATCGCGGAGCACGTCGACACGATGCTCGAGATCGCCGACCGACACGGCATCGCGGTGAGCTCCGCCCGGGCACGGGGGGAACGCGCGGGTATCGTCGCGCTGGCGCCGGACGAACCCGGTCGTCTCGCAGCGGCGCTCGCGAACGCCGGTCTGGTGGTCACGGCGCGCGGCTCGTCCGTCCGGATCGCGGCGCACGCCGGCACGGACGCCGCGACCTTCCAGCTGCTCGACGATGCGCTCGCGTCGTTCGGCAACGAGACATTCATCAGCGCGTAATAATCGCCCGCGTGTCGAGCCACGGTTAAGACCCCGAGCGGTCGTACGTTCAAGGCATCGGGCAAGGAGCCCGGTCGGGTCGGCCTCAGGTTGACGACTCGTGACCCCCTGGTCGACTCGTTCGAATAGCCGGGATTTCCCGGGTCGGGAGTGGGTCGTGACCACACGTACAGCGCAGCAGTCCACCAGCACCGCGCAGCAGTCCACCCGTAAGACCGCGAGGCGAGCTTCGTCCGCCGAGCCGGATCAGGACCTGCGCACCTATGTGCTCGACACCTCGGTGCTGCTGAGCGATCCGCAGGCGTTCTTCCGCTTCGCCGAGCACTCGGTTGTGCTTCCGGTCGTCGTGATCACCGAGCTCGAGGGCAAGCGCCACGACCCCGAGATCGGCTACTTCGCACGACAGGCGCTGCGTCACCTCGACGACCTGCGCGTCGAGCACGGCCGCCTCGACTTCCCCGTCGAGGTCGGTGAGGGCGGCACGCTCCGCGTCGAACTCGCGAACACGGACTCGTCCGTGCTGCCCGCCGGCATCCGGCTGAGCGACAACGACACCCGCATCCTGTCGGTCGCGATGCACCTGGCGCAAGACGGCCAGGACGTGACGATCGTCTCGAAGGATCTGCCGATGCGCGTGAAGGCCGCGTCGCTCGGCATCCGGGCCGAGGAGTACCTCGCCGAGCAGGCCGTCGACTCCGGGTGGACCGGGATCGCCACCCTCGACCTCTCCGGCGACGACATCAGCGATCTGTACGAGAGTGAAGTGGGGATCAGCGAGAACGCCCGCGGACTGCCGATCAACACCGGGCTCATCATCCACTCGGAGCGCGGATCGGCCCTCGGGCGGGTGACCGGCGACGGCGAATACCGGCTGGTGCGCGGCGACCGGGACATCTTCGGGATGCACGGCCGCTCTGCGGAGCAGCGGATCGCCATCGACCTGCTGCTCGATCAGGAGGTCGGGATCGTGTCGCTCGGAGGGCGCGCCGGTACCGGGAAGTCGGCGCTCGCGCTGTGCGCCGGCCTCGAGGCGGTGCTCGAGCGGCAGCAGCAGAAGAAGATCATCGTCTTCCGCCCGCTGTTCGCCGTGGGCGGGCAGGAGCTCGGGTACCTCCCCGGAGACCAGGGCGAGAAGATGGGCCCCTGGGGTCAGGCGGTGTTCGACACCCTCGGCTCGGTCGTCTCGGGCAACGTCGTCGAAGAGGTCATCGAGCGCGGGCTCCTGGAGGTGCTTCCGCTCACGCACATCCGCGGTCGCTCGCTGCACGACGCGTTCGTGATCGTCGACGAGGCCCAGTCGCTGGAGCGCAACGTGCTGCTGACCGTGCTCAGCCGCATGGGTCAGAATTCGCGGGTGATCCTGACCCACGACGTCGGCCAGCGCGACAACCTGCGCGTCGGACGGCACGACGGCATCGCCAGCGTGATCGAGAGCCTGAAGGACCACGATCTCTTCGGACACGTGACGCTGATGCGCTCCGAGCGCTCCGCGATCGCGGCCCTCGTCACCGAACTCCTGGAGGGTGGAGAGCTCAGCTGACGGGTTGGTCCCGATCTGCTCACCCGGCTCCGATTCGCTCATCTGCTCAGGCCTACAGTGAGCGGATCGGGACGGCGTGCGCGGAACGGGACCTCGGCCGAGCCGGTCAGGCTCGGTCGCGCAAACGAGTGAGGGCCGCGAGCACGGCCGCCTGCACGGACGGCCAGTCGTGCACGACCTGTGCGTAGTCGAAGCGCAGTGTCTCGTACCCCAGTGCGGATGCCGCGGCATCGCGCGCGAGATCCCGGTGGCGCATGGTCGCCCCGTTGTTGTGATTCTCCTTGCCGTCGACCTCGAGGATGAGGCGCGCTCCGATGACGAAATCGACACGACCCACCTGGGGGATGTTCACCTGGCAGTCGAGGCGGATGCCGAGCAGATGCAACCGCAGGCGAAG
Source organism: Microbacterium sp. W4I20 (assembly GCF_030816505.1). Taxonomy (NCBI): domain Bacteria; kingdom Bacillati; phylum Actinomycetota; class Actinomycetes; order Micrococcales; family Microbacteriaceae; genus Microbacterium; species Microbacterium sp. W4I20. The sequence goes on along the minus strand of NZ_JAUSYB010000001.1, from coordinate 1,108,253 downwards.
CAGAGATTCGAGCCCGCTGTCGGCGTCCGCCCGCGCGAGGTCGAGGAGCCAGAGCGCCGATGCCGGAACCATCTCTCTGATGCGAAGTCGCGCCGCCGTCGACAGGAGGCGGAGGCGGAGAGCGGACTCGTACGCGGCGAAGAACGCCTCGTCGCCCGCGCAGCGCAGGAAATGGACGAGAGCCACATCGACGGAAGCCCGTCCAAGCGGTGGTCGGCCCCGGGAGAAGTGGGAGACACAGGAACAACCATCGTGCGGATGCGCGCGGCGGTGGGCGCCGACCCACACATGCGGGACGACCGAGGGAGCGAGTACCCACACCTTCAGCAGCTGGAGCACGCTTGCGCAGGTGAGCGCGCCGCCGTGGAGGGTGGCCAGTCGTATCTGCGGATCGATCGGACCGGCGGCGAACACGCCATCCCTGATCCGCTCGATGTCGCCGCGCGCCACGGACCGAGAGAGCGAGCGTCTCGTGAAGCCCATCCGCTGCAGATGCGTGCCACGGGCGAGGCCGCCGAGTCGTCTGATGGTTTCCGGTGCGGGAAGCATGTCCGGCAGGATGCCCGAGTCTCCGCATCCGCTGGCTCGTCGTTCACGGCTCCGTGGATAAGTCCTCGCCACACCTCTGCTGTGCAGAGAGCCCCATCTGCTGATCACGACGGTGCTGGTGCTGTGCCATTCCGCTCATCGCGTCCCGATCTGCTCACCGACTCCGGGAACCAGTGGGCAGATCGGGACCGGATGAGCGAATCGGGACTGGAGCCGGGCCAGGGGACCGGGAGCCGGGAGCGGGGCGGGAGACGACGGATGCCGCGGGGACCGAGGTCCCCGCGGCATCCGTCTGTCACGGCCGGATCAGCCGGGGTGGGTCATCGACAGCAGGTCGAGCTTCTCGTCGAGCTGCTCGAGCGTGAGGTCCCCGCGCTCGACGTAGCCGAGGTCGATCACGGCGTCGCGCACGGTGATGCCCTGGGCGACCGAGTGCTTGGCGATCTTCGCCGCGGCCTCGTATCCGATGAGCTTGTTCAGCGGGGTCACGATCGAGGGGCTCATGCCGGCGAACGCGGCGGCACGCTCGACGTTCGCCTGCAGGCCGTCGATCGTCTTGTCGGCCAGCACGCGCGAGGCGTTCGACAGCAGGCGGATCGACTCGAGCAGCGCCGTGCCCATGACGGGAATCGCGACGTTGAGCTCGAAGGAGCCGGATGCTCCGGCCCAGGCGACCGTCGCGTCGTTGCCGATCACGCGGGCGCAGACCATCAGCACGGCCTCCGGGACGACCGGGTTGACCTTGCCGGGCATGATCGACGAACCGGGCTGCAGGTCGGGGATGTGGAGCTCGCCGAGACCCGTGTTCGGACCGGAGCCCATCCACCGCAGGTCGTTGTTGATCTTGGTGAGCGAGACCGCGATGGTGCGCAGCGCCCCGGAGGCCTCGACCAGCCCGTCGCGGTTGGCCTGTGCCTCGAAGTGGTCCTTGGCCTCGGTGATCGGCAGCTCGGTCTCGGCCGCGAGCAGCGCGATGACCTTCTGCGGGAAGCCGAGCGGGGTGTTGATGCCGGTGCCCACAGCCGTGCCGCCCAGCGGAACCTCGGCGACACGGGGGAGAGCCGACTGCACGCGCTCGATGCCCAGACGCATCTGACGGGCGTAGCCACCGAACTCCTGGCCGAGCGTGACGGGCGTGGCATCCATGAGGTGCGTGCGGCCGGACTTGACGGCATCCTTCCACAGCTCGGCCTTCGCCTCGAGAGCCACGGCGAGGTGGTCGAGCGAGGGGATGAGGGTGTCGATGAGCGCCTGGGTGACGGCGATGTGCACCGAGGTCGGGAACACGTCGTTCGACGACTGCGAGGCGTTCACGTGGTCGTTGGGGTGCACGTCTGCACCGAGGATGCGGGTCGCGAGCGTCGCGAGCACCTCGTTCATGTTCATGTTCGACGACGTGCCCGAACCGGTCTGGTACGTGTCGACGGGGAACTCGCCGTCGTGCGCGCCGGAGGCGACCTGGTCTGCTGCCTGCGCGATGGCGTCGGCGATCGCGCCGTCCAGCGTGCCGAGCTCCTTGTTCGCGAGCGCGGCGGCCTTCTTGATGCGAGCGAGGGCGGCGATCTGCGTCGACTCCAGCCCCTTGCCCGAGATCGGGAAGTTCTCCACCGCGCGCTGCGTCTGCGCGCCGTAGAGTGCGTTCACGGGCACCCGCACCTCGCCCATGGTGTCGTGCTCGATGCGGTACTCAGTCTCGGTCATTCCGAACCTTCCTTGGTTGCGGGGGCTGCCCCCTCGGTGTCGATTCCGACCGAGATCACCGGCACAGCGGTGCCCTCGGACAGACGGTAGTTGGCGCCGACGATGCCCAGACGGCCCTCGGCGACGGCGCTGCTGATCAGTTCGGACGACTGCAGCAGGTCGCTCACGGTGTTGCGCAGGTGCTCGGCGCCGACGAGTTCCGCGTCGATCTCGGCGACGGTCGTTCCGCCGTTCTCGGCCAGCACCTTGCGGGCGGCGGGGACGATCGGGGCGATGAGTCGCCAGATGTGCGGGGGGAGCGGCGCGGCGTCGATGGCTGTGCCGTCGATCGCGGCTCGCACTGCGCCGCAGGAGTCATGCGCGAGGACGACGATGAGCGGCACCTCCAGCACCGCGACGGCGTATTCGAGGCTCGCGACGATCGACTCGCCCAGCACCTGACCGGCGTTGCGCACGACGAACAGATCGCCGAGGCCGAGGTCGAAGATGATCTCGGCGGCGAGGCGCGAGTCCGAGCAGCCGAACAGCGTGGCGACCGGATGCTGCGCCGCCTCGAGGTCCTTGCGCCGCGCGACGTCCTGGTTCGGATGCCGCGGCTCATCGCGCACGAACCGGCGGTTCCCCTCCTGCATCTGCTGCCAGGCTGCGGCGGGAGTCAGGGTGTTCGTCATGGAGCCTCCGAGAGGGAGCGGATCTGCGGGACGAGGGACTCGGCGAGCTCGGCCGTCGAATCGGCCGAGCGCGCGCCGTAGAGCAGCACGTAGTCGTCGCCGGCCTGCGTGCCGATCGCGTAGGTGACGTTGGCGTTCGCATCGGCGTTGCGCGGCTGGAAGACGTCCCATTCGAGCCCGCCGATCCGCACCGAATCGGTGGGGGCGATGCCGTTCAAGACCTGCGGTGCCCAGGACGAGTCGGCGTCGAACGCCTGCGCGAGCTTGAGGAACCCGCGCTCGTCATCGGCGGCGGGGGCGAGCGTGACCTCCCACACCGGGGTGGCGCCGTTCTGCAACTCCGCCTTGTTGACGCGCCAGAACCCGTCGAGGTCGGGGACGATGACCGGACGCTCCATCGTCGACTCGACGTTTTCGGAGATCCCCACGAGATCGACCTTCGGTGCGTTCGCCGGCTCGCCGCGGGGGACCGCGAAGATGATGACCGCGACGACCGCGACAGTGACGAGGAGCGCCGCGATGAGGTTCCGGAACGTCTGGCTGCCGCGGTAGGCCTTGCTCGAGGCGGCCTTGCGCGCGGCGGTCTCATCCGGCGTCTCGGGGCGTCCGAGCTCGGCGACGATCGGAGCGCGCTTGTTCACGCGGCGCCGCCGGGGGCGTCGGAATCGGATGCCGCGGCTCGTGCGGCTTCGAGGCGGCGCTTCGCGCCGAGCAGCCACTCCTCGCAGCGGGCCGCGAGGGCTTCGCCGCGTTCCCAGAGGGCGAGCGAGTGCTCGAGGGTCGGAGAGCCCTGTTCGAGCTCTGCGACGACCTTCACGAGTTCGTCACGGGCTGCCTCGAACGACAGTGTCTCGACGGGGTTGTCGTTCAGGGCGCTCACTCCTCCATCTTACGGCGTGGGTCGGACGCGACCGTCTCAGGATCCCTCGGGGATCTCGCCCTCGGATCGGGCGGCCACCGATCCCCGCTCGACCGTGATGGTCAGGGCGCTGCCGGCCGGTGCATCCGCCGCATCGCGCAGGATCACGCCGCCTTCCAGGTGCGCGATGGCATAGCCGCGGGCCAGGGTCGCCGCGGGCGACAGGGCACGGAGTGATGCCCGGAGCTCGCTGGTGCGTCGGCCGGCGGTGTCGAGCTGCCGCGTGAGTGAATCGCGGCCCCGCGACAGCAGCAACCACAGCTCCTGCGCTCGCCCGTCGATGATCGGCGCGGGGGAGCGCAGCACCGGTCGGGACCGCAGCTGTTCGAGCTGTGCGATGTCGTGGGACAGCCGCTGCGTGAGACGGGTGGTCGCGCGCGAACGTAGCTGCCCGATCAGCGCGTGCTGCTCGCCCACGTCAGGCACGACGCGTTTGGCGGCATCGGTCGGCGTCGAGGCGCGGAGGTCGGCGACATCGTCGAGCAGCGGATGGTCGTTCTCATGACCGATCGCACTGACGATGGGAGTGGATGCCGCGGCCACGGCCCTCACCAGTCGTTCGTCGCTGAAGCCGAGGAGGGTCTGCGGGTCGCCGCCACCGCGGGCGATGATGATGACGTCGACCTCGGGATCGGCGTCGAGGCGCCGGAGGGCGGCGAGCGTGTCGGGCACGCAGCGGTCTCCCTGCACGGCGGCGTACTCGGTGCGGAACCTCACCTGCGGCCAGCGGAGCTCGGCGTTGCGGTGGACATCCTTCTCGGCATCCGACCGTTCGCCCGTGATCAGGCCGACGACGTGCGGGAGGAAGGGGAGGCGCTTCTTGCGCGCGGGGTCGAACAGGCCCTCCTGACGCAGCTGAGCGCGCAGCTTCTCGAGCCGCTCGAGCTGATCGCCGAGCCCGACGTGCTTCATCGCCGAGACGGCGAAGCTGAAATCGCCGGACTTGACGAAGTAGTCGGCCTTCACGGCGGCGACCACATGATCGCCCACACCGAGGTCGGACGGGATGCGCGCGCGGACGCTCGACCACACGCGGATCGAGATCTGAGAGTCGGACTGGGTGTCCTTCAGCCGGGCGAAGACGTTGCCCCCGCGCAGATTCCAGGACGTGATCTCGCCCTCGACCCAGACGGTGTTCCACCGCGCGATGAAGTCGCGGATGGTCGCATTGAGCCGCGCCACCGACGTGGGTGCGGCGGACGTCGAGTCGCGCGGTGCGACGGCGTCGGCGGGCGGAGACTCGCCCGGACCCGCGGCCGCTTCGAAGACTGTCATCTGCTCCCGTTCCGTGCAGTCGCGCCGCGCAGCGGCTTCCCGGCCTTCCCCAGCTGTGCGCCGGTAGAATCGAGGGGTGACTTCGACTGCCGTTCATCTCCCCGTCCCTCGCATCCCACGCGTGCGCGCGGCGGCAGGGCGGCTTCAGGATAACCCGATCGTCGGACACAAGCGGATTCTGCTCGCCGCCCCGCGCGGTTACTGCGCGGGCGTCGACCGTGCCGTGGTCGCGGTGGAGAAGGCCCTCGAGCGCTACGGCGCACCGGTCTACGTGCGCAAGCAGATCGTGCACAACATCCACGTCGTCACCGAGCTCGAGGCCAAGGGCGCCATCTTCGTCGAAGAAGTCGACGAGGTGCCGGCTGGAGCGCACGTCGTCTTCAGCGCGCACGGAGTCTCTCCGGCCGTCGTGAGCGCGGCATCCGAGCGAGGGCTGCATGCGATCGACGCGACCTGCCCGCTGGTCACGAAGGTGCACCGCGAGGCCGTGCGCTTCGCACGCGACGACTTCGAGATCCTCCTCATCGGTCATGAGGGGCATGAAGAGGTCGAGGGCACCGCGGGCGAGGCGCCGGAGCATGTGACGGTCGTCAACTCGCCGGAGGAAGCCGACACCGTGCAGGTGAAGGACCCGTCGAAGGTCGTCTGGCTCTCGCAGACCACGCTGTCGGTCGACGAGACCATGGAGACGGTGAATCGCCTGCGCCTGCGTTTCCCGGAGCTGCACAGCCCGCCGTCCGACGACATCTGCTACGCCACCCAGAACCGTCAGGTCGCGATCAAGAAGGTCGCGGCGAACGCGGACCTGGTGATCGTCGTCGGTTCATCGAACTCGTCGAACAGCGTGCGCCTCGTCGAAGTGGCCCTCGAATACGGCGCCAAGGCGGCGTATCGTGTCGACTACGCCGAAGAGGTCCGGCAGGAATGGCTCGACGGCGTGGAGACCGTCGGCGTCACGAGCGGGGCATCCGTGCCCGAGGTGCTCGTCCGAGAGGTCCTCGACGCTCTCAGCGATGCCGGGTACCGGGACGTCGAAGAAGTGAAGACCGCGGAGGAGGATCTCATGTTCTCTCTCCCGAAGGAGCTGCGCCAGGACTCCGCGGGCCAGCGCGATGCGCGCGCTCTCGGTGGTCGCGCTTCAGGAGCCGGCGGCTAAGGTGAACGCGGCGGAAGCCGAACCCACCCTCATCGGGTCGGTGCAGCGCGCTCTCCGCCTCGTCGACATCGTCGCCAACTCGCCCCGGCCTCTTCCCGCGAAGATGCTGATCGCAGCCACGGGGCTGACGGCGGGGACGACGTACAACCTGGTGCGCACCCTCATCCACGAGGGGTATCTGGCATCCGAGCCGGACGGGTTGGTGCTGGGTGCCCGATTCCCTTCTTTCCAGCAGCAGATCGACTCCCGCGGCGTCTTCCTCGCCCGCGTCCGAGGCGCGCTCCGCGACGTGACCGAGGAGCTCGGCGCCACCGCGTACCTCTCCCGCTTCGACGACGGCGAGATGCATCTGGTGGACATCGTCGACGCGGTGCAGAATCCGCGGGTCGAACTCTGGGTGGGGCTGCAGTCCAGTGCACATGCGACCGCGCTCGGCAAGCAGATCCTGGCAGAGCTCTCCGACGAGCATCGGTTGGACTACCTGTCGCGGCATCGGCTGGAGGAGCTCACCCCTCGGACGATCAGCGACCGGAAGACCCTGCTGACGCAGCTCGATCGCTCTCGAGGCTGGGTGCTCGACCAGGAGGAGTACGCGATCGGCGCGACGTGCGTCGCGGTGCCGGTGATCGCCCCGAACATCACGGCCTCGCTGGCCATCTCGCTCCCGACGGATCAGGCGGTCGTGGATCGCGCGATGGTGACGAGTCTGCAGAGCGCTGCACGCCGGCTCTCGCTGCGACTCGGCGCGGACACGTGGGACACGGGCTCCTCGAAGCCCGATTTCACTATCTGAAGAATCCGCTCTGGTGCGGCGGCATCCGCTTTCCTATGATCGGACATGTAGTCGTCTGTGCAAACGGCACTACAGGTTCGCGGAGGGTCCCCAGCCTTCTGCAACCCACTTGGATGACGAGCGTCCCCAGCGTTCAGAATCCGCGGCCCCGAGGAGTCCCCAATTCTCCGGGGCCGCCATCATTTTCCGGTCCGGATGCCTCAGCGTTGAGGTCGCAGGCTGTGAAGCGCTCCGAGCCCGGCGGATTAGCATGGCGGGATGACCGATCAGCGTCCTCAGTACGGCGAACTCGCGACCCCCGAGGAACAGCGGAGGGCGGCGGGCCTCCCGCCGCTGGACGAGGTCGTGGTCACGCCCGTGCCACCCGCGCCTCCCGCCGCCCCGCCCGCCGCGATGAATGCCGCCCCCGTGGCCGACGTCGCCGCGCCCCGTCGGCGTCCCGTCGATCGGCTCGTGACGATCGGTCTCCTCGCGTACGGCCTGGTCAACGTGGTCGTCACGGCGCTGTCTTACCTCGATCTCACGAGGGTGATGAACGACACCATGAAGATCCTCGGGATCGAGGGAGAGTTCACGAACTACAGCCAGGGCAGGCTCTGGGGAACGATCGCCGCCGTCGTCCTGATCGTCGGCTGGTCGCTCACCGCGGGGGCGTCGATCCGGCGGCTGCGCCGCGGCAAGATCACCTGGTGGGTGCCTCTGGTCGGCGCCGTCGTGACGATGTTGATCGCATCGATCTGCCTGACGGTGCCGATGTTCGGGGATCCTGCCTTCGGGGCGTATCTCGAGAACATCGGTCGCTGACACCGCGAGCCACAAGCAGAAAGGGGTGCCCGGCCATCGGCCGGACACCCCTTTGCTTCGGCTGACTCAGCTCTGAGACTGGCCGTACGAGCCCAGCTGACGCGTGGACTGCACGACGCGGGCGGCCATCGCGGTCTCCGCGATCTTGCCCCAGGCGCGAGGGTCGTACTGCTTCTTGTTGCCGACCTCGCCGTCGACCTTCAGGACGCCGTCGTAGTTCTTGAACATGTAGTCGGCGATCGCGCGGGTGTAGGCGTACTGCGTGTCGGTGTCGATGTTCATCTTGATGACGCCGTTCGCCACCGCGAGGGCGATCTCGTCGTCGGTCGAGCCGGAGCCGCCGTGGAAGACGAGGTCGAGGGGCTTCGCGCCGGTGTTGTACTTCGCGGCAACCTGCTCCTGGATCTCGCCGAGGAGCTCGGGGCGGAGCTTCACGCCACCCGGCTTGTAGACGCCGTGCACGTTGCCGAAGGTGAGCGCGGCGATGTAACGCCCCTGCTCGCCGAGGCCCAGCGCCTGCACGGCCTGGTCGACGTCGGCGAAGGTCGTGTAGAGAGCGTCGTTCGATCCCTCGTGTGCGACGCCGTCCTCTTCGCCGCCGACGACGCCGATCTCGACCTCGAGGATGGCGTTGATCGCCTTCATGCGGGGGAGGATGTCCTTGGCGATCTCGATGTTCTCCGCGAGGGGGACGGCCGAGCCGTCCCACATGTGGGACTGGAAGATCGGGTTGCGGCCGGCCTTGACCTCTTCTTCAGAGGCGGAGATCAGCGGCTCGACGAAGCCGGCGAGGGCATCCTTCGGGCAGTGGTCGGTGTGCAGCGCCACGGTCACCGGATAGTTCTTGGCGACCTCGGTGGCGAAGCGCGCGAAGGCGAGGGCGCCAGTGGCGCGGGCCTTGACGGTGTGGCCGGCGAAGTAGTCGGCGCCACCCGTCGTGACCTGGATGATGCCGTCGGAGCCGGCCTCGGTCAGGCCCTGGAGGACGGAGTTGATCGTCTGCGAGCTGGAGACGTTGAAAGCGGGGTACGCGAAGCCGCCGGCCTTCGCGCGGTCGAGCATTTCGGCGTACTGATCCGGGGTGGCGACGGGCATGAGAACTCCTGCGTTAGGGGAAGCCGGGACAGCAGTCACTCTATCGGGGTGCGTGGGCGGATGCCGCGGGCAGAGGCCCCGACAGCCGGGCGTGCTCCTACGCCTCTGTTAAGAACTGCGATTCCTTCATCGGATATCCGCCGAAAGCCCGGTGCTTTGCGTGCTTCGATGGCTAGGCTGGCCGCATGGTGAGTCTGACAGCCGATCTGAGCCCGCTCCATCCCGACCGCAACCTCGCGATGGAGTTGGTGCGCTCCACGGAGGCCGCTGCCATCCGCGCGGTGCCCTTCATCGGACGCGGTGCGAAGGAGGCGGCCGACGGGGCCGCCGTCGACGCGATGCGTGCGTTCCTCGGCACCGTCGACTTCCAGGGGCGGGTCGTGATCGGCGAGGGCGAGAAGGACAACGCCCCCATGCTCTTCAACGGCGAGATCGTCGGTACCGGACGGGGACCGCTCTGCGACATCGCGGTCGACCCGATCGACGGCACGTCCCTCACCGCAGCAGGTCGTCAGAACGCCCTGTCCGTGATCGCGGTGTCCGACCGTGGCACGATGCTCGATGCGTCGAGCGTCTTCTACATGGACAAGCTCGTCACCGGCCCCGCGGGTGTCGGTGTGGTCGACATCCGTCTGCCCATCGGGGAGAACATCCGCAAGCTCGCCGGAGCGCTCGGCAAGCCCGTCGACGAGATCGTCGTCTCCGTGCTGAACCGTCCGCGCCACGAGCAGCTGATCCAGGACATCCGCGATGCGGGTGCCGGCACCCGCCTGATGAGCGACGGCGATGTCGCCGGCGGCATCAACGCCGCCCGCCACGACGCGCGCACCGACATGTGCGTCGGCGTCGGCGGCAGCCCGGAGGGCATCGTCACGGCCTGCGCCATCAAGGCGCTCGGCGGACACATCCAGGGCATTCTCTGGCCGCGGGATGACGACGAGCGCCAGCGCGGGATCGACGCCGGGCTCGACATGGACAAGGTGTATGAGGCCGACGATCTCGTGCAGGGCAAGAACACGATCTTCGTCGCGACCGGCGTGACCGACGGCCAGCTCGTCGCCGGGGTCCGCCGCGAGCGTGGATTCGTCTACACGGAGAGCGTCGTACTGCGTGGTGCCTCGGGCACGCTGCGCCGGATCGCGTCGGAGCACCTCGTCTCCAAGTGGCTCTGAGCCGCAGCACGAACGGCTGAGCGCGGTCATCGTTACCGACCCGGTATCGGGTCGAATCGTCGCGATCCCCGCTTCTGCGGAGTGCCGTGTCACAATTGTCACTGGGTTTGTCGCCGTCGACGGAGCCGCCAGGCACCGCAGGCGCAGGAGGGCGAACAGATGACAACGCAGCACACGAGTGGCTCCAAGGCCGCCCCGACGAAGATCGTCACGACCAATACCGGGCGCATCCTCCGGGTGAGCGCCGACGCGGAAGTGGTCGCTCCGGCGCCTTCCGCAGCGAACCCGCCCACGGCCGTCAGCGACCCGGCCCGCCGCGCAGACGTGCTCTTTCGCAAGCGTCTCGACGAAGGTCATGAGATCAGCGCCTGGTGGATGATCGGCGCGTTCCTCGCCACCAGCGGTCTGGTGATCCTGCTGCTGAGCGGCGTCCCCGGCGTCGCCTGACCTAGCCCTCGTTCAACCGCGCTCTGACGTCGCCGACGTCGGCGATCAGTGCGGTGTCGTCGGACTCAGCTCTCGCAACCGTGGGTGCGTCGGCTTCATGCTCTCTGCGTATGTCGGTCGACCCATCGCTTTCGGTGCTGATCAGTTCCGGCGCGGTGAAGCGCCGGGTGACTCCTGCCGTGACAACCGGCGCGGTCGCCAGCGCTGAGGCATCGATGCCAGGAAACTGCCGGGCAGTCACCAACACCCGGGTCTCGAGGGAACCGGCGAACTTGTTGTAGCTGTCGACCGTGCGCTCCAGCGCGCGACGCAGGTCGTCGGCGTGACCGGCGAGCGTGCCGAGTCGGTCGTAGAGCTGAGTACCGAGGTTGAGCAGCGTTCGCGCCTCGGTCGACACCTCCTGCTGTGTCCAGGTGTAGGCCACGGTCTTCAGCACCGCCCAGAGGTTCACGGGCGAGGCCAGGGCCACGCGGTGATTGAAGGCGTAGTCGAGCAGCGTCGGGTCTTCGTCGATCGCCGCGGCGAGCAGCGACTCGGTCGGGAGGAAGCAGATCACGAACTCGGGGCTGGAGTCGAGGCCCGACCAATAGGCCTTCTTCGCGAGGGCGTCGATATGGGCTCGGACCGCCTTGACGTGCCGCTGCATGTGCGCGCGCCTCTGGGCCTCGTGCGCGTCACCGGCCGGCAGTGCGGCGGCCTCGAGGTAGGCATCGAGCGGAACTTTGGCGTCGACGGCGATGGAGGTGCCGCCGGCCAGGCGCACGACCATGTCGGGACGGCCTGTGCCACGGTCGGAGGAGATCGTGGACTGGAGGTCGAAGTCGACGTGCCGCGTGAGTCCCGCGGCCTCGACGACCCGCCGCAGCTGGGTCTCTCCCCAGACGCCGCGGGTCGACGTGGAGCGCAGTGCTCCTGCGAGGGACTCCGTCGTGGCGCGAAGAGCCTCATCGGACTCCTGGGCCCGGCGCAGCTGCTCGGCGAGGGTGCCGAACTGCGCCTGCCGCTCCTGCTCGATGGCGGTGACCTTCGACTGCATCTGCTGCAGGCTCTCGCGTACCGGGGCCAGCGCGGTCAGCACGGCGTTCTGCTGTTGCACGCGCTGCGCTTCGGCACGCTGCTCGGTGCGGGCGTGCTCGACGGCGTCGCGATAGAGGTCGTACTGTCGGTCGCGGTCATCGCGCGCGGCGGCCAGTTCGGCTTCGGCTCGGGCGAGATCCGCCGCTCCGCGCCCGGCACGCAGAAACCACCCCACAGCGACACCCGCCGCGAGTGCGGCGAGGACCAGAACGAGCGACAGAGCATCCATGTGTCCATGATGCGTCCGGCATCCGACATTCCGGCGCCGCCCCGCTCTGGCGGGGGAGGACTCAGGCGACCGCGCGCTCCAGGGCCGGTGCGGCGCGCTCCAGCGCGGGCGCGGCGGGTTCGGTCACGCGCACGTGCAGGGCATCCGCCAGGGCGAACACGTCGGAGGCCCCGAGGCGTCGGGCTGCATCGATCACGATGTGCGCGCACGCGCGGGCGTCGGCCAGGGCGTCGTGGTGCGGGAACTCCGCGAATCCCGCGGCGGCTGCGGCCTTCGGCAGGCGATACGAATCGAGCTGGTAGGTCTTGCGCGCGACCGCGAGGCTGCAGAGCGACCGGTACGGCGGGCACGACATGCCGGTGACCTCGGCGGCACGACGCAGCACGTTGAGGTCGAATCCGGCGTTGTGCGCGACGAGGACGTCGGCCCCGGCGAAGTCGCACAGCCGATCGAACTGCTCGGCCCAGGTCGCGGCCGACAGGACATCGCTCGGCTGGATGCCGTGGATCCGCACGTTCCACTCCTGGAACTCGTCATGCCCGGGAGGCGGCTGGATCAGCCATCCGGCGGTGGCGACGACCTCGCCACCGCGCACGCGGACGAGTCCGACGGAGCAGGCGGAGGCGGGGCTGGAGTTCGCGGTCTCGAAGTCGATCGCAGTGAAGTCCAGTGGCACGTGTCCACTCTCCCTCGCGACTTCTGCGGCAGATCGGAGGCTCGCCGTAGGCTGGCGACATGACGGAAGAGCAGGCGACATCCTTCGGCGTCCAGGCCCACAGCTACGAGGTCGGTCGCCCCGAGTACCCCTTCGACGCCGTCGCCTGGATGCTGGATGCGCTTCCGCACGGCTCCCGCCGCATCGCGGACGTCGGGGCCGGGACGGGCAAGCTCACCCGCACGCTGATCGGCGCGCCGGACGCCGAAGTCGTCGCCGTCGACCCCGATCCGGAGATGCTCGCGACGTTGCGCACGGCCGTCCCCGGAGTCCCCGCGTTCGTGGGTACGGCCGAAAAACTGCCGCTGCCGGATGACAGTGTCGACGCGGTCGTGCTCGGTCAGGCGTGGCATTGGGTGGATCCGGCTGCAGCATCCGTCGAGATCGGACGCGTGGTGCGGAGCGGGGGAGTCCTCGGCCTCATCTGGAACATCCGTGACGAGCGCGTCGAGTGGGTGCGACGACTGACCGAGATCATGCACGGGAGCAATGCCGAGATCATGCTGGCCGCCGGCGACCCGGTCGTCGCATCGCCGTTCGGGCCGCTCGGGCAGGAGCGGTGGGAGTGGAACCGTCCGATCACCCGTGAACTGCTGCACGCCATGGCTGCGTCTCGGAGCTACGTGATCACGGCATCCGATGAGGAGAAGGCACGCATCCGCCGCGACATGGATGCACTCTTCGACGAGCTCGGCCTGCACGGCGACGGGACGATCGACCTTCCCTACGTGACCCGCGCGTTCCGCGCCGTGCGCGACTGACTCCGCGCACAGTTCCCAGCAGCGGGCGAAGGGTGGACTCGACCCCTTTCTTTCAGTCCGGAGCGAAAGTACCGTTGTCGGCATGAACGGTCGTCAGAGGGACGTGCTCGGGATCATCCTTGTCGCATCCGTCGTCCTCAGCGGTTGCGCGGCGGCTCCAGCGCCGCAACCGCCTCCGACGACAGCCACACCCGACCCCAGCGATGCGCCCCTGGTGCCCGGTGCGCCGGCGACGTGGCAGCTCATCGACCCGGACAGCGTCACGTCGGACAGCACGACTCTCGAGGTAGAGGTGACCCGTCTCGACTGCGCGAACGGGGTGACCGGCGAACTGCTCGCTCCGGTGGTGACCTACGATGCGGATCGAGTAACGATCCGCATCGACGCGGAGCCGACAGGCAGCGGAGCCGCGAACTGCTTGGGCAATGATGCGGTGCCGGTCACCGTCACCCTTCGCGAGCCGGTGGGCGAGCGAACCTTGGTGGACGGCGCTTGCATCAGCACGGATGCCGAACGAACTGCGGCGTGCGAGAGCAGCGAGCGGGGTTCCGCGCAGTCCTAGATCGAGGCAGAGGTCACTCTTCGATCAAGCAGCGACCGCGGGTGTGGAACCACTCATCTGTGTTCCAATGCCACCCGTCGGGTGTGAAGCTGTCGGAGCGGACCCTTACGGACGAGAAGTAGGACGCACCGACCGTGAGGGAGTCCCAGTCCTGATCCGGGGCCGCGAAGTGCACCACGACCCCCTCGGCGGAGGCGACGAGGTCCTCGGTCGGCTGCAGCTCAAGGGCGTCATCTTCGTCCTCTGCGGCGTGGAAATACGCGTTCCAGTCATCCGCGTCGGGTACGCAGGTGACATAGTCCACGGAACCATCGGAGTTGACTCGCACAGCGGAGGGATGCGTAGCGGTACAGCCCGCGAGGGCGAGCGCTCCGACGAGCGCAGTGGATGCAACAGCGAGTCCTCTGCGCTTTTGCATGAACATGACCGTAGTCGGGCCGACAACGTCTCTCGTCTGCCGATACTCGATCGTTACGGCGCAAACCCGCCAGGGGCTCGGGATGCGACTGACTCCGCGCACAGTTCCGGGCAGCGCGCGACCGGTAGACTCGTCCTCCGTGGCTCTCACTATCGGCATCGTCGGCCTGCCCAACGTCGGCAAGTCCACCCTCTTCAACGCTCTCACCAAGAACGATGTGCTCGCGGCGAACTATCCGTTCGCGACGATCGAGCCGAACATCGGCGTGGTGAACCTGCCTGACCCGCGTCTCGACACGCTCGCCGAGATCTTCGGCAGCGAGCGCATCCTGCCGGCGGCCGTGTCGTTCGTCGACATCGCCGGCATCGTGCGCGGCGCGAGCGAGGGCGAGGGGCTCGGCAACAAGTTCCTCGCGAACATCCGCGAGGCCGACGCCATCGCGCAGGTCGTCCGCGGCTTCGCCGACGACGACGTCGTACACGTCGACGGTGCGGTGAACCCGGCATCCGATATGGAGACGATCAACGCCGAGCTCATGCTCGCCGACCTCGAGACAGTCGAGAAGGCGATCTCCCGGTACGAGAAGGAAGTGCGCGGCAAGAAGGCCGAGCCGATCGTGCTCGAGACGGCGATCGCCGCGAAGGACGCCCTGGAGCGCGGAGTGCTCCTGTCTGTCGCAGGCATCGACCTGACGCCCATCCGCGAACTGGGGCTGCTCACCTCGAAGCCCGTCATCTTCGTCTTCAACGTCGACGAGGGAGTGCTGACGGACGCTGCGCGCAAGGAAGAACTCGCCGCTCTGGTCGCTCCGGCGAAGGCCATTTTCCTCGACGCGAAGATCGAGTCCGAGCTGATCGATCTCGACCCTGAGGATGCCGCAGAGCTTCTGGCGTCGACCGGTCAGGACGAGTCGGGTCTGGACCAGCTCGCCCGGATCGGGTTCGACACGCTGGGGCTGCAGACGTATCTCACCGCCGGCCCGAAGGAGGCTCGCGCGTGGACGATCCCCAAGGGCTCGAAGGCACCGCAGGCCGCCGGAGTCATCCACACCGACTTCGAGAAGGGCTTCATCAAGGCGGAGATCGTCTCGTTCGACGACCTGGTCGAGACCGGCTCCGTCATCGAGGCCCGCGCCAAGGGCAAGGCGCGCCTCGAGGGCAAGGACTACGTCATGAAGGACGGCGACGTCGTGGAATTTAGATTTAACAACTAAACCGTTGGAATCTAGCTGCTTTTGCCGGGTGATTTGACACTGGAGATGTGTCAGATCTGGCCGCCTGTGTCGAGTCTGTGTCAAATCCGTTGGCATGACATCGCGCCAGGCTGCGATCTCAGCCCGTCGATGGTGCGATCCGTGTGATTGCTCGTCGGCGGGCTGTTTGCGTCTGAGATCGACGCCGAGAGTCTGTAGCTGACAGTCCCAGTCGCTTTGAGGCGCTGGCCGTGTGATTGTGCGCCTTCCGGCTACGAGTTCTTCAGGCGGGCAGCTACGGCCCTAACGCTGCGCGTCTCCGACCGGGCACATGAGGCCGGGGCAATGATGCTCCGGCCTTTGCCGTAGCTGCCCGCTCCTGCGCCCAGGCCGATAGCCTGCCATTCCTGCGCGGTAGATCACATCGTAGCCAGCGAGCTTGCAGGCGTTCACCAGGGATGGGTGGTTGAGACCAGTTATTCCCTGGATCAGATCAAACGCCTCGTCCTCCTCGCGGATGATGGAAGCGCCGATGAGCGAGATACGGAAAGCCTCGGCTGGTGCCGCGCCGATAAGGGACCGAGTCATGTAGTCCACCGCCATGCCGACAGCGATGAGTGCACATTTTCGATCGTGTGGTCGAGTGGCGATGGCCTTCCATCATCGAGCCGGACAACCTCCATGGCTCGCGGATTGATGTAGCCGCCTCTCGGTTGCTTCACTTGCCTCACTCTTGCAACAACAGACGCCATCGGCTTCCCTCTCAGGATTTGAGTTCTTGCTTGCTGTTCCGATGGCGCGTCAGCGCCGTGGAGTCATGCCGACGGCATCGGGGGGAGCTTGCCGTCCTTGCCGAGGTAGCCCAGCACCAGGACAGCCACGGTAGCTCCCGCGGCGATCGTCGCGATCTTCCCGAAGGTGCGCTCGTTGCCTGCTCTTGTGCTGGATTCGCTATCTCCGACCGTGCCAGCCATGCGCTCGCCGGCCTCGATGAACTCAAGCCGCTCTTTCGCTGTTAGTCCTTCGCGGTCCAGCTCCTTTTCGATGAGCTTTATAACCCGATCGGCTGTGTCCTTGGTTCGTCCGGCGCTTCGGTCTCCGGCTACGAAGAAGTCACTCACTCCCTCGCGCATGGCTCGGAATCCGTCACCAAGGCGCGAGAGGGCTTCGGGGTCGAGCCTGACCTTGCGCAGCAACGGAGCCGGATCCTTGATCAGTTCCTCAGCATCTTCGAGAATCTGCTCATCTGTTTCGCTCTGCTCGTCCGCCTGCTTCTGAGCAGTCGGCTCGTTGAAGTCCTCCGACGGCTCGGGAGATCCCGGCTCATCGTGGGCGTTGGTGCCGTCGGTCATCTGATCCCCAATCGTGGCGCTTGCCCAAATGATAGCGGTCGGCTCGGACGCTCTGTTGTTGCGCGGGATTCCACACTTCGGGTGGTTGCTAATCGAGCGTTTGGCAACTACCCCCAGAATCGACCGATTCAGCATGCATAGCGATATGTCTAAATGTGGTTGCTAAGAATCACCGGAAAGGGGAGAAACATGCGTGATTGCTACCGGCCGGGCTACATCCGGGTCAGCACAAAGGAACAGGAACTCGGACTCGAATCGCAGTTTCAGCAGCTCATCGACTACGGGGTGAAGAAGGAAGACATCTTCGTGGATCGTGGTGTCAGCGGGACATCGAACTTCCACTCTGAGCGGATGGAAGCTCTCATGCTGGCTGTCCGCGGTGATCGAGAGAAGCACAACCGCAAGATCGAGGTCGTGGTCGCGA
Organism: Microbacterium sp. W4I20; assembly: GCF_030816505.1. Classification (NCBI taxonomy): domain Bacteria; kingdom Bacillati; phylum Actinomycetota; class Actinomycetes; order Micrococcales; family Microbacteriaceae; genus Microbacterium; species Microbacterium sp. W4I20. The sequence continues at coordinate 1,090,941 of NZ_JAUSYB010000001.1, read as the reverse complement.
AGTTGGATCGCTGGGGCCGTGATCCCGAGGAGACGATTGCTCTTCTCAAGGAGCTTCATGTCTCGGGGGCATGCCTCACCTCGCTCGGTGAGAACATCCACATGGTGAACCCCGACAGCGGCACTGGAATGCTCATCGTTCGCATCATGCTGGCTGTTGCTGCTCAGGAGCGAGATCGGATTGCCGAACGAACCCGAGACTCGCTGGTCGCTGTTCGTGCCCGCGGCATTCCTCTCGGTCCTCCGCCCAAGCTGACCAGCAATGATGTGGCCTGGATTCGAGACAAGCATGAGAAGGAGAAGTGGGGAGCAAAGCGCATCGCCAAGGCGCTTCCGGCAGCGCGGAATGTCGAAGTCAGCAAATATACGGTGCAGCGGGTTCTCGGTCAGGTCAGCCGAGCAACGCCCTATGTGCCGAAGGACAACCACAAGTATGTGGCGCGAGCTGGAGCCGCTGCGGAGAAGCGAGCAAAGGCTGCTGCTCGGGTGAGGCCGGGCTATGACCCAGAAGTTGCGGCCGCTGAAGCACAAGCTCGGCTACTAGCCGCTGACGCAAGGGACGCGGAGGAGGCAGGCATGGACTGATGTGCGACACAGCAGGAGGCCGGGGATTTTCATTGAAGGTCGATCCCCGGCCTCCTGCGTGTGTCCGAACATCGGTAGTCTGGCCGCATGAGTATGGAAACCCCGCCATTCGTCGAACTCAAGGACGATCAAGACCCGGCCGAGTTGGAGCCGGAGCTTCTGACAGACGAAGAGCTGGATGCCGTCCTCGAGTCCGAGGGCGAAGCCGAGGCGGTCACCTACCAGGGGACTGATTTCGACGCAGAAGGACTCGTCCGGCGACTGGACAGAAAAGACATCGTGATCCCGAGCTTCGGCCACGGGGACGATGAAGTTGAGTTGGCCTCATTCCAGCGGAGTTTCGTCTGGACTCGGCCACAAATGGACAGGTTCATCGAGTCGCTGTTGCTCGGGTTCCCGGTTCCGGGGATCATGCTCGTTCAGCAGTCGGACAAGAGGTATTTGGTTCTCGACGGTCAGCAGCGCCTGCGGACCCTCCAGGCCTTCTACAACGGCATCCACCGCCAGCGCGAGTTCGCCCTCGAGAATGTTGCAGAAGAGTTCCGAGGGCTGACCTACAAGACCCTCTTGCCCGCGCAGAAGCGTGTGCTCGACAACAGCTTCATTCAAGCCACCATCGTCAAGACCGATGGGACTGCTGAATCCCGCGAGTCCGTCTACCAGATCTTCGAGCGCCTCAACTCGGGTGGCACCCAGCTCACCCCCCATGAGATCCGGATCGCTCTCTACCCCGGGCAGTTCGTGGACTTCCTCGGTGAGCTAAACGGCATCGACTCCTGGCGGAACATCTACGGTTCCGTTTCTCCTCGTGTTCGAGACCATGAGCTTCTCTTGCGAGTCGTGGCGCTCTATGTCAGCTCGGAAGAGTATTTCCGACCGTTGAAGCGGTTCCTCAATACCTTCCTGGGACGGCATCGCACTCTCGACAAGCTTTCAGCGGATGACATTCGCCATCACTTCACGAAGGCCATCAACGCCCTCGATGAGGCCGGCGCTAGGGACTACCTGCGCCCTCCGCGTGCTCGACTGAATGTGGCAACCTTCGACGCGGTCATGGTCGGCGCGATGCGACGCGTTGCGGCAAGCGGAGTCATCACCGCTCAAGAGGTTGAGGCCGCCCTTGATCTTCTGCGAGAGGACGCTGAGTTCGCGGACGCGACCTCCACGCAGACTGATACCGAAGAGAATGTTCGGAACCGGCTCCGCATCGCGACAGCGGCGTTTGCGAAATGACCAAGAGCATCCGGTGGCCTCCGCCGGATCTGCGACGCTTGGAGCGGTCGCTCGACGAACTGGCTGAATCTATCCGTGAACGGCCAGAGCATCGCACCGACGATGAACAGGTTTTGGCTCGTGAGGTTCCTTGTTGTTCGCTCCTGCGGCTACTTGGAGCAGGTGATGCACCACTGCGCGATGGGGCATCTGCAAGAAATGTCCTATGGCACCGCTCGGTCTTACTCGCTTTCCTGGCTTGGCCGCAGCATCAACCCGTCGGTAGAGAACATCCGCAGCACGCTGGGACGATTCGATGCGGGCTTCGTTGAAGAGTTTGAAACCATGCTGACCGAAGGCAACGGGGAACTCGCCAACGATCTTGGCGCGCTCATCACCAAGCGGCACGCTATCGCCCACGGTGAGAATGAGGGACTAGGGGATCGCCGTGCGTTGGACCTCTACCAAGTCTCGAAGCAGCTCGCGGACTGGATGATCGTAAGACTTAGTCCTGTTCCCGGCTGGGGAAGTTCCTTCGCCCGGTAGCTTTCGATCTCATCAGTGGCGATGCCGTCAGCGTTCACAGGCGACAGTCTGCGACAGTCGCTCAGCGCTCGCGAACATTCACACCGATCGAGCATCGACGGGCTGAGATCGCCTCCCAGCGATGATCAGTATTCGAAGCCCCCAGGCCCTACGCCCTGATCCATCACATGGCCGTAGCGTTCGAGCGTGAAAGAGCTGTCATGGTGTCCCATCTCTCGGGCGATCAGGGGGAGTGGCACTCCAGCTTGAATCCGGGAGCTGACCGCCCAGTGCCTGAGGCCGTGGTGAGTCCAGCCTTTACGCCCCTTGGCGTTGGTCCGGTGCTCTGGGTGCTCATCGAACTCCTGTTCCACATAGTCGTAGAGCGTGTTGGCGTGTTTGGCATAGTTGCTCTGCGCCTGGTAGGTGCCATCGCCCTCCACGAGGGCGATGCTCTTGCGCCATCCGGGATCGATCTGCACCATAGGCGTTCCGGTTGCTCTTGTCCTTGCCGGGTTCCTCGTCGGGAACATCAACAACTCCCGAAAGTCCTTGATCCGAGCACCCAGCGAGTTTCGGTGCTTGATGGCCGGATGGTTCCACAGCTCCTTCAGACGCAGCCAGAGTAGATAGTTGAGCGGTGTGAATCCGGCTCGCCACAGCCTGATCGACTCTTCTTCGGTGGCTTCCCAGAGAGAGATAGACCTATCCTCGAACCTTGGCTCAGAGCGCTCGATGAGGGGGCGCTGTGAGCCGTAGCCGGTGCTGTTCCAGTTGGGAAGGAACGCTGGCAGGTGAACGATGCGACTCTTCTCCACGCCCTTGGTTCCAGTGATCCAGATCTTGCCTCGGCTCCCTTGGCTCGCCTGTTCAGAGACATCCAGCCTGCCGGAGTAGTTGAGGGAGCCGTCAGAGTTAGTCGCCCCCAGCTCCCAGTTCAGTGAGTGGATCAAAGACACATCAGCTGGCTCAAGAAAGTGCCGCACTCGCAGGGCTAGAACCTCTCCGATCCTTAGCCCGCCTCCTGCTCCCAGCGCTACGGCTAGTCCGATCTGCCGATACCTGCTTGCCAGCTCCATGGTTTCGGCTCGGCGCCTGCCCTCAGGATTCTTGTAGTGCTTCGGGATTCCCCGCCTGTGGCTCTCCGTCCACTCCGCAGGAAGGCCACGAATGAAGCGATCCTCCAGAGGATGGACCAGGCCGGTGCCTGATTCTGATCTCACGCTCCCGGAGCGATAGTGCGGCAGGCCGCTCCTCTTATCTATGTCTGTGTATTCGGGATCGTTGAGCGGCCCTTGCTGAAGCGTATGGTTCGCAGTGATGATCAGAGCTGCAACAAACTTGCTGCTAGGGATGTCGCCTCGTTCTACCTTCTGGTTCCTCTTGCCGGAGGCATTGCCCGAGAGCGCGATCGCTCGAACCAGGCTTTCGACCTTCTTCTCTATTCGTATCGGATCTCGTTCTAGCCATCCGCCGCTGTGGCGCAGGATTCCTCGAAGAAGTGTGCGCGCCTTCTCCTGCTGTCCTCTGCTGTGCCCCCTGAAATCAACCTTGGCGATGTCTACAGGAGACACCTGAGTGATGGGACGGCTGCCGTAGCGCTCTGTGAACTTGGCGGCGAGGTAGGAGTAGTGATCGTAGGTTCGGCTTGACCACTCCGAACGATTCGCTGTCAGCCAGAGGTCGACAGTCTCTTGAAGCGTCGGTGGTGTGTCGCCGTTTCTCCAGCCTTCTACATACTCACCGCTGAGATGCCGGGCCTTGTCCTCGGCCTCTTCTCTGGTCTTTCCGCCGCTGGTTGTCTTGCGCTTGTTGGTGGCTCGGTCGATGTAGGTGATTCGCCAAGACTTGTATTTCTCGGTTGGCTCGTAGATCGTGGCCTCTGTGCCGCGCACTGGAATCCCCTTCGCCATGAGTCGCTTCCCTCGCATGGTTGTGTCACGCCGTATGTGTCAAGATGTATGACAAGGGCTGCGAGCCGCATAATTTCGGGCTTTTCGCAGTTGGGTGATGCATAAATCAGTGAGTTACGCTTCAACAACTGAGGCGGGCTAGAGGCGTATGGTGCTCGGGGGCAATCGACGAGCGGCGGCGCGACGCGATCATGTCTGATCGACGTGTCATTCGATTCTTCGTCGCTCCGGGCCATGACTGGCCGCTCTGGGAGAGCTCGACTCCCACGCGCGAGAGCGATTACACGATGACGCCTGACGATTACGGCCTGTCACCCGGACTCGCTGCCCGACTGCGCGTCTGGCACGACGTCTGGGAGGAGCGCCGCATGGTGGCCGGGGCGTGGGGTGACCCCGATGACATGGTCGCGTGGGTTCGTGAGGGCAAGACCCTGGCGTGGGATGTCCGCCATGAGGTGGCTGCCTTCGCCGATGTGTCGACTGAGCTCACGGATGTCCGCGACCTACGAGGACACCGCGGATCTCCGTATCGGAGATAGCTCTGGCGGGTCGACGTAGCGCGAGTCCTGTCGGCACCTGCATCTCGAGATCAGTGACCGTTAGCTCTATAGTCGGCATCACGATGGATCGCTTTCCGTGCCCCTGTTGCGGCTACCCCACGTGAATTGGGCGGCTACCCCACGTGAATTGGAAGGACACTCATGACAACCGCAACAGTCGCGCCTCGCACCAACACACTCGCCCTGGTGGGCTTCATCGCAGCTTTCGTGATTCCCATCGCCGGTTTCGTCCTCGGCGTGCTCGCTCTGCGCCAGTTGCGCGCGCCGGGCAACGGCGAATCAGGTGCAGGCCTCGCTCGCTGGTCGCTCATCATCGGAGCCTTGGGAACATTGCTCCACGTGATCTTCTTCATCGTGTGGATCTCTCTGTTCGTCGCGGCCGTCAACGGTCAGCCGATCGGGGGCTAATAGTTCCCGCACCGTCGCGGATCGAGAGCCCCACCGCGGGTGACCGGGTTGACGGACGACCGCAACGCTCGTGGTGAAGTTCCGCTTCAACAACTGAGGCGAGCCGAGACGTATCCGCCGCGCGGGGGATGTGTCCGCCTTCGAGCCTTCCTACGCTGGATGCATGACGGACGAAGAGAAGGACTCCGCGAAGAACGCTCACACGGGATTGGCCACCGGCATCGGTCTCGGCCTTGCACTCGGCGCCGGGCTCGGGCTCACGCTGTTCGACAACCTCGCACTCGGGATCGGCGTCGGCCTGTCGATCGGCGTGGCGATCGGCGTCGCACTCGACTCACGCGCCACCGATCACTCCGACTGACGGGGGACCGGTCCTCGTGCACGAAGCGCGGGTGACAGGATTGAAGGATGACCGCAACGCTCGTGGCCCAAGGGCTGGCCGGTGGCTACGGCCATCGCACCCTGTTCGACTCGCTCGACCTGACCGTCGCGGCGGGTGATGTCGTCGGCCTCGTCGGCGCCAACGGTGCGGGCAAGTCGACGCTGCTGAGACTCCTCGCGGGTGTCGACGAGCCGCAGGCCGGCACGATCAGGCTCTCCCCGGCCGATGCCTTCGTCGGCTGGCTCCCGCAGGAGCACGAACGGGTTCCTGGCGAGAGCGTGGCCGACTACATCGCGCGTCGCACGGGGTGCGCGGCAGCGAGCAGCGATATGAATGCCGCGGCACTCGCGCTCGGAGACCCCTCGCTCGCCGCGCCCGGCACCGACCCCGCCGACACCTACTCCACCGCGCTGGATCGTTGGCTGGCCAGCGGTGCCGCCGATCTCGACGAGCGGCTTCCTGTCGTACTCGCCGACCTCGGGCTCGCACTGGACGGCGATCCCGCCGAGGCGATGATGACCTCGCTGTCGGGAGGCCAGGCGGCGCGCGTGGGACTCGCCGCATTGCTGCTCTCACGCTTCGACATCGCGCTGCTGGATGAGCCGACCAACGACCTCGACCTCGACGGCATCGAACGACTCGAGGCCTTCGTGCGCGGACTTCGCGGCGGTGTCGTGGTGGTCAGTCACGACCGCGAGTTCCTCGCGCGCTGCGTGACCCGAGTGCTGGAGCTCGACCTCGCGCAGGGGAGCAACCGCGTCTTCGGCGGCGGCTACGACGCGTACCTGGAAGAGCGCGAGACGGTGCGCCGGCACCAGCGCGAGAAGTACGACGAGTTCGCCGACAAGAAGGCCGACCTCGTCGCTCGCGCCCGCACGCAGCGGGAGTGGTCGAGCCAGGGTGTGCGCAACGCCATGAAGAAGGCGCCGGACAACGACAAGATCAAACGCAAGGCCTCAGCGGAGTCGAGCGAGAAGCAGGCGCAGAAGGTGCGCCAGATGGAGAGCAGGATCGCCCGTCTCGACGAGGTCGAGGAGCCGCGGAAGGAGTGGCAGCTCGAGTTCACGATCGGCTCGGCTCCGCGGTCCAGCTCGGTGGTCTCGACGCTGAATTCCGCCGTGTTCCGGCAGGGTTCCTTCGTGCTCGGGCCCGTGTCGCTCCAGGTGAACGCGGGGGAGCGGATCGGCATCACCGGGCCCAACGGCGCCGGGAAGTCGACGCTGCTGCGCGGACTGCTCGGTCGTCAGCGTCCCGACGAGGGAACGGCCAGCCTCGGCGCGAGCGTGCAGATCGGTGAGATCGACCAGGCTCGCGCGCTTCTCACCGGGTCGCAGCCGCTCGCGGCGGCGTTCGAAACGCTCGTCCCGGAGATGGCCTCCGGTGAGGTGCGCACGCTCCTGGCCAAGTTCGGCCTCAAGGCCGATCACGTGACCCGCGCCGTGGATGAGCTCTCACCGGGCGAGCGCACCCGTGCAGGGCTGGCGCTGCTGCAGGCGCGCGGCGTCAACCTGCTCGTGCTCGACGAACCGACGAACCACCTCGATCTCCCGGCGATCGAGCAGCTCGAGCAGGCGCTCGAGTCCTATGAGGGCACCCTGCTGCTGGTCACCCACGACCGGCGGATGCTGGCGACGGTCACCACAGACCGCAGCTGGCGAGTGGATGCCGGTCAGGTCGTGGAGGCGTGACCCGGCGCTGACCATCCGCGGCGGCCCTACACTCGACGGGTGACGAACGACTCCGTGATCGAGCTCGGCGACGCCCTCGCGATCCTCCGTCGACTCCAGGGTCTCGGAGGTCGCCCCTTCGCGTGGGAGGAGCTCGCAGGGAACGCGATCGATCGAGGCGCGCACGCGATCGTCCCGCTCGCCGTCGCTCCGGTCAGCGGTGCGCTCGATGCTGCGGCATCCGATCTGCTGAGAGAGAGGGCGCAGGTCCTCGAGCGCGACTGCATCCACTTCTACGGCGGCGATTGGTTCCATGCCGAGATGCGGCTCGACCTCGACGCGGGGTTCGGGCGGCGGCTCGTGGAGACGTCCTCCCTCTCGAGCACCCCGAGGTACTGGTGGGGTATCGGCGGATTCGCTGTCGTGGTCGTGCGCTCCATCGACCAGACCGGCGCGTTCGAGACGCTGGCGTTGCACATCATTCCGAAGAGCTGGGTCTGGATCTCACCGATCACCCCGAGCACGAAGCGCGATGTATCTCACGCGCGACGCGTCCTCCGCGAGCAGGAGACCATCGCGGGAGTGGCCGACCTCGGGTGGTCGTGGCCGCTGCCAGGGGCGGATGCGTTCTCGGCGATCGCGGGCGATGGTCCCGAGTCCGGCCCCGACTAGATACGCTGGAAAGAGGCGGCGCGAGCCGCGGTCCGGCCGCAGGGGGCCGCCGAGTTCGTTCCGCCTGCGAACCGACACCGACGGCACGAGGAGATTGACGCCGATGACCGACACCCAGATCTTCGAACCCGAAGGCCGCGCCGTACCCTACGTCGACGAGGGCGATGGCCCGGTGAAGCTCGTGCTGGTCCAGGAACGCGGTCTCGCCGCCGACGTGCTGGGCGTCGTCGGGCACTACCTCGCGGAGGAAGCCGGATTCCACGTGCTGCGCATCGGCTACCGCGCCGACGACGCGGACGTGGCGCTCGAGACCCGGGTCGAAGACGTGCTCGCGGTGATCGACCACGTCGGCCTGCAGGACACCTGGGTCGGCGGGCACGGCGTCGGCGGTACCGTCGCGCGCGCACTGGCCGCGGCCCACCACGACCGCGTCAACGGCCTGCTGCTCCTGGGCGTCGAGGAGAGTGACATCGCGGTCGCGCCGGTCATCCCGGTGCTCATCATCCAGGGTTCGCAGGACGCCGTGTACGCGCCGGCGAACGGCGAACGGCTGCAAGCCACGGTCCCCGAGCGGGCGAGCGTGAAGACCATCGACGGCGGCGACCACCTGTTCCCGATGACCCACCCGATCGAGACCGCGGTGAACATCGAGGAATACCTCGACTGGGACTGACCGTGTCGCGGGCTGCTAGCGGCCCTGACGCTTCTTATAGGGCTTCGGCTGGCCCTTGACCGCAGGGGTCCGACCCTTGCCCTTCGATGCCTTGGCTTTGCCGCCGCGGGGCGCGGGCGGGTTCTTCACGGGCGCCGGAGCCGCAGCGACTTCGACCCGTGCTTCCTCGAGCAGCAGCTCGCCGACCTTCGTCAGCCTTGTCGGCTCGCCGGGCTGGAACAGCGGATGCCCGACCTCGGCCTCGAGTTTCTCGACCGAGGTGTACAGCGACGCCAGGGGAATGCCGAGGCTTGCGGCCGCGCGGGGGAAGTGCAGTTCCTCCGCGACGACGATGAAGCGGCGGAGCAAGGAGATCTTCACGGTGGCCCTTCGACGGTCGCACGGGTTGCGCCCGCCTCCCAGGCTACGCGGTGCGGCGTGGGTGTCCGCGACTCAGATGTCGCTGAAGTCGTTGGACGGCGACATGATCTGCGTCACTTCGTCGCCATCGAGGGAGAACAACAGGAAGATGATGCCGACCGATCCCGGGTGTGTGAGCGACTGCGTGTCAGGAACTTCTCGTCCGCCGAGGCCCAGGTACGCGGCGGTGGCGGAGTCTTCGCTGTCGACGAGCGCCCAGGCGTCCGCGGCGAGGAGGTCGGCGCGAGTCGATCCGACTGTGAGGCCTTCCTCGGTCGCGATCGGGACACCATCCACCTCGGCACCGGTCACGGTGATCCACGAGGGATTCTCGCCGGTGCTGTCGGCGGTCACCCGCAGGCCGTCCCAGGTGTAGGTCTCGAGCTTGAACTCGTAGCCGGGCATGTCCTCCACGGCCTCGGGAGCCGGGAGATCTCCGGTCGCCGTCTCGAGCAGCGCCAGGAGTGCGTCGGAGTCGTCGAAGGTCGCCTCGGTCGTGCCCGTCTCGTCCGTGAAGGTGAGTCCATCCAGCGTCACGACGAGCTGCGGGTCGACTTCTGGCTCCGCGCTGGGGGTCGAACTGGGCGCTGATGACGGCGCGGAGCTCGGAACGCCGGACGGGGTGGTGCACGCGGTGAGCACCAGAGCGGACGCGGCGAGAACCAGGACAGGGAGAAGGCGACGACGCATGGACAGATCGTAAGGGCGGGCACGCGGAGGAACTGTGGCGCGCGCCCGACGGTTTCCCAATCGTGATGATCTCGGCGGTCTGCATCGCCCGCGCGCGGAGACGACGGATGCCGCGACCCGTCGGGCCGCGGCATCCGGAGATCCTGAGGTCAGGCGACCTTCGCCATGACGGCGAAGGACACGGAACCCTCCTCGTCGACTCCGGCGTCGAGCACCTTGTCGTCGAGTGCGACAGCAGCTGCCGCGTCGAGGAAGAGGCGGGTGCCGGAGATCTCGACGACCTGGTCCTGAGGTTCCGGCTCGGTGGCGACCAGCACCGCGAGGCTCGCACCGCCCTGCGCGGCAGCGGTGGAGGACGAGTGGATGCGGAGACCTGCATCCGGAGCTTCGCTCTGACGACTCACGAGGGTCGTGACGATGGCGGTGGCGTTGTCGGTGAGGGTGAGCACGAGACTCTCCTTCCGGTTGGGGCATGCCGCGGTCGCGACACGTCCGGGCCACGATGCCTCACCTCACCGATCGCCTCAACCCCCTCGAGGGGATTGTCAGGAGGCTCTCAAGGTCCGAGGCGCTTGCGGAGGAACACCTGTTCCGTGCCGTCGCCATCGGGGACCCGTTCGTGCTCCTGGTATCCGCATGCCTCGTAGAGACGCAGGTTCGCCTCACTCAGGCTTCCGGTGAAGAGCTCCGCCTCATCGGCGGCGGAGGACTGCTCCGCGGCCTCGAGCAGCGAGCGGCCGATCCCTTCGCCCTGCATGTCGGGAGCGATCGCGATGCGACCGATCAGCAACAGGCCGTCCTTCTCGACGAAGCGGATCGCACCGACGAGGCGGCCGTCGATCCGTGCCGTGAAGCCGGACTCGGACCGCAGCTCAGCCTCCAACTCGGAGAGAGTCTGCGTCAGCGGAGGCATGTCGACGCTTCCGTAGATGGCCGCCTCCGAGACGAACGCAGCCCGTTGCACGGTGAGCACCTCGCCGGCATCCCTGTCGCTGATCCTGCTGATGACGGGCTCTGCTCGGCCTCCGCGCTGCTGGTCTCCCACGGTCTGTCTCTCCTTCGTCGGGTGTCGATGTCCGCACGCCACATTCGAGGATCGCTCCAGCGCTGTCAACCCCCTCGGACCGCCCGACCGGGTCGCGCTAGCGTCGGCGGCAGGAGGTCACACCATGGCTGAAACGAAGACGACGAAGAAGACTGCCGCTACGACCAAGGGCGGCGCGAAGACGACACGGAAGCAGAACGCCGAGAGGGGCTTCGCCGCATCCCCGGATCTGGCGGCCAACCTGCAGGCCGTGCTGGTCGACCTGCTCGAACTCGCGACGCAGGGCAAGCAGGCGCACTGGAACGTGGTCGGACGCAATTTCCGCGACACGCACCGCCAGCTGGACGAGATCATCGAGGACGCGCGGACGTTCAGCGACACCGTGGCCGAGCGCATGCGCGCCCTGCACGCCGTGCCGGACGGACGCAGCGTCACCGTCTCTGCGACGACGACCCTGCCGGAGTTCCCGACGGGCGAGGTCTCCACGTCCGAGACGATCGATCTGGTCACAGAGCGGCTCGAGGCGGTCGTCGCGACGATGCGCGACGTGCACGACGACGTCGACGAAGCGGACCCGACATCAGCAGACATCCTGCACGCGGTCATCGAGCGTCTCGAGCAGTTCGCCTGGATGGTCAGTGCCGAGAACCGGAGCCCTGCGGGGCGCTGATCCGCTGCCGTTCCGACGAGACGGAGGTCAGTCCTCCCCGGTCTCGTCGGAACGGCGTCGGCTGCGCATGAAGCGCGGCAGCGCGAGCCACAGTGCGACGACCAGGACGAGCGCCGCCACGAGAGCCACGACTCCCGCCGTGCGGTTCACCGTGAAGTCGATGATCAAGGTGGTCACCCCGATGGTCAGGGCTCCGATCACCGCGAGATCGATGCGCACGATCCGGGCGGCGATCCGCACCAGGTCCGGCTTGCGACGGTGCCCGAACAGAGCCCGGTGCATGCCCACCGGAGCGAGCGCGAGGATGGTCGCGATCGCGGAGAGAGCCACCAGGACCACGTACAGGTCTCTCTGCAGTTCGTCCATGTCGGCGAACCGCGGCTGGAAGGCGACGGCGAGGAGGAATCCGGTGAGGATCTGGGTGCCGGTCTGCATGACCCGCAACTCCTGCAGGAGCTCGAGCCAGTTCCGATCCGCCCGCTCGTTGGGGGTCTCGTCGCGACCGTCCGCCCGGTCGTCGATGTCGGGCTCGTCCCGGGGCAGATCCGCTGTCATGCTCTCAGTGTCGTGCCCGCGCTCAGCGGATGTCCAGAACGACGCGGTCTACGTCCGAAAGAAGGAATCATGACGCTTCCCCCGATCGAAGACTGGTGGTCGGAGCTGACCAGCGACGCCCAGCACGCCGTGCTCGGCAGCGGCTCCCCGCACCTCGATGAGAACGTCCGAGAGGAGATCCGCGAGATCACCGGCGCGGTCGTCGGAATGGTGGAGACGCTGTCCGACGACGACCTGAAGTACGCCCGCGCGCATCTCGAATCGGACGGCTGAGGCGCGAGAACTCAGCCGGCAGCGGGGATCTCCTCCCGGAGGCGCGGCTCCGTGCGGCGCTCGGGTCGCGCGCCCGCCTTGTCAGCGTAGAACGCGCGGATCCGGTCCATGTCGGCGGCGACGTCGCCGGTGAGGTCGAGCGTCGGCCCGAGGCCGGTGGTCATCGTCGTGCGATCGACGAATCCGAGTGTGACCGGCATGCCGGTCTCGCGGGCGATCCGGTAGAAGCCGGACTTCCAGTACTCGTTCCCACCGCGCGTCCCGTCGGGAGTCACCACGAGCCCGAACACCCTGCCTGCGTGCACCTGGCCGACGACGTCCTTCACCACTCGGGCAGGGTCCGTGCGATCGACGGGGATGCCGCCGAGACGGCGCATGATCGGACCCCGCCAGCCCCGGAAGAGGCTGTTCTTGCCGAGCCAGTGCACGTCGATGCCGAGCCGCCACGCGATCGCCAGCATCAGGACGAAATCCCAGTTCGAGGTGTGCGGAGCGCCGACGAGCACGGTGGGACGCGTCGGCGCGGGTTCGCTCTTCAGGGTCCAGCGGCTGAACGCCCAGAACGTGCGGGCGAGGAGTCGTTTGAGCATGGTTCCACCGTAGGGGAGCGGGTTAGCGATCCGCTGTCGGCGGAAGGCCGCCGGCACGGGTCGGATGCGCCAGCGCCGTCGCGATGTCCGGGCTGAGTCCGGGGACCTCGTCGACCGGCACCGAGAGCGCCTGCAGCGCACGACTGAAGTAGTTCCGTGCCGCAGCCGCAAGGGTGATGTCGACGATCTGCCGGTCGGAGTAACCGGCGTCGCGGAGTGCCTGCGCATCGGCATCCGTCATCGACGCGGCATCCGTCGACAGCCGCGCCGCGTATCGCACGACCGCGCGCTCCGCCTCGGTGAAGCCGTCGTCCTCTCCTCTCGCGAAGGAGTCGAGCCCGGCCTCGTCGAGAACCCCAGCGCGAAGCGACTTGCGGCCGTGGGCGAGCAGGCAGTGCGTAGAGCCGATCGCGCGCGCCGCGCCCAGTGTGGCCGCCTCGTACACGCGGATGCCGATCGAGGGCACGACTGCTCGGATCAGGTTCTCGAAGGCCGCGTGCGCCTCGGGATTGACGGCCATCGCCCGGGTATGCGCGTAAACGAAGCCGTCGTCCTCGATGTCGTCCGCGTACATCTCGGCGACGTGGCCCTCTGCGGTGTCCGGATCCGGCACGGTGATGATCATCGACGCTCCCTCGCGTTCTCCACCCAGGCCGTCGTTCCAGAGCGCGGCCCGTGGCGTCATTGCGAACGATACGCCCCGTGGATCGGCCACGGAAGGTCGATCCGACGCCATGAGCGCGTGGCAGGCGTACGATCGAGGGATGACCAAATCGCAGCAGGACTCCGTGGAGCAGGACGCGCCTCTCGCGCCGCTGCCGCTCGCGGACGCCCTCACCCTGCTCGAGGCAGATGCCGCCGGCTATTGCAGCAATGGCGTCTGCCACTTTCCTGCGCCGAAGACGCAGTAGGCAGCAGACGCCATCGCGGCTGACTCGTTTCGGTCAGTGACCGCCGTGGAATCCCTCACCGGCATCGTCGGCGGGCTTGCGCACGAACGGGCTCAGCGCCACCGCGGCGAGCGAGATGATCGCCGCGATCAGGAACGCCATCCGCGCACCGGGCGCACCGGCCACGGCCGTCGTCAGCCCCTCGTTCTCCCCCGCGTGGAGGATCGCCGAGTAGGTCACGGTGAGCAGAGCAACACCTGCCGCTCCGCCGACCTGCTGCAGGGTGTTCAGCACGGCGGACCCGTGGGAATAGAGCGAGCGCTGCAGTGAGCCGAGCGACGCGGAGAACAGCGGAGTGAACGACATGGCGAGACCGACGGACATCGCGGCCTGAGCGATGACGAGCACCCACCAGGCGGTGTTCTCTCCGACGGTCGAGTAGAAGAACAGCGCCGATGCGACCAGGATCGTGCCGGGGATGAGCAGCGGGCGCGTACCCCGGGCGTCGTACACGCGGCCCATCACCGGGCCCAGCAGACCCATGAGCACGGAGCCGGGCAGCAGGATCAGGCCCGACTGGAGCGCGTTGAGGCCGGCGACGTTCTGCAGATACTGCGGGAGCAGCGTCAGCGTGCCGAACATCGAAAGCGCGAGGATCGACATGATGATGACTGCGAACGTGAAGTTGGTCGCGCGGAACACGCGGAGATCGAGCAGTGCCTTGCCGGCGCCCTGCAGCCGCAGCTGTCGCCACACGAAGAGCGCGAGCGACACGGCTCCCACCACGAGAGCGGTGATGCCGGCGGTCTCGCCCGATCCGCCCTCGCTGCCGAACTGGCTCAAGCCGAACACGATGCCGCCGAAGCCGAGTGCCGCGAGCGGGATGGAGAGCACGTCGAGCGGGACGCGGCGGGTCTCGCCGAGGTTCGTCATCCACTTCACACCCATGCCGAGCGCGATGAGCGCGATCGGCAGGATGATTGCGAAGAGTGCGCGCCAGTTGAGGGACTCGAGCACGGCCCCTGCGACGGTCGGTCCGATGGCCGGAGCGAGCGAGATGACGAGACCGACACGGCCCATCATGCGCCCGCGCGACTGCGGCGGGACGACGTTCATGATGGTCGTCATCAGCAGCGGCATCATGACGCCGGTGCCGGCGGCCTGGATGACGCGGCCGACCAGCAGCACGCCGAATCCCGGTGCGATGAGGGCGACCAGCGTGCCGAGAGAGAATGCGGTCATCGCCGCGATGAAGACCTGGCGGGTGGTGAAGCGCTGCAGGATGAAGCCGGTCGTCGGGATGACGACGGCCATGGTCAGCATGAACGCGCTGGTCAGCCACTGCCCGAGCTCCGGCGGGATGCCGAGATCGGTGTTCAGGTGCGGGATGGCGATGCCCATCGTCGTCTCGTTGAGGATGGCGACGAAGGCCGCGACGAGGAGAAGCCAGATGACCCGCATGTCGCTCCGGGAGATCTCACCGCTCTTCGGAGTGACGGTGGGGGTCGTGATGGAGCCGGTGTCGACGGCGGACATAGGCGGCCTCCTGAGCAGAAGAAGAAAGGGGGATGGCGCGAGAGATCGCGAGAGTCTTTCAGCGTAACCACAGCTTCCGACATTTCATTCCGAACTCGTCGAGATCCGCTCTGAGCGGATGCTGCGGCCCTCGCTGTCTCCGGGCTGAGTACGCTGGCGAAATGAGCATGGGCGGCGGCAGAGGCGGAGGACACGGCGGCGGCTTCCGGGGTGTCGACGAGGATGCGCAGCGCAGGCTCAACGCCGAGGCCCCCCGCATCCCCGGACTCGGCGGCCGGGTGATCGCCCTCTTCCGCGCCTATCGGTGGCGCATCTTCTTCACCGGCATCCTCGTGGTGGTCGGCGCGGCCATCGCGGTGATCCCTCCGCTGATCGTGCAGCGCATCTTCGACGACGCGCTTTTCCCCGTGGAAGGCGGTGGCCCGCATCTCGAGGTGCTGGGCTGGCTCGTCGGCGCGATTGTCGCGCTGTTCCTGTTCTCCGCGGTGCTCGGCGTCGGGCAGACGTGGCTGACCGCGACAGTGGGCAACAGTGTCACGGGCGACCTGCGGGTGCGGCTGTTCGAGCATCTGCAGGCGATGGAACTCGGATTCTTCACCCGCACCAAGACGGGCGTCATCCAGTCGCGACTGCAGAACGACGTGGGCGGCGTCTCGGGCGTGCTGACGAACACCGTCACGAGCATCCTGGGCAACGTGGTGACGGTCGCGGCCTCGCTCGTCGCGATGATCCTGATCGACTGGCGGCTGACACTGATCGCCGTCGTGATGATGCCGTTCCTCATCTTCGTGCAGCGTCGCGTGGGGCAGGTGCGCGCGCGGATCGCGGGCGAGACGCAGGAGTCGCTGTCGGAGCTCACCTCGATCACGCAGGAGACGCTGAGCGTCTCGGGGATGCTGCTGTCGAAGGCGTTCAACCGCCAGCGCACCGAGTCGGAGCGCTACCAGTCCGAGAATCGCAATCAGGTGCGGCTGCAGGTGCGGCGGGCCATGAGCGGCCAGGGATTCTTCGCGGTCGTGCAGGTGCTGATGGCCAGCGTGCCCGCGGTCATCTATCTCGTCTCGGGCTACCTGATCGACGGCGGCACGGATGCGATCACCGCGGGAACCGTTGTCGCCTTCACCACCGTGCAGGCCCGGCTGCTGATGCCGCTGATGGGCCTGATGCGGGTGTCGCTCGATCTGCAGACCTCGTCCGCACTGTTCGCGCGCATCTTCGAGTACCTCGACCTGGTGCCGGAGATCCAGGATGCGCCCGACGCGATCACAGTCGGCGAGGCCCCAGGACCGCGGGGGCGCATCGAGTTCGCCGACGTCGTCTTCCGCTATCCGGATGCCGCGCCGGACTCGCGCCCGACGCTCGATCACGTGTCCTTCGTCGCCGAACCGGGGCAGCACGTCGCCTTCGTCGGGCCTTCCGGCGCCGGGAAGACCACGATCCTGTACCTCGCGCCCCGGCTGTACGAGGCCAAGGGCGGCGCCGTGCTGTTCGCGGGAGCGGACGTGCGCTCGCTCACCCAGGAATCGATCATCGACCACATCGGCATCGTGTCGCAGGAGACGTATCTCTTCCACGCGACGATCCGGGAGAACCTGCTGTACGCGAAGCCCGGAGCGACCGAGGCCGAGTTGATCGAGGCCTGCACCGCGGCCAACATCCATCACATCATCGCGGGGTTCGAGAACGCCTACGACACCGTCGTCGGCGAACGCGGGTACCGGCTCTCGGGCGGCGAGAAGCAGCGCATCGCCATCGCGAGGGTGCTGCTCAAGGACCCGCCCGTGCTGCTCCTCGACGAGGCGACATCGGCGTTGGACACCGTGTCGGAGCGGGTGGTCCAGGAAGCGCTCGACGAGGCGGCGAAGGGGCGCACGACGCTGTCGATCGCGCACCGGCTCTCGACGGTCATGGGCGCCGATGTCATCCACGTGGTCGAGGCGGGGCGGATCGTCGAGTCTGGCACCCATGCCGAGCTCCTCGCACAGGGCGGTCTCTACGCCGAGCTCGCGGCGCAGCAGGTCGCGGCCTCCCGCGTGCTTGCGAGCGAGGTCGCAGCCGAAGGGCCGGTCTCCGGGGGTGTCGGCGCGGCGCTCACCGACCGGCGGGCCGATCGCGCGCCGGATGACTCCGCAGGAGCCGATGCCGTCGCCGCGCTCACCGCCTCGGTGCCGCTTCTCGCCGAACCGCGCATCGACGAGCGGGTCTATCCGCCGGAGAACTGAGCAGCCCCGATCCCGGGTCAGTGGACGGAGAGCCCGCCGTCGACGAAGAGCGAATGGCCGGTGACGTATGCCGACCCGGCTCCGGCGAGGAACACCGCCGCACCGGCGAAGTCGCTCGGTAGGCCGTTGCGGCCGATCATCGTCCGAGCGGCGAGCGCCGCGATCTTCTCGGGGTCCTGCTGCAGCCGGGCGTTCAGTGGCGTGAGCACGAAACCGGGGACGAGGGTGTTGCTGGTGACCCCGGTGCCGCCCCATGCCTCGGCCTCCGAGCGCATCAGCGACTCCAGGGCGCCTTTCGACGCGCCGTAGATCCCACTGCCGACGAAGGCCCGGTGCGCCTGCTGCGAGCTGATGTGGATCAGTCGGCCGTACCCTCGTTCGACCATTCCGGGTGCGTAGCGCTGGCCCAGCAGGAACGGGGCCAGGGCGTTCACCGTCATGGTGGCGTCCCAGTCGTCCTCGGTGATCTCGGCATAGGACGGCCGGATGTTGATGCCGGCCGAGTTGACCAGGATGTCGGGTTCGCCGAAGGGCTCGGTCGCTGCCTCGGCGACGGAGCGGATGCCGGCACGGGTGCCGAGGTCGCCGATGACGCCGGCGGCGCGGCATCCGCTCGCCTCGAGCTCGCGGACGGTCTGGTCGATGCGTTCGGCGCCGCGCGCGACGATGACTGTCGAGGCTCCGGCACGGGCGAGGGCGGTGGCGATGCCGCGGCCGATGCCCGAGCTGCCGCCGGTCACGATCGCGGTGCGGCCCTCCAGCGAGAAGAGCGAGTCGAGGTAGTCGTTCATGGGTTTCACCGGTCCTTCGGTCACCAGGAGAGGGCCGCCGCGATGGCCTCATCGGGCGAGGTATCGGCGTATTCGGGGAGCGCCTGCAGCTCGTCGATGAACCCGGCGACCTCCGCGGCGTACGCCGGGTCGTCATGGCTGGCGGCGATGTCGAGCAGTGACGGCACGTCCATCGCCAGGATGAGGTCGAGCCGAGCGGTCACGGCCGGGCTCTCCCCGGCATCCTGCAGGACCCGGATGCCGCCGCGGAGGGCGCCGAGGTAGTCGCGCAGCACCGGCAGCTGCGACTTGCCCTGCGTGATCGACGTCCCGTCGGGGCGGATGCGCCACCGCACCACGACGTCGGGGATCACGTCGAACGACCGCGCACGGGTGTACATCTCCTGGGCGACGATCTGATCCTCGTAGGCGACGCCCTCCGGGAACCGCAGGTCGCTCCAGAATGTGGTGCGGCTGACCTTCGACCAGGCGACGATGTTCGAGACGGCCCTGGGGTGGTGCGCGAGCGTGGTCCTCGACCGTGCCGGATCGGTCGCCGCCGCGACCCAGGGCTGCACGCGACCGGCGGTGTACGTGTCGCCGTGCGGGCGCAGGCGCACATACGCGCCGGCCACGAAGTCGCTCCCCGTCTCGTCGAGCGTCGCGGTCAGGCGCGCGAGGGCGTCGGGAGTGAGCTCGTCGTCACCGTCGAGAAAACCGACGTACGGGGTGTCGACGAGCGCGAGGCCGGCATTGCGGGCGGCGCCGAGACCCCGTGACGATTCATGCCGGACCACCGTGAAGCGCGGATCGGAGCGCGCCGCATCGGCGAAGATCGAGCCGGTGGCGTCGGTGGAGCCGTCGTCGACCAGGATCGCCCGCCAGCGGTGCTCGCTCTGTGCACGCAGCGAGTCGAGGGCGGCCGGAGCGAATGTCGCGATGTCGCGTCCGGGGACGATCATCGTCACGATCGGTGCAGGGGCGGTCACCAGGCGAGTCTATGGCCGAGAAGTCAGGCGGAGACGGCGTGCACCGAGTCCGCGACGAGGGCGGCGAGACGTTCGGGGTCATCACCGGCGAGGGGGTGCCGTCCGAAGGTGAAGCGCACCGAGGTCTGCGCGACCTCGGGCGGGATGCCGCAGGCGAGCAGCACGTGCGACGGCTCGTCGCTGCCGGCCGCGCACGCCGAGCCGCTCGACGAGATGACCCCTCGCCGTTCCAGTTCGAGCAGGACCGACTCGCCGCTGGTCCCGGCGAAGGTGAAGCTCGCCGTTCCGGGCAACCGGTGCACGGGATCGCCGGTGAGCGCGGCCTGCGGGATGCGTTGCAGCACCCCGGCGATGAATCGTGCTGTCGCGGCGCCGACCGCGTTCGAGAAGGCCTCGCGGTCGGCTTCGGCCAGCTCCAGCGCGGTCGCCAGCGCGACCGCTCCGGCCACGTTCTCCGTGCCCGATCGACGCCCCCGCTCCTGGCCGCCGCCGTGCAGCAGTGGCTCCAGAGGAACGCGGCCGCGCACGGCCAGCGCACCGATGCCCTTGGGTGCCCCGAGTTTGTGACCCGCGATCGAGACGGCGTCGGCCCCGAGCCCCTGCAGGGACAGCCACCCCGCGGACTGCACGGCATCCAGGTGCACCGGAACTCCGTGGGCGTGGGCGACCTCTGCCAGCGCCGCAGCATCCTGGATCGTCCCGATCTCGTTGTTCGCATGCCCGACGGAGACGAGGGCGGTGTCCTCCCGGATCGCCTCGGCGAGGAGCGCGGGGCGGATGCGTCCCGCGTCGTCGACCGGGACCATGGTCACCTCGACCGCGTGGAAGCGGCGCAGGTACTCCGCCGACTCCAGGATCGATTCGTGCTCGATGGGGGAGACCACGAGGTGCCGTCGGCCGGCAGCCAAGGCCGCGAGGACGATGCCCTTCACGGCGAGGTTGTTCGCCTCGGTGCCCCCGGCCGTGAACACCACGTCGCCGGTGCGCATGCCCAGCACTCGCGCGACCCTCGAACGTGCGTCGTCGAGCGCGCTCGCCGCAGCCTCACCGGCGGTGTGATGGCTCGACGGGTTGCCGAACACGCCGGTGAGATAGGGGCGCATCGCCTCGAGCACCTCCGGGCGCACCGGGGATGTGGCGGCGTGATCGACGTACAGCACGGTGCTCAGTCGATCCGCAGATCCAGGCCGAGGTCGAGCGCCCGTGCGGAGTGGGTCAGCGCGCCGACCGAGATCACGTCGACTCCGGTCTCTGCGATGCCGCGCACGGTGTCGAGGTTCACACCGCCGGAGGCCTCGACCGTGGCGCGGTCACCGATCAGGGCGACGCCCGCGCGCAGGTCGTCGAGCGAGAAGTTGTCGAGCAGCACCGTGTGCGCTCCGCCGTCGAGGACGGCGGGGATCTGGTCGAGGCGGTCGACCTCGACCACCACGTGCGTGGTGTGCGGCAGGCGCGACAGCGCATCGCGCAACGCCGTGGCGAGGTCGGCACCGGAGCGCTTCAGCACGGCGAGGTGGTTGTCCTTCGCCATCACGGCGTCGGACAGCGAGTAGCGATGGTTGCGGGCGCCGCCCGAGATGACGGCGTGCCGTTCGAAGGCGCGAAGTCCCGGTGTCGTCTTGCGGGTGTCGGCGATCCTCGCGCCGGTGCCGTCGATCGCGCGGACGTAGGCGGCAGTGAGTGTCGCGATGCCGCTCATCCGCTGCGTGAAGTTCAGCGCGACACGCTCGGCGGTGAGGATGCTGCGCGCCGAGCCCGAGACGGAGGCGAGCACGTCGCCCGGGGAGAACTCGTCGCCGTCGCCGACGTGCAGGTCGACGACGAGAGTGGCATCCGTGAGAGCGAACGCGGCGGCGAAGACCGCGCCGCCGCTGAAGACGCCGGCCTCTCGTGCGACGAGGTCGGCCGTGGCCGTCGCCTCTGCGGGAAGCAGGGTCGTGCTCGTCAGATCGCCCCAGGGAGCGTCTTCTTCGAGGGCGGCGCCGACGACGCGAGCGAGAATGGCGGAGGTGAGCATCAGACGGTCTCCAGGATCTGTGCGGGAGCGGTTGCTCGGCGGCCGGCGAGGCGGAAGTGCGCACCGACCGAATCGGCGCGGGCGAGTGCAGCGGATGCCGTCGCCTCGGCGATCAGCAGCAGATTCGCATCTTCGTGCTCCGCGACGGTCTGCGGCGCCGACGCATCGGACCGCCATGCGCGCACCGTGTCGAGCGCGTGCTGAAGGCCTTCGTCGGTGCGCAGCAGCCCGACCTCGTCCCACATCAGTTGCTGCAGCGCCGCGCGACCGAACGGCACCCCATCGCTCCCGTCGCGATATTCCAGGGATACCGGCGCGGGATCGGTGGAATATCGCGACCGGAGCGGGGGAGAGTCTGGCCACGGCTCACCCAGCGCGGCCGCGGCTCGGGCGCCGAACACCGCTCCCTCGAGCAGCGAGTTGGACGCGAGGCGGTTGGCGCCGTGCACGCCGGTGCGCGCGGCCTCGCCGACGGCGAAGAGCCCGGGGATCGTGCTGCGGCCGTGGAGGTCGGTGACGATGCCGCCCATCAGGTAGTGCGCCGCCGGGGTCACCGGGATGGGCTCCCGCGACCAGTCGAACCCGCGCGCCCGCGTCACCCGGTCGATCGTCGGGAAACGCGCCGCGAGCGTCTCGGCCCCGAGCATCGTGGCATCCAGCCGCGCCGGGGAGCCCTGGGCCGCGGCCTGGCGGGCGATCGCCCTCGACACGACGTCCCGCGGGGCGAGCTCGCCGTCGGGGTGGCTGTCGAACGCGAACCGTCGGCCCTGGTCGTCGATCAGGGTCGCGCCCTCGCCGCGGACGGCTTCGGAGATGAGGAAGGCCGGACCCGCCGCGAGGATCGTCGGGTGGAACTGCACGAACTCCAGGTCGTCGACCGCCGCGCCGGCGCGCATCGCGGCGGCGATGCCGTCGCCGGTCGTGCCCGTGGGGTTGGTCGTGTGGGCGAAGAGATGCCCGGCGCCGCCGGTCGCGACGACCACCGCATCGGCCCGGAGTGCGGTCACCGCTTCGTCGATCAGCAGACGGATGCCGCCGACCGCACCTCCCTCGACGATCAGATCTGTCACGAACGCGTGCTCGATCACGCCGATCGCGGTGCGGCGGACGGCGGCCACGAGTGCACGCGAGATCGCGGCCCCGGTGGCGTCTCCGCCGGCGTGCACGATGCGCGCATGACTGTGCGCCGCCTCGCGCCCGAGCAGGAGCACGCCGTCGGGGTCGCGGTCGAAGGCGACGCCGCGGGAGATCAGCTCGGCGATGCGCTCCGCCCCGTCGGCCACGAGGGCATCGACGGCTGCGGCATCCGAGAGACCTGCCCCGGCGACCATCGTGTCCGCCGCGTGCTGCTGTGCGGAATCGTCGGGGCCGTAGACCCCGGCGACGCCGCCCTGCGCGTAGCCGGTGCTTCCGTCGCCGAGAGCGCCCTTGGTGACCAGAGTCACATCGTGCCCCGACTCCTGTGCGTGCAGCGCCGCCGTGAGCCCTGCGATGCCCGAGCCGACGACGAGGACGTTCATCGTGCTCCCGCCATCACGGGCGGCTTCGCCGCCAGCATCCGCTCCAGTGCCACCCGAGCGGGATCCGCGACATCGGCGGACACGGTGATCCGGTTGGGGGTGCGTCCGGCGACCAGCTCCTCGAGAACCCAGGCAAGATAGCCCGGGTGGATGCGGTACATCGTCGAGCACGGGCAGACGACCGGGTCGAGGCAGAAGATCTCGTGCTGCGGGTACTGCGCGGCGAGGCGGCGCACGAGGTTGATCTCGGTGCCGATCGCGAAGGTGGTCGGTTCGGTCGCCGAGTCGATGGCCCGGCGGATGTACTCGGTCGATCCTGCCTCGTCGGCGGCGTCGACGACCTCCATCGGGCACTCCGGGTGCACGATGACCCGCACGCCCGGGTGCTCGGCACGCGCCTGATCGATCTGACCGACCGTGAAGCGGCGGTGCACGGAGCAGAAGCCGTGCCACAGGATCACCCGCGAGTCGATGAGCTCGGCGGCGGAGGATCCGCCCAGCGCTCGCCGCGGGTTCCACATCGGCATCTGCTCCAGCGGCACGCCCATCGCCTTGGCGGTGTTGCGTCCCAGGTGCTGGTCGGGGAAGAACAGCACCCGCTGCCCGCGCTCGAACGCCCACTCGAGCACCGTCTCGGCGTTCGACGAGGTGCACACGATGCCCCCGTGCCGGCCGACGAATCCCTTGATCGCGGCGGAGGAGTTCATGTAGGTGACCGGGATCACCGGCACCCGGCCGTCGGCATCCGGAGTGTCCAGGTCGCCGAGCACGTCGGCGAGCTGCTCCCAGCAGTCCTCGACCTGGTCGATGTCGGCCATGTCGGCCATCGAGCAGCCCGCGGCGAGGTTCGGCAGGATGACCGCTTGATCGGGCTGCGAGAGCAGATCGGCGGTCTCGGCCATGAAGTGCACGCCGCAGAACACGATCGCCTCGGCATCCGTCCGGCCCTTGGCCGCCGTCGCGAGCTGGAAGGAGTCGCCGACGTAATCCGCGTGCCGCACGACCTCTTCCCGCTGGTAGAAGTGGCCGAGGATGACGACCCGGTCGCCGAGGGCGGCCTTCGCAGCGATGATGCGCTCGTGCAGCTGGTCCTCGTCGGCTTCGCGGTACGCGGCCGGGAGCTCGCCCTGGCGCGGTGCCCCGGTGGGGATGACGTCGCCCATCGATGACCCCGGCCCGTAGCCGGGGCGGCTGTCGAAGTCCCAGGGGCCGACGGCGAGGTCGGTCGTGCAGGTCGCGTCGGTCGACTCCCCGGTCACGATCGCCTGGATCGCGTGATCGACGGAGGGATCCAGCGCCGGAACCGCGGGCGTCGGGACGAAGGTGATGCTCATCGGGTGCTCGTTTCTTCGGGACCGAGCGGGCCGCGGTCGGCCAACTCGACATCGGTGTTGTAGCGGTACAGACGTGCAGGTCGGTGGTTGCCGGTGCGGAACCGGTCGGTGGGAAGCAGGTTGCCCGCCGCCTCCACCTGGCGGCGGAAGTTCGCGGGATCGAGATGCTTGCCGAGGATCGCCTCGTAGGCCTCGCGCAGGTCGGCGAGAGTGAACTCGGCGGGGAGGAACCCGTGCGCGACGCGGCTGTAGCCGACCTTGTTGCGCAGCCGCCAGAGGGCGTACTCGACGATGTTCGCGTGGTCGAAGGCGAGGGAGGGCAGCGCGTCGACGTCGAACCATCGCACGTTCTCCGGAGCGTGGCCGGAGGCGAGGTGTGCGGCGCTCTGCGCCACCACGTCGTCCTGCCGGAGGAGCGCCCAGTAGACGATGGAGACGACGCGCGTGGGGGAGCGGTCGACGGCGCCGAAGGCGTAGAGCTGCTCGAGATAGCTGGGAGCGAGGCCGGTCGTCTCGGCGAGGGTGCGCGCGGAGGCATCCACCGGTGATTCGAGGGCGGTCAGCCACCCGCCGGGCAGTGCCCATTGCTGTGCGAACGGCTCGCGGGTGCGCAGCACCAACGGCAGCGAGAGCACCGCTGCGCCGTTCTCCGCGCGGCGCAGCGTGAGGATCACCGTGGAGACGGCGACGCGGATGCTGCGGCTTTGAGTCATGGTTACCTTAACCCTTCGAGATCGATCTTAGTGTCACTCCGACTCTTAGTGTGCACAGACGACGCTCTTTTCCCGTCGAGGCCGAAACGTTATGTGTGAGGCACGAGGAGGCTTGTCCACCGCCGGAGGGTTTGTTAGGTTACTGTCCTAACAAACCCTTCGAGGTCGGCTATCGCCCCTTTCGGGTTTCCACGAACCCCGCCTCGGGGTTCTGCTCCATCCGGAGAAATCCCTCCTGCAGTGCAGCACCGAGAGGAAACACAGAATGATCCGAAACGGAAAGCGCAAGATTGCGCTCACCGCCGTCGCGGGGGCATCCGTCCTCGCCCTGGGCCTCACCGCCTGCGGCACCGGCGGAAGCGGCGATGACGGCAACGCCGACAGCGACCGCGCCCTTCGTGTCTGGGCAGGAAGCCAGACCCCGATCACCGCGAACTACAACCCGTTCGCTCCGACCGTGCTCCATGGCGCGCTCGGTCCCATCTACGAGCCGCTCTTCTTCTTCAACAAGACGTCCGACTCCGAGCCCGTCGGCCTGATCGGTGACTCGTACGAGTACAACGAGGACGGCACAGTGATCACGATCACCATCAAGCCCGACCTCAAGTGGAGCGACGGCGAGCCGCTCACCGCGAAGGACGTCGCCTTCTCGTTCAATTACGACGCCAACAACCCGGAGGGCAACGGTCTCGTCTTGGCGGAGGCCACCGACGACACCACCGTCGTGCTGACCTACTCGGCCGCGCAGTACACCACCGAATTCCAGCGCCTCGGATCGACCTACATCCTGCCCGAGCACGTCTGGTCCGAGGTCACCGACTTCGCGAACTTCGCGAACGAGGAGCCGGTCGGATCCGGTGCGTACGTCGTCGACAAGACCACCAGCGAGTCCTACACGCTCGTCGCGAACGAGAACTTCCGCGATGCCGACAAGCTCGGCGTCAAGAAGGTCCAGTACATCGCGGTCGACAACAACCAGACCGCGCAGGACCTGCTGGCCGCCGGCGAGCTCGACTGGACCGGCATGTTCATCCCCAACCCGGACGACGTGACCGCCAACGGCAAGATCGACTGGGTGAACACCCCGCAGGACCCGACGGTGCTCTACACCTGCTCGAACGCCGACCTCGGCTGCACCGGTCCGCAGACCGACGTCGCCGTGCGCCAGGCGCTCAACGTCGCGATCGACCGCGCCACCATCAAGGACAAGGCATTCGTCGGCCTCACCGGCGACATCTCTCCGACCTTCGCCCTGCTGCCCCGCGACGAGAAGTGGGTCGCGGACTCCGCGAACGAGGTCAGCCCGCAGGAGGCGGACGCCGCCGCAGCGGGCGAGATCCTCGAGGCCGCCGGCTACACCAAGGACGGCGACTTCTACGCGAAGGACGGCGTGCCGCTCGAGCTCACCCTGACCTCGGTCGACGGGTGGACGGACTACAACGACGCAGCGAAGCTGATCGCGGAGCAGGCGGCCGCGGCGGGCATCAAGATCACGGCCTCGACGGTCCAGTGGCAGGAGTTCTCCGACTCCCGCCAGGGCGGCGAGTTCCAGCTGATCGTCGGCGGCATGATCGGCACCTCGGTGGCCGACCCGTTCCAGATCTACCGCGACTGGGTCGGCGGCACGGCGGTGCAGTCGACGAGCCCGGTCGGCACCGAGATCCCGGCCGGACGCTGGAACTTCAGCCGGTACGACAACCCGAAGGTCGACGCCGCCATCCAGTCGGCGATCAGCACGAACGATGAGGCCGAGAAGAAGGAGCTGTACGGCACGATCCAGACCGAGATCGCCCGCGACCTGCCTTACATCCCGCTCGTCATCAACGCCACGCAGACCTTCTACAACACGAAGGACTTCACCGGCTGGCCGACCGAGGAGGAGATGTACGCCTTCCCGCCGTCCTGGGGCGCGATCGCGGCAGGGTACATCCTGACGCAGCTGCAGCCGGCCAAGTAAGCAGAAGGGATGGGGAAGCAGGAAGTCAGGAAGAAGTGACATGAAGTTCTATGCACGAAGAATCGGGTTCTACGCGTTCACGCTCTGGGCCGCGATCTCCATCAACTTCCTGCTTCCCCGTCTCATGCCGGGAAACCCCGCCGACATCATGATCGCCAAGATGCAGCGGGCCGGCGGCGAGGTGTCCGAGACCACCATCCGCAACATCAAGCTCCTGCTCGGCGGCGACGACGCTCCGCTCTGGGAGCAGTACCTCTCCTACTGGGGGCGGATGTTCCAGGGTGACCTCGGCGTCTCCGTCACCAAGTTCCCGACACCGGTGACCGAACTCATCGCCGGTGCGATCCCGTGGACGCTCGTCCTGGTGGGCACCACGACGATCATCTCGTTCATCCTCGGCATCGTGCTCGGCGCCTGGGCCGGCTGGAAGCGCGGCACGTGGGTGGACCACCTCATCCCGGCAACGACCGTCCTGCAGTCCATCCCGTACTTCTGGATGGCCCTCATCCTGGTCTCGGTGTTCGCCGTCGGGCTGGGCTGGTTCCCGCTCTTCGGGGGCTACGACGTCTTCGACTTCCCCGACGGGCCCGAGCCCACGTGGGCGTTCTTCTCGGATGCCTTCGCGCACTCCCTTCTCCCCGCCCTCACGATCGTGATCAGCTCCGTCGGCGGGTGGATGTTCGGGATGCGGAACATGATGGTCGCCACGCTCGCAGAGGACTACGTGCTCACGGCGGAGGCGAAGGGTCTCCGTCCGCGACGCATCATGACGACGTACGCGGCCCGGAACGCCGCCATCCCCTCCATCGCCGGGTTCTCGATCACGCTGGGCTTCGTCGTGGCCGGCTCCATCGTGATGGAGCAGGTGTTCACCTATCCCGGCATCGGCAAGCTGATGTTCCAGGCCGTCACCAACAACGACTACTCGCTGATGCAGGGCCTGTTCCTGGTCATCACGATCACCGTGCTGGCCGCCAACTTCTTCATGGACCTCGTCTATGGCTTCATCGACCCGAGGGCTCGCCAGAATGTCTGATCCACAGAACACCGCCGGCCTCCTGTCCATCGAGGAGACGCCGACGACCGCGCCGGCCAGCACCATCGCCATGGCCACGCAGGACCCGAAGCGTCGCCGCATCCTCCCGAGCACCTCGCCGAAGTTCATCGTCGGGTCGATCCTGGTGCTCGCCATCGTGCTCTTCGCGATCATCGCGCCGATCTTCTCCCAGAACCCCCGCAGCTCCGCGAACGCCGCCCTGCAGCCGCCGTCGGCCGAGCACTGGCTCGGCACGACGAAGCTCGGCAACGACATGTTCGCCCAGCTCGCGATCGGTGCGCAGGGATCGCTGCTGATCGGCGTCGTCGCCGGCGGCATCGCGATCGTGCTCTCGCTGCTGTTCGGCGTTCTCGCCGGCTACCTCGGCGGCTGGCGCGAGGACGCGCTCGCGCTTCTCACCAACGTCATGATCGTGATCCCCGGCCTTCCGCTGGTCATGGTCATCGCGTCGTTCGTGCCCCAGCGCAGCTGGCAGCTCGTCGCCTTCGTGCTCGGCATCACCTCGTGGGCGGGGGCGGCGTACGTGCTGCGGCTCCAGACGCGTTCGCTGCGCAGCCGCGACTACGTGTATGCGGCGAAGGTGGCGGGCGAGCGCTCGTTCCGGGTGATCCTGGTCGAGATCATGCCGAACCTGCTGCCGCTGCTGACCGCACAGTTCCTGTTCGCGATCATCTTCGCGATCCTCGGCGAAGCAGGACTCTCGTATCTGGGCCTCGGACCCAACTCATCGATCACCTGGGGGTCGATCCTCAACGACGCCCAGTCCGGCCAGGCTCTCGGACGTGGAGCGTGGTGGTGGTTCGTGCCGCCCGGCCTCATGATCGCCGTGCTCGGCGCAGGACTCGCGCTGATCAACTTCGCGATCGACGAGGTCATCAACCCGAAGCTCCGCAACGCGCCCGATGCCGCCCGTCGCGTGCGCAAGGCCGCCAAGATCAAGGGGATCACCGCATGAGCGACGCCGTGCTGACCGCGAGGAACGTCTCGATCGAGTACGAGGTCGATCCGCCCGTCAAGGCGGTGCGCAATGTGTCGTTGACCCTCCACCGCGGCGAGATCCTCGGGCTCGCGGGGGAGTCGGGCTGCGGCAAGACGACCCTCGCGTACGGGATGAACCGGCTGTTGAAGGCGCCCGCGCTGATGACGAGCGGCGAGATCGTGTTCCACGATCGGAACGGTCAGGACATCGACATCGTGGGCCTCGACGGAGAGGGTCTTCGGGCCTTCCGCTGGGACAAGATCTCGATGGTGTTCCAGGGGGCGATGAACTCGTTGAACCCGGTCATCGACGTCAAGGCGCAGATCTTCGACATCTTCGACACACACCGGCCCGGCATGTCGAAGAAGGCGAAGACGGCGCGGGCCGAGGAGCTGCTGACACTCGTCGGTGTCGATCCGAGTCGGTTGACGAGCTTCCCGCACGAGCTCTCCGGCGGCATGCGGCAGCGCATGATGATCGCGATGGCTCTGGCGCTGGATCCGCAGGTGATGATCATGGACGAGCCGACGACGGCACTGGACGTGGTCGTACAGCGCGGCATCATCCGCGAGATCATGCGTCTGCGAGAGCGGCTGGGGTTCGCCGTGATCTTCATCACGCACGACCTGCCGATGCTGATCGAGATCAGCGACCGGATCGCGATCATGCTGCAGGGGGAGATCGTGGAGCAGGGCACGGCGGAGGAGATCTACCGCACCCCGCAGCACGCCTATACGAAGAAGCTGCTGTCGAGCTTCCCGTCGCTCAAGGGCGAACGCGGAGACTTCGTGCGCACCGGCGTGAGCCAGGAGGGGACCCGATGAGCACCAGGACGGATGCTGCCCGCGGCACCGGCACGCTGGAGGTGCGGAATCTGACGAAGGACTTCCACCTGCGGTCCGGGTTCCGGACGACCGTGCTGCACGCGGTGAAAGACGTCTCGTTCACCCTCGAGCCGGGGAAGACCGTCGCACTGGTGGGGGAGTCCGGGTCGGGCAAGTCGACGATCGCCCGCATGCTGATGAAGCTCGAGACGCCGACCGCGGGGGAGATCCTGCTCGACGGCGAGTCATCCGGCACCCGCGGGCGTTCCCTCGAGCGCTACCGCGGTGACGTGCAGATGGTGTTCCAGGACCCGTTCGCCTCGCTGAACCCGTTCCACACGATCGTGCATCACCTCGAGCGTCCGATCCGCCTGCACCACCCGAAGCTGTCGAGTGCCCAGGTGCGGGAGCGCGCGATCGAGCTGCTGGAGCGGGTGCGGCTCACTCCGGGGGAGAGCTTCGCGGAACGGCGTCCGCACGAGCTGTCGGGCGGGCAGCGGCAGCGCGTCGCGATCGCGCGGGCGCTGGCACCGGGAGCGAGGTTCATCGTCGCGGACGAGCCCGTGTCGATGCTCGACGTGTCGATCCGGCTCGGCGTGCTGAACCTGCTCGCGGATCTCCAGCGGGAGGAGAACCTCGGCGTGCTGTACATCACGCACGACCTCGCGACCGCCCGCCACTTCAGCGACGAGATCATGGTCCTCTACAAGGGCGATGTCGTCGAACGGGGTCCCGCGGACGAGGTCATCCTCAACCCGCAGCACGAGTACACCAAGACTCTCCTCGGTGCTGCGCCCGAGCCCGACAACCTCGGCAGGCTGCGCGACGAGGTCCGCGCCGAACTCGGCATCGCCGGCTGACGGCATCCGAAAGCACCTTCGCCGACGCGGCCCTCGGGCTAGACTGAACCCACAACTGAAGACAGGCCGAATGAACCCCGCGGGAGAGCCCCGGCGAACGCAGCCGGGCACCGAAGGAGCAAGCCTCCCCGCCAATCTCTCAGGTAACGCGTACCGCGCGGTTCCGGCCACTCTGAAAAGCGATTCCGAGCGACAACCGGGATCCGCCGACGGTGAAAGCCCCCGAGCGCGGGCGAAACTCTCAGGCCCATGACAGAGGGGGAGTTCCCAGGAACGTCGACGACGTCGTTCCGCCCGATTCCGCACGGGAGAACTCCATGTCCGATCCCCGCTACACACCTCTCCGAGAACGCCACGAGGCGCTCGGCGCCTCGTTCACCGATTTCGGCGGCTGGCAGATGCCGGTGCGCTACACGTCCGATCTCGCCGAGCACCACGCCGTCCGCCAGGCCGCCGGTCTCTTCGACATCTCGCACATGGCGGAGTTCCTCGTCACGGGCGAGAGCGCGGCGGAGTTCCTCGACTACGCCCTCGCGGGGCGTCTGTCGGCGATGTCTGTGGGTAAGGCGAAGTACTCGCTGCTGCTCGCCGAATCCGGCGGGATCGTGGACGACGTCATCGTCTACCGTCTCGCCGACGATCGCTACCTGGTGATCGCGAACGCCGGCAACCGCGGTTTCGTCGACAAGGCCTTCGCCTCGCGGGTGCGGTCCTTCCCGTCGCTCATCGAGCGCGAGGGTCCTGCCCGCGCGGAGGGCGAGGAGCGCAGTTTCGCCGGCTTCCTCGGCGACCGCGGCGTCGACGTCGAGGACGTGTCCGACGAATATGCACTTCTCGCGGTTCAGGGCCCCGCCGCCGAGGCGATCCTCGCGGCGACCGCGGGCATCACCGAACTCGGCACCCCGTGGTCCGAGCAGAAGTACTATGCGTGGGCCGATGCCCGCTTCCTGGGCGAGCCGCTGCTCATCGCCCGCACGGGCTACACCGGTGAAGACGGCTTCGAGCTGATGGTCCGTGAGTCCGACGCCCCGGCCCTCTGGGACGCGGTCGCCACCGCAGGCGGGCCGCACGGTCTCGTGCCCGCAGGCCTCGCTGCCCGAGACACGCTGCGGCTCGAAGCCGGGATGCCGCTCTACGGTCACGAGCTGACCCTCGAGACCCAGCCCGCGCAGGCCGGCCTCGGACGGGTCGTGGTGTCCGACAAGGAGAGCTTCATCGGCAAGGAGGCGCTCTCCTCGGCCTCGGAGCCGGACGCTCCCGTGCTCGTCGGACTCGTCGCCGAGGGCAAGCGCGCCGGCCGGGCCGGCTACGCCGTGGTGGATGCCGAGGGCGCGACCATCGGCGAGATCACGAGCGGCGCGCTGAGCCCGACTCTCGGCCATCCGATCGCGATGGCCTACGTGCATCCGTCTTCCGCCGAAGAGGGAACAGCAGTATTCCTTGATGTGCGAGGGACGAAGATCCCCGCGACCGTGACCGCTCTGCCTTTCTACCGGAGGATGAAATGACCGACCTCAATGCCCTCAGCTACACCGATGAGCACGAGTGGATCGCCGGCAACGGCGACACCGTCACGATCGGCATCACCGACTTCGCCGCCGAGAAGCTCGGCGACGTGGTCTTCGTCGAGCTCCCGGCCGTCGGCACCGAGCTGACCGCCGGCGCCGTCGTCGGCGAGATCGAATCGACGAAGTCGGTCGGCGAGCTCTACGCACCGGTCTCCGGCACCGTCGTCGAGATCAACGACGCGGTCGTCGACGACCCGTCTCTGGTCAATGCCGAACCCTTCGAGGGTGGCTGGCTGATCAAGGTGTCGGTCGCCGACGACGCGCTCGACGGTCTGCTGGACCGCGACGCGTATGTCGCTCTGACGGAGGGCTGATCCCGACGTGGTCTCTTTCGCCGATCGTCACATCGGACCCACCGACGCCGCCCAGCGCATCATGCTCGAGGCCCTCGGGCTGGATGGTTCGCCGGCCGGGGCTGATTCCGCGGAGAGCTCCGTCGAGGCCCTGATGCGCCAGGCCGTGCCGTCCTCGATCTTCACCGGCCCCTCGGCGGGGTCCGATAACGACGTGCCCGACGCTCTGTCGTCGATCATCCCGCCGGCGGCGAGCGAGACCGAGGCTCTCGCAGAGCTCCGCGCTCTCGCGTCACGCAACGCGGTGAACCGCTCGATGATCGGCCTCGGGTACTACGGCACGATCACCCCGCAGGTGATCCAGCGCAACGTGCTCGAGAACCCCTCGTGGTACACGGCGTACACGCCATACCAGCCCGAGATCTCGCAGGGTCGCCTCGAGGCGCTCATCAACTTCCAGACCATGGTGGCCGAGCTCACCGGTCTCACCACCGCCAATGCGTCGATGCTCGACGAGTCGACCGCGGTCGTGGAGGGCATGCTGCTCGCCCGTCGCGCGTCTAAGTCGGCGTCGAACGTGTTCGCCGTCGATGCGGATGCGCTTCCGCAGACCAAGGCGCTGCTCGAGACACGGGCGGATGCCGTCGGCATCGAGCTCGTCTCCGTCGACTTCGCCGCGGGCGGGGAGCTGCCGGCCGAGCTGTTCGGCGTCTTCGTGCAGTACCCCGGCGCGTCCGGACGCGTCTGGGATCCGTCTGCGGTCATCGATGCGGCGCACGTCGCGGGCGGTCTCGCCGTCGCGGCAGCAGATCTGCTCGCCCTCACGCTCATCTCGTCGCCGGGATCGCTCGGCGCGGATGTCGCGGTCGGAACGACGCAGCGCTTCGGTGTGCCGATGAGCTTCGGCGGCCCGCACGCCGGCTACATGGCGGTGCGTTCGGGTCTGGAGCGTCAGCTTCCCGGCCGCCTGGTGGGCGTCTCGGTGGATGCCGACGGCAAGCCCGCCTACCGCCTCTCGCTGCAGACGCGCGAGCAGCACATCCGCCGCGAGAAGGCGACGTCGAACATCTGCACAGCCCAGGTGCTGCTCGCCGTCATGGCGTCGATGTACGCCGTCTATCACGGGCCGGACGGGCTCAAGGCGATCGCTTCGCAGGTGGCCGGCAAAGCCGCGCTGCTGCGCGACTGGCTCGTCGAGGCCGGTGTCGAGGTCGTGCACGACGCATTCTTCGACACGGTGTCCGTGCGGGTCCCCGGCCGCGCGGCGGAGTTCGCGACGCAGGCGCATGACGGCCACGGCATCCTGTTCCATGTCTCCGACGCTGACACGATCGGCATCGCGGTCGACGAGACGACCACCACGTCCGAGTTGCATCAGGTCGCCCGCGTGTTCGGCGGCAAGCAGGAGCGCGCATTCGGCTTCAGCGAGGGCGACGACGACTCGCTGCCGGCGGCTCTCCTGCGTCAGGACGAGTACCTCACCCACCCGGTCTTCCACGCGCACCGCAGCGAGACCGCCATGATGCGGTACCTGAAGAGCCTCGCCGATCGCGACTACGCGCTCGACCGGGGCATGATCCCACTCGGCTCGTGCACCATGAAGCTGAACGCGGCCACCGAGATGGCGGCGATCACCTGGCCGGAGTTCGCGGGCATCCACCCGTTCGCCCCGGCATCCGACGTGCAGGGCTACCTCGACCTGATCGAGCAGCTCGAGGGCTGGCTCGCCGAGGTCACCGGCTACGACGCGGTCTCACTGCAGCCGAACGCCGGCTCGCAGGGCGAGCTCGCGGGGCTCCTGGCCATCCGCGGCTACCACCACGCGAACGGCGACGAGCACCGCACGGTGTGCCTGATTCCGTCGTCCGCACACGGGACCAACGCCGCCTCCGCGGTGCTGGCGGGCATGAAGGTCGTGGTCGTCGCGACCGACGCCCTCGGCAACGTGGACCTCGACGACCTGCGCGCGAAGATCGCCGCACACGCCGACACCCTGTCCGCGCTGATGATCACCTATCCGTCGACGCACGGCGTGTACGAGCACGACGTGGTCGAGATCACCGCGGCAGTGCACGACGCCGGCGGACAGGTCTATGTCGACGGCGCGAACCTCAACGCGCTGCTCGGCTATGCGCGGTTCGGCGATCTCGGCGGCGACGTCTCGCACCTCAACCTGCACAAGACGTTCGCGATCCCGCACGGCGGTGGCGGTCCCGGTGTCGGCCCCGTGGCGGCGAAGTCGCACCTGGCACCCTTCCTGCCGTCGCATCCGCTCGCACAGCGTGCCGAGCACTTCGGCGGCTTCACGTTCGAGGGCGGAGTGGTCTCGGCTGCTCCCTACGGTTCCGCCGGTATCCTGCCCATCTCGTGGGCCTACGTGCGCATGATGGGGGCCGACGGCCTGCGGCGCGCCACCGCGGCCGCCGTGCTCTCGGCGAACTACATCGCCGCGCGCCTCGGCGAGCACTTCCCGGTGCTCTACACCGGTGAGAACGGACGGGTCGCACACGAGTGCATCCTCGACCTGCGCCCGCTCAAGGAGGCGACCGGCATCACGGTCGACGACGTCGCGAAGCGGCTCATCGACTATGGCTTCCACGCGCCGACCATGTCGTTCCCGGTCGCGGGCACGCTCATGGTCGAGCCGACGGAGTCGGAGGACCTCGGTGAGATCGATCGCTTCATCGAGGCGATGATCCTGATCAAGGCCGAGGCGGATGCCGTCGCGGCAGGTCGCTGGCCCGCCGACGACAACCCGCTGGTGCACGCACCGCACACCGCGGTGTCACTGATCGTGGGGGAGTGGAACCACGCCTACACCCGCGAGGACGCCGCTTATCCCGTGCACGCGCTCGTCGCCGGCAAGTACTGGCCGCCGGTGCGCCGCATCGATCAGGCCTACGGTGACCGCAACCTCGTGTGCGCCTGCCCTCCGGTGGAGGCCTTCGCCTGACCACGCACTGAACCCTGCGACGACGTCGCGCTGCCCGGCTGGACAGCGCGATGTCGTCGTGCACTTTTCCGCGCCGTTCCGCGTGTTTCGAGGGTGTTACAGATGGTCACCACTGAGTAACGGTTCATTAGCTGAGCGGGTTGTGTGAAAGCGTCCGGGTTAGTGTCGACTATCCCTGCGTGCCCGACGATGCGTGCGCAGACTCAGTACTGTCCACAGGAGGACGCAAAGTGAAAAGAAACAGGATTGCCCTCGCGGGCGCCGCATTGCTCGCCATCAGCGCCTTGGCGCTGGCCGGTTGCGCAGGCGGCGGCGACGACAACACGGGTGACGAAGGTTCGACCGGATCGTCGACCGCCATCATCTCGGCGAACGGCAGCGAGCCGGAGAACGCCCTGATCCCGACCAACACCAACGAGGTGGGTGGCGGCAAGATCCTCGACTCGATCTTCGCGGGTCTCGCCTTCTACGACGGCGACGGCGCCCTGGTCAACGACATGGCCGAGGAGATCACGGTCGACGCCCCGAACAAGGTCACCGTCAAGCTGAAGGAGGGCAACACCTTCACCAACGGCGAAGACGTGGTCGCCCACAACTTCATCGACGCGTGGAACTACGGTGCGCAGCTCTCCAACGCGCAGCTGAACCAGTCGTGGTTCGCCGACATCGTGGGCTTCGACGCTGAGAAGGACTCCGAGCTCACCGGTCTGACCGAGGTCGACGACTACACCTTCACGATCGACCTGAGCAGCGACGTCGCATCCGACTTCGTGACGCGTCTCGGCTACTCGGCGTTCTACCCGCTTCCCGATGTCGCTTTCGAGGACATGGAAGCCTTCGGCGAGAACCCGATCGGCAACGGCCCGTACATGCTCGCGAGCGAGGGTGCATGGCAGCACGACGTGCAGATCGACATGGTCACGAACCCGGACTACAAGGGTGAGCGCGTCCCGAAGAACGGCGGCCTCACGCTGAAGTTCTACACCGCTCCGGACGGCGCCTACGCCGACCTCCAGGGCGGCAACATCGACGTCATCGACCAGATCCCGGAGAGCTCGCTCGCCGTCTTCGAGGACGAGCTGGGCGAGCGGGCGACCAACCAGCCCGCCGCCATCTTCCAGTCGTTCACGATCGGCGGACAGCTTCCCCACTTCTCCGGTGAGGAAGGCACGCTCCGCCGTCAGGCGATCTCGATGGCCATCAACCGCGACGAGATCACCGACAAGATCTTCGCCGGTACGCGCACGCCCGCCAGTGACTTCACCACCCCGGTGATCGACGGCTGGAGCGACAGCGTTCCCGGCTCCGAGGTCCTCTCGTACGACCCCGAGAAGGCGAAGGAGCTGTGGGACGAGGCTGACGCCATCTCCCCGTGGTCCGGCACCTTCCAGATCGCGTACAACTCCGACGGCGGACACCAGGTCTGGGTGGACGCGGTGTCCAACTCGCTGAAGAACACGCTCGGCATCGAAGCGTCCGGCGCACCGTACGTCGATCTCGCGACGCTCCGCGCCGCGGTGAACGCACGCGACGACGCCGGCAAGCGCACGATCACGACGGCGAACCGTTCCGGCTGGCAGGGTGACTACCCGGCGGTGTACAACTTCCTGCACCCGCTGTACTCGACCGGCGCATCGTCGAACGACGGCGACTACTCCAATGAAGAGGTCGACTCGCTGCTCGCCGAGGGTGCTGCGGCGACCGACGCGGCCGACGCCAACGCGAAGTACCAGGAGGTGCAGGAGATCCTGTTCAAGGACCTCCCGGTCATCCCGCTCTGGTACCAGAACTCGATCGGTGGCTTCGGCGAGAACGTGGACAACGTGACCGTGGGCTGGAACTCCGTTCCGCTCTACTACGAGATCACGAAGGCCGAGTAGGCTCCAGGAGTGATCGACAGCGAGGCGGTGGCGTCAACGTCACCGCCTCGTGTCGTGCGCTCCGGCTGATTCGCTCTCCACGAAAGGAGTAAGGATGCTTGCCTACACCCTGCGGCGGCTTCTGCAGCTGATCCCGGTCTTCTTCGGTGCGACGCTGCTCATCTACGCGCTGGTCTTCCTCATGCCGGGCGACCCGATCGCTGCACTCTTCGGCGACAAGCCGCCGAGCCCGCAGCTGCTCGCGACCATTCGAGCGCAGTACCACTTGGACGAACCGTTCCTCGTGCAGTACTTCTACTACATCACCGGTGTCTTCCAGGGAGACATGGGGCAGACCTTCTCCGGTCAGTCCGTGAGCACGGTTCTCGCGCGCACCCTGCCGGTGACGGGGCGCCTGGCCCTCATGGCGATCGCCATCGAGTTCACGTTGGCGATCATCATCGGAACGTTCTCGGCGCTCCGCAAGGGCAAGCTCTTCGACCACGGGTCGCTGATCGTCTCGCTCGTCTTCCTCTCGATGCCGATCTTCGTCGTCGCCTTCCTCGCCCAGTACTTCCTCGCGATCAAACTGGGCTGGTTCCGGCCGACGATCGGCGGACAGAACAACTGGGGAGACCTCTGGCTTCCCGCCATCGTGCTCGGGTTGAGCCTGTACGCGACGAGCATGCGCCTCATGCGCGGCTCCGTCCTGGACACACTCAATCAGGACTGGGTCAGAACAGCCTACGGAAAGGGCTTGTCGCGCGGGCGCGTCGTCCCCGTCCATGTGCTGCGCAACTCGCTGATCCCGGTGGTCACCAACTCGGCGACCAACTTCGGCGTCCTCCTCGTCGGAGCGACCGTCACGGAGTACATCTTCAACATCCCCGGTGTCGGCCAGACCCTGTTCCAGGCGACGCTGAGGCACGAGGGACCGACGATCGTCTCCTTCGTCACGGTGTTCGTCATCGTCTACGTTCTCGTCAACCTGCTCGTGGACCTGTTCTACGGACTGCTCGACCCGAGGATCCGCTATGTCAAGTGACCTTCCCACCCACTACGTCGCACCGGTCTCGGAGGAACAGCCCCCGACCGATGCCGTGCATGTCAGAGGCAAGCCCGCAAGTCTGTGGCGCGACGCCTGGAGCGACCTGCGCAAGCGTCCGTCCTTCTGGATCTCGATCGCGATCGTCTTCGTCATCCTCCTCATGGCGTCC
Organism: Microbacterium sp. W4I20; assembly: GCF_030816505.1. Lineage (NCBI taxonomy): Bacteria > Bacillati > Actinomycetota > Actinomycetes > Micrococcales > Microbacteriaceae > Microbacterium > Microbacterium sp. W4I20. Next base: position 1,052,565 of record NZ_JAUSYB010000001.1, on the reverse strand, counting down.
TGGCCGACGCTCTTCACGCTGACTCCGCCGGCCAACGACTGCCAGTTGTCGAACTCGAACGCGGGACCGGCCGCCGGTCATCCGCTCGGCTACACGTTCCAGGGCTGCGACATCTGGTCGCGCATCGTCTTCGGCTCCCGGACGTCGATCAGCGTCGGCCTGCTCGCGACCATCATCAGCTCCACCCTGGGGCTGATCATGGGCTCGCTCGCCGGCTACTACGGCGGATGGGTCGACGCGGTGCTCTCCCGCATCGGCGACATCTTCTTCTCGATCCCGTACATCCTCGCGGCGGTCGTCGTGATGACGGTGTTCTCGCAGTACCGCAACGTCCTCACCCTCGCCTTCGCGATCGGAGGGTTCGCCTGGGCGGCCACGGCACGTGTCGTGCGCGCCGAGGTGCTCCGGGTCAAACAGGCGGACTTCGTCGTCGCATCGACGGCGCTCGGCAAGTCGCGCTTCGGGACGCTGCTCTCGCACGTGATCCCGAACGCCTTCGCGCCGCTCCTCGTCCTGGCGACGCTGGCCCTGGCCGGTGGCATCGTCGCGGAGGCGACACTGAGCTTCCTCGGTGTCGGACTCGGCAGCGACGTCATGTCCTGGGGTAACGACATCGGTCAGGCGCAGCCGTCGCTGCGTGTCGCGCCGATGGCCCTGATCTATCCGTCGATCGCGCTCACCATCACGGTGCTCGCGGTCATCCTCCTGGGCGAGCTCATCCGAGACGCCCTCGACCCGAGGGCGAGGGCACGCCGATGAGTGCGTCGCAGACAGCCGCTCCGCTCCTGAGTCTGCGCGACGTCACCGTCGCGTTCGACACGCAGAGCGGCACACGACAGGTCCTGCACGGGATCAGCTTCGACGTGATGGCGGGCGAGACCGTCGCCATCGTCGGCGAGTCCGGATCGGGCAAGTCGACGGCCGCGACGGCGATCATCCGACTGCTCGCGGGCACCGGACGCGTGACGGGCGGCAGCATCACCCTCGACGGGCGCGAGCTGACCACGCTCTCCGAGCGCGAGATGGAGCGCCTGCGCGGCCGGGAGATCGGCTACGTGCCGCAGGATCCCATGTCGAACCTCAACCCGGTGTGGAGCATCGGCTTCCAGGTGGAGGAGGCGGTCCGTGCCAACGGCCTCGCGCAGGGACGCGCCGCTGTCCGTGCGCGGGCCATCGAGGTTCTTCAGCAGGCCGGTCTCGCCGACGCGGCCACGCGCCTGCGGCAGTTCCCCCACCAGTTCTCCGGCGGAATGCGCCAGCGCGCCCTCATCGGGATCGGGCTGGCCGCGGATCCACGGTTGCTGATCGCCGACGAGCCCACCTCGGCGCTCGACGTCACGGTGCAGCGGGTCATCCTCGACCATCTGGCGAGTCTGACGCGCGACCGCGGCACCTCGATGCTGCTCATCACGCACGATCTGGGCCTCGCGGCGGAACGCGCGGAGCGGCTCATCGTCATGCAGGCGGGCAATATCGTCGAGTCGGGACCGAGCAGGGAGATCCTCCAGAATCCGCGGCATCCGTACACGAAGCGTCTCGTCGCCGCCGCACCGAGTGTGGCTTCGCAGCGCATTCAGGCCGTCGTCGAAGATCGTGGAGTGGAGACGCTCGAGGACCTCGCCGACATCCCGCCGACGGTACGGGTCTCCGGACTCACCAAGGACTACCGCATCCGCCAGGGCGGTTTCCGCAGCACGTCTTTCCGCGCCGTCGACGACGTGTCGTTCGAGATCCCGCGGGGCAAGACGCTGGCTCTCGTCGGCGAGTCCGGATCCGGCAAGTCCACGGTGGCGAAGATGGTCCTCAAGCTCGAGGACCCCACCGCGGGGACGATCGAGATCGACGGAATGGATGTCTCGGGCTTCTCGCGCGCGCAGTCCTTCGGGCTCCGTCGCCGCATGCAGCCGGTGTTCCAGGACCCGTACGGGTCCCTCGACCCGCTGCGGAACCTCGAGAACACCATCGCCGAACCCCTCGAGATCCATGGGGTGGGCGACCGAACGTCGCGTCGGGAACGAGTGCGCGAGCTGCTCGAGCAGGTCTCGCTGCCGCAGGATCTGGCGACACGCTATCCGAGCGAGCTCTCGGGCGGGCAGCGTCAGCGCGTCGCGATCGCCCGAGCGCTCGCGCTCAAGCCCGACATCGTCGTGCTCGATGAGGCCGTGTCGGCGCTGGACGTGCTCGTGCAGGCGCAGATCCTGAAGCTGCTCGCAGATCTTCAGAACGAGCTCGGACTGACGTACCTCTTCATCACGCACGACCTCGCGGTCGTGCGGGTGTCGAGCGACCTCGTCTGTGTCATGGAGCGCGGCAGGATCGTCGAGCAGGGCACCGTGGACGAGACGTTCGCGAACCCGCAGCAGGAGTACACGAGCCGGCTGCTCGAGGCGATCCCTGGCGCCTCGATCCCTCTGGGCGGCCTCTGACCGTGGCTGAAGACACCTCCTCGGAGGGTGTGCGGACGTTCCGTGCACCCTCCGGTGCCGTCGTCATGGTCGTCGCATCACTGATCGCCCTCTTTCTGCTGGGTGATGCGGTCGTGCGCGGCGGCTGGGCCCAGACGCTGCTGCTCACTCCCTGGGTGCTGTTGGGCCTCTGGGTCGTCTACGAGATCAGCTTCGTCTCGATGGTCCGGATCCACGACGGCGGCGTCGTCGTGCAGAACATGCTCCGCCGCGTCTCCTTCGGCTGGGACCGTGTGCGCGACATCGACCTGCGCTGGCAGCTGCAGTTCTCGCTCGACGACGGCACGACTGTCAGCAGCTTCGGCGGTCCGGCGCAGGCGCGTCCGGTCCGCAGCAAGATGCGGCCGGAGGAGGATACGAAGGGCCCCGCAGGGCTGCGTGCTCTCGCCGACATCAGGGACCGGTGGCAGGCCAGCAGTGCGGCCGATGCGCCCATCCGACGAAGCTGGGACGCCCGCGCTCTGCTCGCGCTGGGCGTGATCGTGATCTGGGCGGTCATCGCCGTTCTCATCGCGAACGCCGGCTGACCCTCGCGGTCAGCTCGGCAACCCGAAAAGTTCCGGCCACGTCGCCGCAGCCCAGGGGTAGCCCACGAACACCGTCGCGTCGATCAGGAAGTGCGCGACGAGGAAGGGCAGCAGTCGTCCGCTCCGCTGGAAGAGCCAGCCGAAGAGCAGACCCATCGCCAGGTTCCCGATGAACGCTCCGGGGCCCTGGTAGAGGTGGTAGCTCGCGCGCAGCACCGAGGTCGAGACGATGATGGTCCACGGACTCCAGCCGAGCTGCTTCAGCCGGGCGAACAGGTACCCGAGCACGACGAACTCCTCTTGGAGCGAGGCGCGGGCAGCCGCCAGCAGGAGGACGGGCACGGTCCACCAGTAGGCGTCGAGCCCGGCGGGGTTCACGGCGACGAAGAGGCCGGTCGCGCGACCGACGATGTAGAGCCCGAGCCCGGGGATGCCGATGGCGAGGACCAGGAGGATGCCGCGTCCGGCATCCGCTCCCGCCCTGGTGCCGTCCAGCCCGAGTCGTTCCAGGTGCGGTCGCCGCGACTGCCAGAGCAGGAAGCACACCAGCAGGACGGGGACGAGCGAGAACCCGATCGAGAGCACCTGGTAGATGAGGTCGAAGATCTCCCGGTCGCTGCGCGACGGATTGAGCGTCGCGGTCTGGTCGGCGAGGGGAGTGTCGTCCGTGAGCCGGTAGGCCAGCTGCACGATCGCGTAGATCGCCGACTGGCCGAGGCCGAGCGCCAGGACGATGGCGATCTCCCACCAGAGCCGGCCGCGTCCGCCCCTCGGCATAGCCGGCTCGGGAATGGCAGGAGTGGAGGACACAGAACCGATCGTACGTCGCCGCCGCCCGGCCATCAGGGCATGGGGGCGTGGACTTGTGCCGCCCACTCGCGGATGACGCGGCGCTCCTCGTCTCCGCAGACGTAGCCGTAGCCCATCGTGCGGTTCTCGAACGTCAGGGTCCGCTGGTTCATGTAGGTCAGGGCGTAGCAGTCGGCCATCGCCTCGGAGCTTCCCTGGAAATAGCCCTGATCGATGAGCTGTACGGCGGCGCTGGGGCCGTCGGGGTGGGAGTCGGAATCAGCGCGCTGGTACAGGTGCGTCAGTTCGTGCAGAACCACGATGCGCATCCCCATGTCGCCGGGCAGCTGGGCTTCCGGAGCGATGTGCACTGCGATCGGGTCCTCGGAGACGCAGCCGACCGTGACCCGCCCCTCACGCTCCGAGGTGGCGCACGCCGTGTCCGCATCCCACCCGATGTCGATGAACCCCGCCCCGGCTTCATCGACAATTCCTTCCGTGACAGATCCGGAGGCGTTCGTGCGTCGGGCGGCGGCATCCGCGATCCGCTGCTCCAGCTCCTGGCGGGCCTCCTGCGCCTTCTGCGTGAGTTCCGCCGCGTAGGCGGTCGTGATGTTCGGGTCGGCGATGCTGTTCTCCAGCCGTTCGAACGCCATGGTCTGCGTGACCAGCGGTGCGACCGGGTTGCCCTCGAGCTGCGCCGCGAGTTCGTAGTACTTCTCCCGCTCCGCGTTGAAGGCGGCCAGAGAGTCCTGGGGCTCGACCTCGTCCGCGGTGGGTCCTTGCGGTGACCCGCCGCTCGGCGACGACAGGGCGGCGCCGAGCACGAGCACGACGACGAAAGCGAGGGCGACCAGCGCCAGGCCGCCGCAGCCGATCAGGAAGCAGCCGACTCTGCCGCGGCGAGGCGCGGGAAGGGGCGCTCCGGCCACCGCGACCGGGTAGCGGCCGGCGTTGGGGTTGACCTGCGATATCCACTCCCGCAGCTGGGGATAGCAGCCAGGGTGAGCCAGGATCAGAGGATGCAGGTCGCCTCGGCGGCCTGCGATGTCGGCGAGCTGAGCCGGCGGCGTGTACGGATTCTGTGTTGCCGCGAGGTCGGCGTCGAGCATCTGGTCCCCCATACCGTCAATCTAGCCGACCGCCTGCAGGGGCCCGACGAAAGCCGTTCAGGAACGAGTTGCCAGCTTGCGTTATCCTGGAACGTCGGCTTCCCGACAAAATCCCACACCTCTTTAGGACTTCTGCATGGCGCACGCCCTCCGCTCTGACCTCCGCAACGTCGCAATCGTCGCGCACGTCGACCACGGCAAGACCACTCTCGTCGACGCCATGCTGCGTCAGACGGGCTCCTTCGGCGACCACGCGCACCTCGAGGATCGCGCGATGGACTCGAACGATCTCGAGCGCGAGAAGGGCATCACGATCCTCGCCAAGAACACGGCGATCACCTACAAGGGCGTGCACGCCACGGACGGCGAGGTGACGATCAACGTCATCGACACCCCCGGCCACGCCGACTTCGGCGGCGAGGTCGAGCGCGGCCTCTCCATGGTCGACGGCGTCGTGCTCCTCGTCGACGCGAGCGAGGGTCCGCTGCCGCAGACCCGCTTCGTGCTGCGCAAGGCGCTCGAGGCGAAGCTGCCGGTCATCCTCCTGGTCAACAAGACCGACCGTCCGGATGCCCGCATCGCCGAGGTCGAGGAAGAGGCGCACGACCTGCTGCTCGGTCTCGCCTCCGACCTGGTCGACGACGTGCCCGACCTCGACGTCGACGCCCTGCTCGACGTGCCGATCGTCTACGCCTCCGGTCGTAACGGTGCCGCCTCGCTGAACCGCCCGGAGAACGGCACCCTGCCGGACAACGACGACCTCGAGCCGCTCTTCGGCGCGATCCTCGAGCACATCCCGGCGCCGGCCTACGACGACGAGGCACCGCTGCAGGCCTGGGTCACCAACCTCGACTCCAGCCCGTTCCTCGGTCGTCTCGCCCTGCTGCGCGTCTTCAACGGCACGCTGAAGAAGGGTCAGACGGTCGCCTGGGTCCGCGCCGACGGCACGCACCAGAACGCCCGCATCACCGAGCTGCTCAAGACCCGCGCCCTCGAGCGCTACCCGGCCGAGTCGGCGGCACCCGGCGACATCGTCGCCATCGCCGGCTTCGAGGACATCACCATCGGCGAGACGATCGCCGACCCGGAAGACGTCCGTCCGCTCCCGGCCATCACGGTCGACGACCCCGCCATCTCGATGACGATCGGCACGAACACCTCGCCGCTCATGGGCAAGGTCAAGGGCCACAAGCTCACCGCGCGCATGGTGAAGGACCGCCTCGACCGCGAGCTCGTCGGAAACGTGTCGCTCAAGGTCGTCGACATCGGGCGTCCGGACGCCTGGGAGGTCCAGGGCCGAGGCGAGCTCGCACTCGCGATCCTCGTCGAGAACATGCGTCGCGAGGGCTTCGAGCTCACCGTGGGCAAGCCCCAGGTCGTCACCAAGCAGATCGACGGCAAGACGCACGAGCCGTTCGAGCACCTCACGATCGATGCCCCCGAGGAGTACCTCGGCGCCATCACGCAGCTGCTCGCGAACCGCAAGGGTCGCATGGACGGCATGTCGAACCACGGCACCGGCTGGGTGCGCATGGAGTTCATCGTGCCCTCGCGCGGCCTCATCGGCTTCCGCACCGAGTTCCTCACCACGACCCGCGGCACCGGCATCGCCAACGCGATCTCGCACGGCTACGAGCAGTGGGCCGGACACATCACCACGCGTCAGAACGGCTCGATCGTCGCCGACCGCATGGGCGTCGTCACGCCGTTCGCGATGATCGCTCTTCAGGAGCGCATGTCCTTCTTCGTGCAGCCCACGCAGGAGGTCTACGAGGGCATGGTCATCGGCGAGAACTCGCGCGCCGACGACATGGACGTGAACATCACCAAGGAGAAGAAGCTCACCAACATGCGTGCAGCGAGCTCCGACACGTTCGAGTCGATGACCCCGCCGCGTCAGCTGACGCTGGAGGAGAGCCTCGAGTTCGCCCGCGACGACGAATGCGTCGAGGTGACGCCGGAGGTCGTGCGCATCCGCAAGGTGAACCTGGACCAGAACACGCGTGCCCGCGAGACCGCGCGTCTCAAGCGTCAAGACGCCAACGCCTGATCCTCGCTCCCTGAGCATCGCGAAGAGGGCCCTGCGCCAGCCGAAAGGCTGACGCAGGGCCCTCTTCTCATGAAAAACCCAGGTGAGACAGATTTTTCGTTCAGGAAGACAGGGCAGACTCGAGCACTTGTGCCGGGGACGAACTCCCGATGAGTCTCCTGAAACGGCATACGACGACCCGAAAGTCGAACCTGTGCTTCATGAATCCCGTGCGCTTCGGCGCGCCTCGGCCGCGGCATCCGCTCGCAAAGCCGTCACCGCCCGCCGCCCGATGCTGATCCTCGGTACCGCCGCTGCGACCCTTCTCGGCATCACCCTCACCACCGGTATCGTCTCCGCTCCGGCGGCCGGCGCCGAGCTGCCGGATGCGACGGCCGCCGTCGCCCAGCTCGTCACCGGCTCCGAGCCTCTCGCCCGCGTGGCCGACGACGCCGCGATGCCCGTCGCCGAGGCGAAGGATGCCGTGCTCTCCGCGCAGGCCCTCGCCTATGACGTCGCGACGTCCGGTCTCGAGGTGACCTCCGCGCCCCGGGTCGATGTGACCGGGCTGCAGGACGACATCGACGCGCTCGCAGATCGTGCGAAGCTGCCGTCGATCGCGGTGGCCGTGCTCTCCGGCAAGGCCGAGACGGAGACCGCCGAGGTCCTCGCCGCCACCGCCGACCTGCAGGAGGCCTTCACCGCGGCGCAGGAGAAGAAGAAGGCGGATGACGCTGCCGCTGCGGCCGCGAAGAAGGCGCAGGAGGCCGCTGCCGCCCTCGCCGCGGGGAACACCGTCGACGGCGCGAAGGCCACGGCCCAGCAGCTGATGTCGAGCCAGTACGGCTGGGGTGGAGACCAGTTCTCCTGCCTCGACTCCCTGTGGACCAAGGAGTCTGGCTGGAACTACCAGGCCTACAACCCCAGCGGCGCCACCGGCATCCCGCAGGCGCTCCCCGGCAGCAAGATGGCCTCCGCGGGCGGGGACTGGCAGTCGAACGCCGCGACCCAGATCGCCTGGGGCCTCGGCTACATCTCCTCGGTCTACGGCACGCCGTGCAGCGCCTGGGGGCACTCGCAGGCGATGAACTGGTACTGACCCGTAGCGTCAGCTGAAGCTCCGAACTGCTCAGCGCAGTTCGGAGATCAGGACCGCGCTGGTGCCGGGTGCAGTCGCCTCGAAGACATGGGGGGCATCGCCCGGGTAGGTCAGGTAGTCGCCGGGGTTCAGCAGCACCGGATCGCCGACCGGGCCGATCTGCGCCTGCCCGGCGATCATCACGACGTGCTCGATCGTGCCCGGATGATGGGGGATCGACCGCCGGGGATCGCCCGGTTCCGCCTGGATCAGGTAGATGTCGCGCCGCGCACCGGGCGGGCTGGCCGAGAGCAGAGTGGCGCTGTATGCCGCGGCGGAGGAGGGGACTCCGGCGAGCTCGTCGGCGCGGATGAGAGTCGGGGCGTTCGTCTGCTGATCGACGAGCACCGCGAACGGCACGCCGAGTGCGACGCCCAGGGCCCAGAGCGTCTCGACGCTCGGGTTGCCCGCTCCGCTCTCCAGCTGCGACACGGTGGCCTTGGATATGCCGGCGCGTCTGGCGAGCTCGGAGACGGACAGGCTCGCGGCCTCGCGTTCTCGTCGAAGAGTGCGGGAGATGCGTGTGCGGAGATCCTCCATGCGTTCATCATGTCAAACGATCGTTCGCTTGACTATGCAGACACGGGTGTTCAGAATGATAGTCATGTGTTCACCGAAGCGAACGACCGAGGCGAGAGGGCTGTGATGACGGCCGAACGCGAGGTCTGGCGCGAGGCCCTCGGTGTCGTCATCGCCACGAGTGCGTACGGGGTCTCGTTCGGTGCGCTGGCCGTGGCATCGGGCCTCGACGTGTGGCAGACGTGCGTGCTGAGTCTGCTGATGTTCACCGGCGGCTCCCAGTTCGCTTTCGTCGGCGTGTTCACTGCCGGCGGGATGGCGGCACTGCCATCGGCCATCGCCTCCGCCGCACTTCTCGGCGTGCGCAACGTCGCGTACGGCATGCGCATGTCGCCGATCGTCGGAGGCGGTCCGTCGCGCCGGGCTGCGGCGGCGCACTTCACGATCGACGAATCCACGGCCGTCGCGATCTCGCAGACGGTGCCGCGGCTGCGTCAGCTGGGTTTCTGGATCACCGGCATCGGCATCTTCGTGGGGTGGAACATCACCACCCTGATCGGCGCGCTCGTCGGCGACGTCCTGGGGGATCCGCAGACCTGGGGATTGGATGCTGCGGCCGCTGCCGCATTCCTCGCGTTGCTCTGGCCCCGGCTTCAGCAACGGCAGGCCATCGCCGTCGGCGTCGCTGCCGCGGTCGTCGCTGCGGCCCTCACCCCGTTCCTGATGCCGGGGCTGCCCGTCCTCATCGCCGCCTTCGTCGCCATCGTGGTGGGCTGGTTCAACTGGCTGGGACGACCTCCCGGAGCGGATCAGACGGATGCCGGAGCGGAGGCTGCCGCATGAGCCTCTGGAGCGCCATCCTGCTGGCCGCCCTGATCTGCCTCTCGCTGAAGGCTGTCGGGTATCTCGTGCCGCCGCAGGCCCTCGAGGCTCCGCGTACCGCTCGCATCTCCGATCTGCTGACGGTGGCGCTGCTGGCGGCGCTCGTGGCGGTGCAGACCCTGGGCGAGGGGCAGGCGATCATCGTCGACGCCCGGGTGCCCGCACTGCTCGTGGCGGGTGGCCTCCTCTGGCTGCGCCAGTCGTTCCTCGTCGTCGTCATCGCCGCGGCGCTCGTCGCGGCGCTGCTCCGGTTCTTCGGCCTCGCCGCGTGACCGTGGTGCGGGCGTCAGTACCCACGGCGGCCTCGGCCCGCGCCGGTAGGATCGAGGTGTGCGTGTGAGCTGGGTGTCGAGGGTCGTGTCGTGGGTCGCCGCCGCCCTGGTGGGCGGGGTGTACGGCGTCGCCGGTACGATCGGCCACAGCCTGATGTGGGGCCCGGTCCCCGTGGGCCTGATCGTCGGCGCGATCGCCTGCGGCGCGATCCTCATCGCCGTCCGCACACTCACCCATGACAGGGGAGCGGCCGTGGCCGCCGGCCTCGGAATGCTGGGCATGCTGGTGCTGATCTCCGGAGTCGGTCCCGGTGGGTCGGTCGTGGTCGCTGATTCGCTCACTGGCCGGATCTGGACGTACCTGACCGCCGGTCTGGTCCTCCTGGTCATCGCCTGGCCGTCGTTCTCGCGGCTGCCGGTGCGCACACAGGCGGCTCCCTCGGAGGAACGGATCGTCACCGAGCCGTAGACTGGGGGAGTGACGTATGTGATCGCCCTCCCGTGCGTCGATGTCAAGGATCGCGCCTGCATCGACGAGTGCCCCGTTGACTGCATCTACGAGGGTGAACGTTCGCTGTACATCCACCCCGACGAGTGCGTGGACTGCGGCGCCTGCGAGCCCGTGTGCCCCGTCGAGGCGATCTACTACGAAGACGACCTGCCCGACGAGTGGCAGGACTACTACAAGGCCAACGTCGAGTTCTTCGACGAGATCGGCTCGCCCGGCGGCGCGGCCAAGGTCGGCGTGTACCCGTTCGACCACCCGATCATCGCTGCGCTCCCGCCCCAGGGCGAGTAGGCGCCCGCTGTGAGCGTTCGCGACCTCGCCGACTACCCGTGGGACGCCGTGGTCCCGTTCCGCGAGCGTGCCGCGCAGCATCCGCTCGGACTGGTGGACCTCTCGGTCGGCTCCCCGGTCGATCCGACCCCCGAGATCATCCGGCGCGCGCTGGCCGAGGCGACCGACGCACACGCCTATCCGCAGACCGTCGGTACACCCTCACTGCGTGAGGCGATCGTCGCCTGGTACGCACGCCGCCGCGGCGTCGCCGACCTCACCGTCGAGAACGTGCTGCCCACGATCGGCTCCAAGGAGCTGGTCGCCCTGCTGCCGACGCTCCTCGGTCTCGGTGCCGGTGACATCGTGGTGCACCCGCGTGTCGCCTATCCGACCTACGAGGTCGGTGCGCGCGTCGTCGGCGCGGAGCCCGTCGCCGCAGACGAGCCCGCCGAGTGGCCGGAGGGCACGAAGCTCATCTGGATCAACACGCCGGGCAACCCGGACGGCCGCACCTGGACCGTGTCAGAACTGGCCGCCGCCGTGCAGCGCGCGCGTGAGCTCGGCGCCGTGCTGGCGAGCGACGAGTGCTACGCCGAGCTGGGGTGGGACGGCAACTGGGCGACCGAACCCATCCCGTCGGTGCTCGACCCGCGGGTGACCGGAGGCAGTCGCGCCAACCTGCTCAGCGTGTACTCGCTGAGCAAGCAGTCGAACCTCGCCGGCTACCGGGCCGCCTTCGTCGCCGGCTGCGCCCGCATCGTGGGCGAGCTGCTCACCGCCCGCAAGCATCTGGGACTCATGCCGCCCGCACCCGTGCAGCACGCCATGGCGGTCGCCCTGGGCGATGACGAGCATGTGGCCGCGCAGAAGGAGCTCTACCGCGCCCGGCGCGATGCGCTCCGCCCCGCGCTGGAGGCGGCGGGGTTCCGCATCGACGGCTCCGAGGCGGGGCTGTACCTGTGGGCGACCGAGGGCCGCGACGCCTGGGAGTCGATGGGACGTCTGGCCGACCTCGGCATCCTGGCCGGTCCCGGTCCCTTCTACGGCGCCGACTCCGGCGAGCACATCCGGCTGGCGCTGACGGCGGCATCGGATCGCATCGCCGAGGCCGCCAGACGCCTGCATGGAGAAAAACTGTAGATCCTCTCCTCATAGAGGGCGTCTGTTTGGCGGTTGTCACAGTAGGCCGGTGCGACTACTAGGCTGTAAGGGCGATTCGGTCGTAACCCGATCAGGCGCTTCTGCGCCGTGAGATCGCCATTTCCGGCAAGACCCAGATCTTTGTCCACACCGACGCGACACGCGAGCGGGCGGACACCACGAGGAGGCCCGCGTGAGTGCAGCGGCAGACCAGACGGCGAAGCTGACGATCGGCGACACGACCGCCGAATTCCCACTGGTGCGCGGCACGGCAGGCCACGACAGCATCGACTTCTCGACCCTGACCAAGCAGACGGGGTACACGGGCCTCGACTACGGCTTCGTGAACACCGCGTCCACGAAGTCGGACATCACCTTCATCGACGGCGACAAGGGCATCCTCCGTTATCGGGGCTATCCCATCGAGCAGCTGGCGGGCACCACGAGCTACCTCGAGGTCGCCTGGCTCCTGATCTACGGCGAACTGCCGTCCGCGACGGAGCTGGCCGAGTTCGACGAGAAGATCCGTCGCCACACGCTGCTGCACGAAGACCTCAAGCGCTTCTTCTCGGCTCTGCCGCACACGGCGCACCCGATGTCGGTGCTGTCGTCGGCGGTCGCTGCCCTCTCGACCTACTACGAGGGCCAGACCGACCCGCACAACCCCGAGCACGTCGAGCTCAACATGGTGCGCATGCTCGCCAAGCTCCCGGTGATCGCGGCATACGCGCACAAGAAGAGCGTCGGTCAGGCGTTCCTCTACCCGGACAACTCCCTGAGCTTCGTCGACAACTTCCTCAAGCTGAACTTCGGCGTGCACAGCGAGGAGTACCAGGTCAACCCGGTCATGTCGAAGGCGCTCGAGCTGCTGCTCATCCTTCACGAGGACCACGAGCAGAACGCGTCCACGTCGACCGTCCGCCTGGTGGGGTCCACCGGCGCGAACCAGTTCGCTTCGATCTCCGCCGGCATCCAGGCGCTCTCCGGGCCGCTGCACGGTGGCGCCAACGAGGCCGTGCTCAGCATGCTCGGCCAGATCCGCGACTCCGGTCAGAGCGTCTCGCGCTTCGTCGAGCGGGTGAAGAACAAGGAAGAGGGCGTGAAGCTGATGGGCTTCGGGCACCGGGTGTACAAGAACTACGACCCGCGCGCCAAGCTCGTCAAGGAAGCAGCCGACGAGGTGCTCTCCTCTCTCGGCGTCACCGACCCGCTGCTCGACCTCGCCAAGGAGCTCGAGGAGCTCGCGCTGGCCGATGACTACTTCCGCGAGCGTCGCCTGTACCCGAACGTCGACTTCTACACCGGCGTCATCTACAAGGCCATGGGCTTCCCGACCCGCATGTTCACCGTGCTGTTCGCGATCGGCCGCCTGCCCGGCTGGCTGGCGCAGTACCGCGAGCTGCAGCTCGACCCGCAGACGAAGATCGGTCGCCCGCAGCAGCTGTACACGGGGTCGCCGGAGCGCACCTTCCAGACCCGCTGAGGTCGTCACGATGCCCGTCGTCAGCGCCGAGGCCATCGTGCCGGTCGACCCTGCGACGGCCTTCGCCGTGTCGCAGACGACCGGAGCCGTCCGACGTCGCTGGGATCCCTTCATCAGCGAGCAGCATTTCCTCGACGACGCGGATGCCGCCGGCAAGGGCGTGCGCACTTTCACGCGCCAGCGCTTCGGCTTCGGGATGGTGAGTCGCTACGTCTCCTACGCCCCTCCGACGAACGTCGGGATGGTGATGGAGACCGGCCCGTGGTTCTTCGAGAAGCTCGGCGGCGGCTGGCGCTTCACCGAGGTGTCGGAGGGGACGCTGGCGGTCTGGAAGTACAACTTCTCGTGCCGGCCGGCCTGGCTCGCGCCGGTCGCCGAGTGGATCGGTGCGCGAGTGCTCGGCTTCGAGATCCGTCGACGGCTGGCCGGATTCGTCCGCGGGTGCTCGGATCCGGTCGTCCTGGCGGCCGTGCAGCGCTGACGCCAGCCCGACGCGCGTCCGGATACGCGAAACGGCCGCCGGCACGAATGCACGACGACCGTTCACGGTGCGGTGCGCCGGCACTGGGCCGGCGCACCCGAGGATCAACGTCCCTGGTAGCCGCGACCACCCTGGCTCTGACGGGCTGCGCCACCCTGACGAGCGGCACCGCCCTGGCCGCCCTGACCCGAGCGGGGACGACGGCGACGAGCGGGGGGAGTGGAGGCTCCGGCGCGCTCTCCGCCGGCCGGACGCTGCTTGGCCGAACGCTGCGGCTGCTGCGCCTGGACCGGTGCCGGACGCACGTGAGCCGCGCGCTCGGGCACGAGACCGGTGATGGCATCCTGGGTCGCGTTCTCGAGCGGGGCGCTGATCGCGGCCTTGCGCAGGAGGTCCTTGACGTCACGACGCTGCTCGGGAAGCACGACGGTCACCACGGTGCCGGCGGCGCCGGCGCGTGCGGTGCGACCCGAGCGGTGCAGGTACGCCTTGTGCTCGACGGGCGGGTCGACGTGGACGACGAGGTCGACGTTGTCGACGTGCACGCCACGAGCGGCGACGTCGGTCGCGACGAGCACGCGCACGCCACCGTCATCGGGAGCTGCCGAGAAGGCGCTGAGGTTGCGCTCACGAGCGTTCTGCGAGAGGTTGCCGTGCAGGTCGACCGCGGGGATACCCGCAGCCGTGAGCTGCTTGGCGAGCTTCTTCGCCTGGTGCTTGGTGCGCGTGAACAGGATGCGGCGACCCGTGCCGGACGCGAGGTCGCGGACCAGGGCGGTCTTGTCGTCGGTCGAGTCCACGACGAGCACGCGGTGGGTCATCTCGCCCACGGGCACGCTCTCTTCGTCGACCTCGTGGCTGACCGCGTTCGAGAGGAAGCGACGGGCGAGGGTGTCGATGCCGCGGTCCAGCGTCGCGCTGAACAGCAGACGCTGTCCACCGGCCGGAGTCGCGGTGAGGATGCGGGTGACGCCCGGAAGGAATCCGAGGTCGGCCATGTGGTCGGCCTCGTCGAGCACGGTGACCTCGACGGCGTCCAGGTGGACGACCTTCTGCTTCATGAGGTCTTCGAGCCGGCCGGGGCAGGCCACGACGATGTCGACGCCGCTGCGCATCGCCTGCTCCTGCGGACGCTGGCTGACACCGCCGAACACGGTGGTGACGCGGAGGCCCTTGGCTGCGGCGAGCGGGGCGATGGTCGCGGCGATCTGCGTGGCGAGCTCGCGGGTCGGGGCGAGCACCAGGCCGCGCGGGTGGCCGGCGCGGCTGCTGCGGCTGGATGCGGCGATGCGCGCGACCAGAGGAAGCGCGAACGCGATGGTCTTGCCGCTACCGGTGCGACCGCGGCCGAGGAGGTCGCGGCCCGCGAGGGAGTCGGGAAGCGTGTCGCGCTGAATCGCGAACGCCTCGGTCTTGCCGTCCTTTTCGAGGATGGCGGCGAGGTCGGCGGGCACGCCGAGATCGAGGAAGGAAGTCATAGGGGTATATCTCCGAGAGTGCACGCACGAACCATCAGGGCCGGGTGCGGAAGGTGGGCGACGGCGCGGGATCGCGCATCGTTTCGCCGTTCGAAATGGCCAGAACCAGGCTAGTGGCGCGGGAGCGTGTCGACGACGCAGACGTCTCGCATTGCGAAGGACGTCATATCGACAGTATCACGGGGATGCTGGGAGTCGGCCCGCCGCGCCCTGAGCGCGGCGGCGGTGCGGATGACAGGTCAGGCGTGCAGCGCCTCGTTGAGAGTCACACCGGCGCCGGCGCGGCGCTTCGCCTCGATGGCGCCCGTGACGGAGTTCCGCCAGAACAGGATGCCGTTCTGGCCGCTGAGCTCTGCCGCCTTCACCGTGCGCTTGCCGCCGTCGGGGGTGTTCGGTCCATCGGCGACGATCACCTTGGAGCCCGCGGTCACATACAGGCCGGCCTCGACGATGCAGTCATCGCCGAGCGCGATGCCGATGCCCGCGTTGGCACCCAGCAGCGAGCGTTCGCCGATCGAGACGCGGACGGTGCCGCCGCCGGACAGGGTGCCCATGATGGAGGCCCCCGCGCCGATGTCGCTGTTCGCGCCGACGACGACCCCCTGCGAGATCCGACCCTCGACCATCGCCGCGCCGAGCGTGCCGGCGTTGAAGTTCACGAAGCCCTCGTGCATCACGGTGGTGCCGGGGGAGAGGTGCGCGCCGAGGCGCACGCGAGAAGCATCGGCGATCCGCACGCCGGAGGGCTGAACGTAATCGGTGAGCCGAGGGAACTTGTCGAGCCCCTGCACCTGGATGCCGGCGCGCTGCAGCTGCGGACGCAGGCGTGCCGCATCGTCGGGGTGGATGGGGCCGGCGTTGGTCCACGCCACGTTCGGCAGGTGGCCGAAGATGCCGTCGAGGTTCACCTCGTTCGGTCGCGCGACGAGGTGCGAGAGCGCGTGCAGCCGCAGGTACGCGTCCGCCGTCGATGCCGGCGCCTCGTCGAGATCGATCTGCAGCTGCACGATGTCGACGGTCACGTTACGGCGCTCGTCGGCGCCGGTCAGCGAGTCGAGGGATTCGACCGAGGCCGCGGCATCCGCCTCGGAGAGCGTGCCGATGTGCACCTCGGGGTACCAGGCGTCGAGGACGGTGCCGTCTCCGGCCGTCGTGGTCAGTCCGATGCCCCATACCGTGCGTGCGTCACTCATGCCTCCACGCTAGCGCGCCCATCGCGCGACGACTTCCCGCATGACGGTGTAAGTAGGCTGGGGGCATGGTGCTCGATCTCACTGCGTCCTCCGTGGACCTCACCCGCGCGATCTGCGACATCCCGAGCGTCTCCGGCGACGAGAAGACCCTCGCCGATGCGATCGAGGCGGCGATCACTCCGTACTCTCACCTCGAGGTCATCCGACACGGCAACACGATCGTCGCGCGCACGAACCTCGGCCGTGCGCAGCGCGTCGCGATCGCCGGACACATCGACACCGTGCCGATCAACGACAATGTGCCGACGCGCGACATCGACATCGACGGCGTGCCGTACCTCTGGGGGCGCGGAACGGTCGACATGAAGGCGGGCACCGCGGTGCAGCTCAAGCTTGCCGCGGAGCTCACCGATCCCGTGGTCGACATCACCTGGATGTGGTACGACAACGAAGAGATCGAGGCCTCGAAGAACGGTCTCGGGCTGCTCGCAGCCGTGCGGCCCGACCTTTTCCAGGCCGACTTCGCGATCCTCGGCGAACCCTCCAACGGCGAGGTCGAGGGCGGATGCAACGGCACGCTTCGTGCGATCGTGCGCACGTCGGGCGTACGCGCCCACAGCGCACGCGCCTGGATCGGCGAGAACGCGATCCACCGGGCAGCTCCGATCCTGGCCCGTCTCGCCGAGTACCGGGCCAAGGAGGTCGCGGTCGACGGCCTTCTCTACCGCGAGAGCCTGAGCGCCGTGCGCATCACCGGCGGTGTCGCGGGCAACGTCATCCCCGACGCGTGCGAGGTCGAGGTCAACTACCGCTTCGCGCCGAGCAAGTCCGCCGCGGATGCCGAGGCGCACGTCCGGGGGGTCCTCGCCGGGTTCCAGGTCGAGATCACCGATGCCGCCGAAGGCGCGCGCCCGGGACTCGATGCTGCGATCGCGCAGCAGTTCGTCGCGGCGGTCGGTGCCGAGCCGCGGCCGAAGTACGGCTGGACCGATGTGGCGCGCTTCTCGGCGCTCGGCATCCCCGCCGTCAACTACGGTCCGGGCGATCCGCACCTCGCCCACCACGACGAGGAGCGCGTGCCTCTCGCGCAGATCGATGCCGTGGAGCGGGGCCTTCGCGCGTGGCTCACGTCGCACTGAGCGTCGCTCGCCGTTGGGCGCGGACGCCGCTGGCTCTGCGCATCGCCGTCGTCTATCTCGCCGCGCGCCTGATCACGACCGTCTTCTTCATCGTCGCGGCGTCTCTGTCGACCCCGTTCTCCCGCTTCGGTGCGGATGCCGGTCTGATCGACTTCGTGCTCGGATGGGATGCCCAGTGGTACTGGCTGGTGGCCGAGAACGGCTACCCGTCGAAACTGCCGCTGACCGATTCGGGGCAGGTCGCCGAGAACGCCTGGGCATTCATGCCGGTGTTCGCCTACGCGGCCAAGGCGATCGGGTTCGTGTTCGGCGCATGGGGTCTCGGCGCCTTCGTGGTGTCCTTCGTGGCCGGATACCTGGCCTGCCTCGCCCTGCATCGACTGCTGCGGAACCGCGTCGGTGCATCGGCGGCGCTCTGGGCCGTGGTCTTCTTCGCCGCCGGACCTCTGGCCGCGATGTTCCAGGTCGGCTACGCCGAGACGCTGTTCCTCCTGCTGCTGTTCCTGGCGCTCGATGCGACGGTCCGGCGACAGTACGCGTGGCTCTCCGTGCTGATCCCGGTGATGGCGTTCACGCGTCCCGGCATCCTCGCGTTCGCTCTCTTCCTCGGGCTGCACGGTCTGGTCCGGTGGTTCCGCCGCAGAGAGGACCCGCTCGCGGGACGCGAGATCGTGCACATCGTCGCGCTCGGCGCACTCGCGACGGCGACGGGCTTCGCCTGGCAGGTGATCGCGGGGATCGTCACCGGGGACCCGGGTGCGTATCTCGCCACCGAGCTCGCGTGGCGCCGGCACTGGATCGTCGGCGGAGTCGACGGCTTCGTGCCGTTCGAGGGGTGGATCCAGGCGTCGCAGTTCTGGTTCGGGAACTGGGGGCTGCCGTCGTCGGCAGGACCGATCGTGCTCGTGCTGCTCGTCGTCGCGGTCGGCGTCGCGCTGCTTTTCTCACGTCGGGTGCGGGCGATCGGGGTCGACCTGCGGTTGTGGAGCGCGAGCTACGTGCTGTATCTGCTCGCCGTGTTCTTCCCGCAGTCCAGCACCTTCCGGCTCCTGCTCCCGCTGAGTCCGCTCTGGGGCGCCGTCGCCGTTCCGCGCTCACGGTGGTGGCGGCTGGGGGTGCTGGCGCTCTGCCTGGTCGGCCAATGGCTCTGGATCTTCCCCATGTACGCGCTCGGCAACACCTTCTGGCAGGTGCCATGAATGTTAATGATCGATGCATTTCTTCACAGGTGACGTCCAGGTCCCGGTGACACCCGATAAACTCATTCCATACCACCGAGGAAAAGGAGCCACGATGGCAGCGATGAAGCCGAGGACCGGAGACGGACCCATGGAGGCCGTGAAAGAAGGGCGACTCATCATCGTGCGCGTTCCGCTCGAAGGCGGCGGCCGACTGGTCGTGTCTGTGAACGACGCCGAGGCCAAGGAACTTCACGACGTGCTTGCCGCCGTCGTGGCACCGGCCTGATAATGACCCGGATCCGCGTCTGCGGAACCGAGAGGGCGACGGATCTTCGGATCCGTCGCCCTCTTCTTGTTCGGCGGGTGTGTGGTTCAGCCGCGATCGGCGAGGCTGATCAGCTGCAGCAGACCTTCGCCCGCCGGGGAGACCGTCGCCAGCACGGCCGACGACTCCTGCGTCTCCTGCACGAGTGACCGGTAGGCCGCGGTGATCTCGTCGCGCTGCACAGGGTCGGCGACGCGTCCGCCGGCGAGCACCCGGGGGACGAGCACGATGCCGCCCTGGCGAGCGAGCCGCAGACCATGCTCGACGTAAGCGATGACGTTCTCCGGATCGGCGTCGACCAGGACGATGTCGTAGGACGCCTCGTTCATCCGTGGCAGGACGTCGGACGCCCGACCGGTGATGAACCGGGCTTTGGTTGACGGCACCTTGGCCTCGGAGAACGCCTGTCGCGCGGCGGCGAGGTGCTCGGGTTCGTTGTCGATCGAGGTCAGGACGGCCGTCGGTGCGCCCCGCAGCAGCCAGAGACCGGAGACACCGGCACCCGTGCCGATCTCGACGATCGATCGCGCAGACGTCGCCGCGGCGAGCACCGCGATCTGCGAGCCGACGACCGCGCTGATCGGAGCGGCACCCAGCTCGAGTGCGTGCGCGCGGGCGCGGGCGATGGCATCCGGCTCGACGATGGATTCGCGAAGGAAACGTGCGTTCGCTTCGTGCTCGCTCATGGCCTGCCTTTCTCTGCCTGCGCTGTGATTCCCTCCAGCGTATGGGCTGCGTGCGCGCAGTGACCGCAGGCGCGGCGGTAGCCTGTAGACATGACGTTCGGGCTCACATTCGAGAAGATGCTGCTGATCGGCCTCATCGCTGTGCTCATCATCGGTCCCGACCGTCTGCCCAAGGCCGCCGAGAGCTTCGCCCGCATGGTGCGCAAGGCCGGTGAGTACCTCCGCGACACCAAGTCGAAGATGCGCGACGAGATCGGACCCGATCTCGACGACGTCGACTGGCGCAAGCTCGACCCGCGGCAGTACGACCCGCGTCGCATCATCCGCGATGCGCTCATGGAGGAGCCGCAGCCCGCCACCGCGGTGAAGGCGCGCTCCACCATCATGGAGCCCGTCGCACCGCGTGTGCGCCAGGAGTTCACCGCCGAGAACCGGCCCCCGTACGACCTCGAAGCCACGTGAACCGAGCCCCCACGCGCTCGTCCGAAGCCTAGGGGATCTTCGTTCGGAGCCTTAGCCGATCGACATCGGCAGGGAACGCCCCGCCAGTCCGCGGCCCTGGCGGGCGAGAGACTTCGCGAGGTCGCGGATCATGACGGCGGCCGCATCCGTCGTATCTCCGGTCACGACCGGGATTCCGGAGTCGCCGCCCTCGCGCAGCGCCGGACTCAGCGGGATCGAGGCGAGCAACGGCACCGGATCGCCGGACTCGGAGAGTGCTGCGGCCACGGCCGCGCCGCCGCCCGTTCCGAACAGGTCGACGACCGTGCCGTCCGGGAGCGCGAACGCCGCCATGTTCTCGATGACCCCGATGACGCGCTGTCCGGTCTGTCGCGCGACGAGCCCACTGCGGATCGCGACGTCGGATGCCGCGGTCTGTGGCGTCGTGACGACGAGCACCTCGGCGTGGGGGAGCAGCTGGCCGATCGAGATGGCGATGTCGCCGGTGCCCGGAGGCATGTCGATGAGGAGCACGTCGAGGTCGCCGAAGAACACGTCGGTGAGGAACTGCGAGACCGTGCGGTGCAGCATAGGTCCCCGCCAGGCGACCACGGCCTCGCCGTCGCGGAGGAACATGCCGATGGAGATCGTCTTCACCCCGTGCGCGACCGGCGGCAGCATGAGGTCGTCGATGCGCGTGGGCTGCGTGCCCGCCGGGATGCCGAGCAGCCCGGGTATCGAGAAGCCGTGCACATCGGCGTCGACGAGCCCGACGGCGAGTCCCTGATCGGCGAGGGCGACGGCGAGGTTCGCGGTGACCGTCGACTTGCCCACCCCGCCCTTGCCGCTCGAGACGAGGATCACACGGGTGAGCGAGTCGGGTCCGAACGGCATCTGACGCGCAGGCCGGCCGTCGCGGAGCTTCTCGGTCAGTGCCTTGCGCTCGGCCGGCGTCATCACGCCGATCGTGAGGTCGACGGACTCGATGCCGGGGACGGATGCCGCGGCCTGCCGGACATCCGATTCGATGCGCGCCGCGGCCGGGCACCCGACGATCGTGAGCACGATACCGACGATCGCGCGGTCGCCCTCGACCTCGATGTCGCGCACCATGTCGAGGTCGCCGATCGGACGGCGCAGTTCGGGATCCGTGACCGCGGCGACCGCAGCACGGACTCTCTCTGCCGCGGTCATGACGGGGCGCCGCCGGCGGATCGCTCGTCGGCGGACTTCTCCTCGTCATGGTCGAGCTCCGCGAGCAGCGTCTTCAGCTCCTGGCGCAGCACGTCCCGTGTCACGAGCTGGGTGTTGCGCTCCTCGAGCGCCATCCGCAGCGCGACGATCTCGCGGGCGAGGTACTCGGTGTCGGCGAGGTTGCGCTCTGCACGCTGGCGGTCCTGCTCGATCTGCACGCGGTCGCGGTCGTCCTGCCGGTTCTGTGCGAGCAGGATCAGGGGCGCCGCGTACGAGGCCTGCAGCGAGAGCATGAGGGTGAGCGCCGTGAACCCGAGCGCGGCGTCATCGAACCGCAGGTTGTCGGGTGTCAGCGTGTTCCAGAGGATCCACGCCACGCAGAACAGCGTGAGCATGAGCAGGAACGCCGGGGTGCCCATCGCGCGGGCGACCCATTCCGTGAAACGGCCGAAACGGTCGCGTGAGGTCGGGCGCTGCCGCGTGGTTCCGCGGCCGAGCGGGGCATCGAGGCGGGGCGCATTGCGTGCCATCAGCGCACCTCCTCGGTCGTCGTCGCGGTGTCTTCACTGTCGTGCGACCGCCAGTCGTCGGGGAGGAGGTAGTCGAGCACGTCGTCGATGCTCACCGCCCCGACCAGGCGGCGCGCCGCGTCGACCACAGGGAGCGAGACGAGGTCGTAGCTCGCCAGCAGGCGCGCCACCTCGGCGGCCGACGCGTTGGCGGGCACCGGGTCGAGACTGTCGTCCATGATGCCGCCGAGCCGCTCGTGCGGCGGGTAGCGCAGCATCCGCTGGAAATGCACCATGCCGAGCAGGCGACCGGTGGGTGTCTCGAACGGGGGAAGGGTCACGAAGACGGCGGATGCCAGAGCCGGGTGCAGCTCATGGCGGCGGATCAGCGCGAGCGCCTCCGCGATCGTGGCGTCGGCCGAGAGGATGATCGGCTCGGGGGTCATCAGGCCACCGGCGGTGTCGGGGCCGTAGCGCAGGAGCATCCTGACGTCTTCGGCCTCCTCGGGTTCCATCAGCTCGAGGAGCTGCTCGAGGCGCTTCGGCGGCAGCTGAGCGAGCAGGTCGGCGGCATCGTCCGGTTCCATCTGATCCAGGATGTCGGCGGCGCGCTCGTCGCCCAGCCAATCGAGGATGTGCACCTGATCGTCTTCCGGCATCTCCTCGAGAGCGTCGGCGAGCCGGTCGTCGGAGAGTTCCTCGGCGACCTCGATCATGCGCTTCTGCGGCAGGTCGAGGAGTGTGTTGGCGAGGTCGGCGGCGTGCAGCTCGGCGTACGACGCGACCAGCTGCTCCGCGGACTGAGACTCGCCGGGCGCGCGCTTCTCGACGACCTCGCTCCAGGCGGCGAAGGTGGTCGGCCCCTTGGCGAACGGCGAGGCGCTCGTCTTCGGCCGTCGCAGGAAGAGCTGGCTGACGGCCCACTCGCCGAGGCGGTTCGGCTCGATCGCGACGTCTTCGATCACGGCGGTGCCGCTGCCGTCGGCGAAGGTCATCCGCCGGCCGAGCATCTCGGCGAGCACGCGCACCTCACCGGCGCGCGGAGAGAACCGTCGCACGTTGATGAGTCCGGTGCTGATGACCTGCCCGGCGCGGATCGAGGTGACCCGTCCGATCGAGAGGAACACTTGACGACGGCCGGGGATCTCGACCACGAGGCCGATCACACGCGGAGCAGCGGTACTTCGATACACGATGACGACATCTCGGACTTTGCCGAGCCGATCGCCGACGGGGTCGAAGACGGCGCACCCGGCCAGGCGCGCGGCGAATACCCGTTGTGTGCTCACGTTCCCAGCGTAGTGCGCGGGCCTGGGGGACGCCCTGTGGGTTGCGCGCCCGGTCCCGCAGGGGCAGGGCGTGAAAGAATAGCCGGATGAGCATGCTGAACCGACCTGTGAACGGTAGCGACACCGGCGAGATCGTCGCCTCGACGCGCGACTATGAGAGCGCGCAGAAGACGGTGTCGAAGCTGATCGCGGGGGAGGTGCCGGCCCGGGACATCGCGATCGTCGGGCAGAGCGTGCGCACGGTCGAGCGGGTCACCGGGAAGCTGGGCTACGCGGCTGCGGCGCGATCCGGTGCGATCAACGGCGTGCTGATCGGACTCTTCCTCTCCGCGATCCTGGTGCTCGGCAACCCGGAGGTGCCGATCCAGCTGTTCGTCGGCTTCGTCTTCATCGGCGTGGCCGTGGGCATGCTGCTGAGCCTCGTGACCTACGCGATCGTGCGTCGTCGTCGCGACTTCGCGAGCGTCACCCAGTTCGCCGCCGATCACTACGAGGTCACGGTGATGGCCACGTCGCTCTCGAAGGCACGCAACGTCCTCGGTGCGGCTCAGGTCGCCCCCGTGCGACCCCCGGTGAACCTCGACGAGCCTCCCCGGTACGGCGAGCGGATCCCGGCCGGCGCGCCTGTGCCCGCCCCGGAGCCTGCTCCTGCTCCGGAACCGTCTCCCGCTCCCGCCGGCGACCCGGCACCCGCTCCCGAGCCTGCTCCGGAGCCTGTCGTGCCGCCGCGTCCGGCGGATCCGGTGGCGCAGCCCGACGGTCCCGGCACGGGACCGGCGACGCCGCAGGCCGGCGTCTGATGAGGCCGCACCCGTCCGCGGTGCGCTGATGGTCGACATCGCGCTCGAGCTGCCGACCGGCCCCACATCGATCTCTGCGGACTGGATCGCCGGCGACAGCGGCGCGACGGTGATCATCGCGCACGGCGCCGGCACCGGGAAGGACCACCCCTTCCTCACCGGTTTCGCCGAAGCACTCGGCGAGCTGGGCTTCTCCACGCTGCGCTTCAACTTTCCGTACGTGGAACAGGGGCGGCGGATGCCGGGGCCGGCGGCGCACGCGATCGCCACCTGGCGCGCGGTGGTGGCTTTCGCGCGCGAGACCGACCCCGGTGCGACGATCTGGGCGACCGGCAAATCCTACGGCGGACGGATGGCGTCCATGGCGGTCGCCGACGGGCTCGTCGTCGACGGGCTCGCGTACCTCGGCTACCCGCTCCACGCACCCGGCAAGCCGGAGAAGCCGCGCATCGAGCACCTGCCGGCCATCGGCGTGCCGCAGCTGTTCGTCGAGGGCACGAACGATCCGTTCATCCAGCCGGTCGAACAGTTCGAGGAAGCCGTGGCGACGTGTCAGGAGGCCGAGGTCGTCTGGATCGACGGCGGCGGGCACACGTTCGAGGTGAAGGGCCGCAAGCGCCCGGCATCCGAGATCGGGGCGTCCCTGGCTCCATTCGTTGCGGAGTTCGTCCGGCGCTGAGTGCGAGGATGGCCGGGTGAGTCTTGAACGCATCGCTCTGATCTCCGACATTCACGGCAACCTGACCGCCCTCGAAGCCGTGCTCGACGACATCGCGGCACGCGGCATCCGGCGCATCATCAACCTGGGTGACACCGCGGGCAAGGGTCCGCGCGGTGACGAGGCCGTGATCCGTTGCCGCGAGGTGTGCGAGGTCAGCGTGCGCGGCAACTGGGACGACTTCCTCGCCGGCATCCCCGATGACGGCCCGCCGGAGATGGTCTGGTGGCGCGACGAGCTGTCGGAGGCGAGTAGGAAGTGGCTGTCCGAGCTGCCCCTGAGTCTCGACCTGGAGCTGAGTGGGCGGCGCATCCGGCTGTTCCACGCGTCGGCCGAGAGCCCGCACGTGCGGGTGCACTTCCACCACACGCCCGAGCAGTTCGCGGGCATGTTCGAGAACACCGCGATGACCGGCGACGGTCCGCTTCCCGACGTCGTCGGCTACGGCGACATCCACGATGCGTACATCGAGTCCGAAGACGGGCGGACCCTGTTCAACGTCGGCAGCGTCGGCAATCCGCTCGACGAGCCCACGCCGTCGTATGTGATCCTCGAGGGCGGCGCCTCCGCCTCCGACCCGTTCGGAGTGCAGTTCGTGCGGGTGCCCTACGACATCGAGGCTGAGATCGCGGTCGCCGAGGCGCGCGACATGCCGGCCCGCGACGTCTGGGCGGTCGAACTCCGGACCGCCGTCTTCCGCGGGAGGCAGGCGTGACAGGTCTCCGCTCAGGGAGCGATGCTGGATCAAGAATGCTCTGGCGGGGCCCGCTCCCGCACCGTTTCTGATCCAGTCCGAGGGTCAGGCGAGCGCCGACAGCTCCTCGTCGGTGAGCAAACGGCGCATCGTGGAGAGTCCGAGAGCACTCATCGGAGGGTTCGACTGCTCGTAGTACCAGACGAGGCCCATCGCCTGCTGGAACGCCCAGGCCGCTCCGCGCCGCCACTCGACCTCGCCCGCTCCGACGTCGTCGCGCAGCACCTGTCGCGCCGGTGCATCGAGCAGGTGCCACGCGGCGACGAGGTCCAGCGCGCGGTCGGCCGGTCCGAAACCGCCGGTGTCGAGCACGCCACACAGTCGGGCTGCACCGTCCTGCCCGCCGACCAGCAGGTTGAAGGGCGTGAGGTCGCGGTGGCTCATGACGTCCGCGCCCGAGGGTGGCAGCATGCGCAGCCTCGCCCACAGCGCCGTCGCACGCGGCTCGTCGATCAGATGCCCGCTCTGCTCGAGACAGTGCGCGACCCACTCCTCGTGGTCGAGGAGATCGCCGCCACGGCCGTGACCGTCGAACACGCGTCCCCGCACATCGGCCGCACGCAGCGCGGTGATGAGCGACGCGAGATCCGCAGCGAGCAGTTCCGATGCGGCATCCCGCTCCGGATCGGCGAGCTCGCCCTCCACCCACGTCTGCACCGACCACGCGGAGGGATACCCGTCCGACGGGGGAGCGATGCCGAACGATCGAGGCGCGGCGAACGGACTCATCGATGAGAACTCGTCCATCGCCGCCGCCTCGCCGGTCAGCTCCGCCTCCGAGGCGCCGAGGAGCGGGAAGCGCGCGACGAGCTCATCACCCACGCGGACGATGGTGTTCACCGTGCCGGCGGTGTCGACCCGCCGCAGCGGCAGCTCACCCAGCTCGGGGAACCGCCGTGCGATGAGTTGTCCCGCCGCCGCGTCGTCGAGCGTGAGTTCGCCCTCGTGCATCGAGTCGGGTCAGCTCTGCAGCCGGGCGATCCAGGCCTCGACCTCGTCGGCGGTGCGGGGGATGTCCGCCGACAGGTTCACCGGGCCGTCGGCCGTCATCAGGATGTCGTCCTCGATGCGCACGCCGATGCCGCGCAGCTCCGCCGGCACCGTGAGGTCGTCGATCTGGAAGTACAGGCCCGGCTCGATCGTGAAGACCATGCCCGGCGCGAGGATGCCGTCGTAGTACATCTCCCGACGCGCCTGCGCGCAGTCGTGCACGTCGATGCCGAGGTGGTGCGAGGTGCCGTGCACCATGTAACGACGGTGCTGGCCGCCCTTGTCCGCATCGAGCGCCTCCTCCGCCGTGACCGGCAGCAGACCCCACTCGGCCGTGCGCTGGGCGATCACGGTCATGGCGGCCGCGTGCACATCGCGGAAGCGGACACCGACGCGGGCCGCGGCGAACGCGGCATCCGCTGCTTCGCGCACCGTCTCGTACACGCGGCGCTGTACCTCGGTGAACCTGCCGGAGACGGGGAGCGTGCGAGTGATGTCGGCGGTGTAGAGGCTGTCGGCCTCGACGCCGGCGTCGACCAGGATCAGGTCGCCGGGCACCACCCCGCCGTCGTTGCGCGTCCAGTGCAGGTAGCACGCGTGCGGACCGGACGCGGCGATGGTGTCATACCCCTCGCCGTTGCCGTCTTCCCGGGCCCGCCGGTGGAAGACACCCTCGACGACGCGCTCGCCGCGGGCGTGGTCGATCGCTTGGGGCAGTTCGCGGATGATGTCGTCGAACCCCTTCGCGGTGATCTCCACCGCGTGACGCATCTCGGCGATCTCGAACTCGTCCTTGATCAGGCGCAGCTCGGAGACGAAGCGGGTGAGGTCCTCGTCGTCTTCGAGGACGAGTTCGCCGTCGACCGGCAGATACTCGTGCAGGTGCGAGGTCGCGATGTCGAGATCGCCGGCCACGCCGGCGAGCGACGGCCGCGGGCCGATCCAGAACTCGCCGACGGTCGCGTCAGCGTAGAACTCGGTGGTGGTGCGGTCGGCGCGCTCGCGGAAGTGGAGGGTGACGTCATGTCCGCCGTCGGTGGGCTCGAAGACGAGGACCGAGTCGGGCTCGGCATCGGACGCCCAGCCGGTGAGGTGCGCGAAGGCGGAGTGCGCGCGGAACACGTAGTCGGTGTCGTTGCTGCGCTGCTTGAGGGATCCTGCCGGGATCACCAGGCGCTTGCCCGGGAACGCCGCCGACACCGCTGCGCGACGCGCCGCTGCGAAGCTCGCCTGGGCCCGGGGAGCGGGGAGGGTCTCCGGCCGCTCGGCCCACCCGGTCGAGATGGTGTCGAGGAAGCCCTGCGGAAAGGGCTGCTTGCGGTTCGTGGTGCTGTTCTCCACGGCCTCGGTCGTGGCCTCGGCGGGGATCTCTACGGCGGCTTCTGCGATCGTGTCGCGCTCTCCGGTGCTCATCCCTCCAGTCTGTCATCTGCGCGACAGGAGCGGGAGATCAGCCGGCCGGCTCCAGCTGCACGACGAGGGCGCGGTGGTCGCTCCCGCCCGCGTCGTCGAGCACGAGGGAGCCGGACGGCGCCCAGTTCGGCGAAGCCATCACATGATCGATCGGCGCGCCGGCCAGCGGCGGCAGCGAGCTCGGCCAGGTGCCGGCGAGTCCGCTGCCCGTGCGGGAGGCCACGTCGCGGCAGTACCCGATGTCGCCGCCCTCGACACCCAGCGGCGCCATGTGGTCGACAGTCGCGTTGAAGTCACCGGCGAGGATGAAGTCGCCCGCCGGGCACTGGTCGGCGATCCACTGGAGATCGCTCCGCCACTGCTCCATCTCCTCCATGCGCGGCGCCACCGCGTGCACGGCGACGATCGTCGGTCCTGAGCCGTCGATCGGCATCAGGACCGCGCTCGGCACCGAACCGGTGTTGCTCGTGCCGTCCTTCGACGACTCGATCACCGAGTACTCGCCGAGATCGGGCGCGACGAGCACGGTCGTTTGCCAGGACTGCGGTCCGTTCGGCACGTCGGGCCGGAACTGCACGTGGTGCACCCACATCGGATGCCCCTGCTCGCGCAGCATCAGGGCGATCTGCTCGCCGACGGCCTCGGTCGTCTCGGGGAGCGCAACGATGTCGGCCCCCTGCTCGAGGACCTGCTGCGCGATCTGCTCGGCGGAGACCGCCTCACCGGCGGTGTTCCAGGTGAGCACGCGCACGCTGCTCTCGGTCTTCTCGGGGAGCGCCGACGCTCCGAAGCCGCGGGTGGCCCCGACCACGCCGACGGCCCCTGCCGCGAGCAGCGAGACGATCAGGACGGATGCTGCGAAGCCGCGCAGCGGCCGGGCGAACATCAGCAGCAGCGCGAGCACCGCGAGGATCAGGAAACCGCCTAGGACCAGCCCGCGAACCGACACGAGCTGTGCGAACGGATAGGTCTGCTCGAGGTGGAAGAACTGCGGCCACACCGTGATGGCCGCGGCGATCGCGAGCAGCACGGTGAACAGGATCCCCAGTAGTCGAAGCATCCCCTCCAGCCTAGAAGCGCCGCCTGTGAAGTCCCTGCCGTGCCGCGCGTCCGACGGGGGTGCTGATCGGTACGCTCGGAGGATGTCCAATCCGTCGTACGGGTTCGCCGGTCCCGCCGACCTGCACCTGCACTCCAACCATTCCGATGGCACGGAGAGTCCTGCCGAGGTGGTGCGACAGGCCCACGCGAGCGGCGTGCGCACGCTCGCCCTCACCGATCACGACCGCTCCACCGGATGGGTCGAGGCGGGCGACGCCGCCACCGCACTCGGGATGACGTT
The DNA here is from genome assembly GCF_030816505.1 of Microbacterium sp. W4I20. Lineage (NCBI taxonomy): Bacteria > Bacillati > Actinomycetota > Actinomycetes > Micrococcales > Microbacteriaceae > Microbacterium > Microbacterium sp. W4I20. Next base: position 1,023,495 of record NZ_JAUSYB010000001.1, on the reverse strand, counting down.
CCTCCCGGGCATGGAGCTCTCCGCCAAGCACGAGTGGCGCAGCGTGCACGTGCTCGGCTACCTCTTCGACCCGGAGGATGCGGCGCTGCGCGCTGAGACCGATCGGATCCGCGGCGACCGCATCGGCCGCGCCGAGCGGATCGTGCGCAACATCGGCCGCGACTACGACCTGCACTGGGACGACGTGCTGGAGCAGACCATGCTCGACGCGACCGTCGGACGCCCGCACATCGCCGACGCGCTGGTGGCGCGCGGGATCGTCCGCGACCGCACCGAGGCGTTCGAGGGGATCCTGCACCCCCGCGAGGGCTACTACGAACCGCACTACGCGCCCGACCCGCTCACCGCAGTACGGCTGATCACCGACGCCGGGGGAGTGGCCGTCATCGCCCACCCGGTGACCGGGCGCGACATGATGATGCCGGTCCCGTACATCGAGCGGCTGATCGACGCGGGGCTCGGCGGGTTCGAGATCGACCACCGCGAGAACACCGAACGCGGCAAGAACGTCCTGCGCGGGATCGCCGCGGCGCACGATCTGATCGTCACGGGATCGAGCGACTATCACGGCACGGGAAAGCCGAACCGTCCGGGTGAGAACACCACGGCCGAGGAGATGGTCGCGCGGATCATAGACCGCGGGACCGGCACGGCTCCGCGACTCCCCTGATCCACGGCGTACTGCCGGGACTCTCCCGGCCGACTGTCGAACGGCGCGGATACGGTCGACGGCATGCAGCGAGCGACTTCCCTGGAGCGCCGCGTCGATGCGCTCGCCCACCGCGTGCTCCTCGGCGCTCCGGCCAACGGCATTCGCGCGGGACTCGTCGAGTTCACGGTCTTCGTCCTCAAGCAGGCGTGGGCGTGCATCTTCGGAGCTGCGCTCCTGGTCGTGATCGTCGCCGCGCAGCTGTGGTACCCGGATGATGCGGCTCTCGCGCGCAACGATGCGCTCACCATCGCCGCGGTGCTGATCCAGATCGGGATGCTCGTCTTCCGGCTGGAGAGCGGCCGCGAGCTGTGGGTCATCGTGCTCTTCCACCTCACCGGCACCGTCATGGAGTTGTTCAAGACCGACGTCGGCTCGTGGGCGTATGCCGCGGACGGCATCCTCCGCATCGGCGGCGTGCCGCTGTTCAGCGGGTTCATGTACGCGGCGGTCGGCTCGTACATGGTGCGCGTCTACCGGATGTTCGACCTCGGCTTCGCCCGGTATCCGCGGCGCTGCCTGACCGCGATCCTCGCCGCCGGCATCTACCTGAACTTCTTCACCCACCACTGGTGGTGGGACGCCCGCTGGCTGCTGCTGGCCGGCGTCGTGGTGCTGTGGATGCCCACGGTCATGCACGCGCGCGTGTGGCGACGCATCATCCGACTCCCGCTGCTGCTCGCGTTCGCCGGGGTGGCGGTGTTCATCTACCTCGCCGAGAACATCGGCACGTGGGCGGGAGCGTGGGCGTATCCCGACCAGATCGAGGCATGGCAGCCGGTGTCGCTCAGCAAGCTGAGCTCCTGGTTCCTGCTGATGGTGATCTCGGTGGTGCTGGTGGCGTGGGTGTATCCGCCGCAGGTGCCGGCCGCGCTGCGGGGTCCGTCCGCGGAGAACGCCGAAGGGGCGGATGCCGCTCGCGCAGCATCCGCCCCTCTGGACTAGTCAGTCGTTCAGGCGCCGGCGACCGGCGCTGCGCCGGGAGCGCCCGAGCCGCCGCGACGACGACGGCGACGACGCGCCGGAGCCGGCTTGCCGTCGTGGTGCTCCTTGCCGGCGCCGTCGTGGGTTCCGCCGCCGTCGGCGCTGCGATCGGCGGACTGGTCGGAGTGCGCTTCGCTGCCGGATGCCTCGGCGGCACCCTCGGCGAACGTCGAGCCGACCGGGTTCTCGCTGTTGCGACGGCGCCGGCGGCGGCGCGTCCCGCCCTCGTCGGTGCCTTCGGCGGCGGCATCCGCTGCCCGCTCGGGCCGACGCGTGCGCTCGGTCTTCACGGATTCGGTCTTCGGAGCAGCCCGGAGACGACCCTTCGTGCCGGCGGGGATGTCGAGATCCTCGAACAGCTGCGGGCTCGACGAGTAGATCTCGACGGGCTCGGGCTGGCCGAACTCGAGGGCGCGATTGATCAGGGCCCACTTGTGCAGGTCCTCCCAGTCGACGAAGGTCACCGCGATGCCCGTCTTGCCGGCGCGGCCCGTACGACCGGCGCGGTGCAGGTACGTCTTGTCCTCGTCGGGGATGGTGTGGTTGATGACGTGCGTCACGTCGTCGACGTCGATTCCGCGCGCGGCGACGTCGGTCGCGACGAGCACGTCGCGCTTGCCGGCCTTGAACGCGGCCATCGAGCGCTCGCGCTGGTCCTGGCCCATGTCGCCGTGCACTCCGCCGACGTTGAAGCCGCGGTCGCCCAGCTCATCGACGAGACGCTGCGCTGCGCGCTTCGTGCGGGTGAAGATCACGGTCTTGCCGCGGCCCTCCGCCTGCAGGATGCGGGAGATGATCTCGTCCTTGTCCATGGAGTGCGCGCGGTACACCAGGTGCTTGATGTTCGCCTGCGTCAGCCCCTCATCGGGGTCGGTCGCGCGGATGTGGATCGGGTTCGTCATGAACCGGCGCGCGAGGGCGACGATCGGGCCGGGCATGGTCGCCGAGAACAGCTGCGTGTGCCGCACCTCAGGCACCTTCTGGAAGATCTTCTCGATGTCGGCGAGGAAGCCGAGGTCGAGCATCTTGTCGGCTTCGTCGAGCACGACCTCGGTCGCGTTCGACAGGTCGAGCAGGCGCTGGCCGGCGAGGTCGATCAGGCGACCGGGAGTGCCGACGACGATCTGCGCGCCGGCCTTGAGCTGGTCGATCTGACCCTCGTACGCCTTGCCGCCGTAGATCGCGACGACGCTGGTCGAGCGGTTGCTGGTGAGGAGATCGATGTCCTCGTACACCTGCACGGCGAGCTCGCGGGTCGGCACCACGATGAGTGCCTTGACGCCGTGCTCCGGGTTCGGGCCCAGACGCTGGACGACAGGGATGCCGAAACCGAAGGTCTTTCCCGTTCCGGTCTTCGCCTGGCCGATGATGTCCTGGCCGGGAAGGCCGAGAGGGATGGTCTGCTCTTGGATGGGGAATGCGTCGACGATGCCTTTTGCGGCGATTGCGTCGACGATGTCCTGATCGACGCCGAGGTCAGCGAAAGTTGTCACTTGTTCAATTGCCTGTCCGGCGACCGGTGGGATCGCCACGTAAACGGATCCACGCCGTCTCTTGTGCCACAGGCGCGGGGTCCCGCTCCGACGGCGGGACACGCCCAGCCTACCCGAGCCGTGCTAGGGGCCAGGAAGGGCACCCGTGCGCGAGTATTGTGAACGACGTGGCGAACTCGGTAGGGAGACCTCGTGGTTAAGTGGTTCTGGCAGCGCGATGCCGCGCCCCGCCGCACGCTCGCTCTGCGGAGCCGCGGCGATCAGGGTGACGCGACCCGTGTCGACTTCGCCGAACTCGCGCCGGAGCTCGACCGCTTCCTCGGCCAGGCCGCCTACCTGCAGCTCGGCTACTTCGAGACCCTCACCCGCCTCATCCGTGCGACGCCGGAGCTGTCGGAGAAGGAGTCGCTCTCGCGCGCCGCGGGGGCGGCCCTCACGAAGCACCGCGCGATCGTGGACGTCATCGCCGAGCGCGGTGACGACCCGACCCAGGTGATGCTGCCGTTCCGCGAGAACCTCGACGCGTTCCGCCGCAAGACCATCGGAGCACGTCCCCGCGAGACGCTCCTCGCCGTGTACATCACCGCCGGGATGCTCGACGACTTCTATCTGGCGCTCGCGTCCAGCTACGCCGACACCGGGCGCCGGGTCGCCCAGATCCTCCGTGAGGACGACGCCCGGCACGAGATCGTCGCGATCATCCAGGAGACCATCGAGAGCGACGAGGAGTGGCGTTCGCTGCTGTCGATGTGGGCGCGTCGCCTCGTGGGCGACACCATCCTCGTGTGCCGCTCGGCTTTGCGGCCCGAGCACCTCGCCGCCGACGACGAGCGCATCGAACCGGTGTACACCGAGCTCATGGGCGCGCACGCCCGGCGGATGGACGCGATGGGCCTCGCCTCCTAGACGGAACGCATCCGCTCGAGCCGCCGTGTGAGCCGCCAGGCGATGAGAAGCGGGATGACGCCGATCACGCCGAACGACATGTCGATCAGCTGCCATCCGAGCGGGATGCCGCGCACGCCGCCGGCGATCAGCGCGAGCGGGATGATCCCGGCGCAGGCGATCACGCCGAACTGGATCACCCAGATGTTGCGCACCGGATCGACGAGGGGGCCGATGAACACCACGGCGATCGCGAGGTGCGCGTACGCGAGCCAATCGGTGCCGTAGGAGATGAAGGGATAGCGGCCGTCCACGTCGACCAGAGCGGCGGCCACCCGGTCGACCCAGGCGACCGCGTCCGGGAACCAGTCGACGGCGGGGGAGGCATGCAGCAGGTCGGAGCCGATCACGAGCTCGACCCTCAGCGGGAATGCCGTCACCCCGCTCACGAACAGGCCGAGGATCATCACGGCGATGCAGACGCGGATCCACCACAGCGTGCGTCGTGCGTCCACCTCAGGCGTCCCGTCGGATCAGATGCCGAGTGCTGCCCTGGCCTCGGCATCCGAACGCCGACGCAGAGCGACCAGCGCCAGCGTCGCGAGCACTGCCACGACGACCGCGCCGAGCACGCTGGCGAGCCACAGCCAGATGCTGTCCTCGCCGACGCCCGCCCACTGCAGACTCGTGTACAGGATGGCGGCCGCGGCAGTCGCGATCGCCGGAGTGACCACCACGCCGCGCAGCTCGCGGCCGCCGATCAGGTAGTGCGCGCCGATGCCGAGAGCACACGCGCCGATCAGAGCGAGGAGGATGTACATCGCGGGGTCAGGCGACGAAGCCGACGCGGCGCGATTCCTCGGTGCCCAGCTCGATGTAGGCGAGGTTCGCGGTCGGGACGAGGTAGGAGTTGCCCTTCACGTCGGAGAAGTTCAGGTGCGTCGAGCTCTGCTCGAGTGCGGCGGAGACCTGGGTGCGGACCTCGTCCGCGCTCGCGCCGGTGTCGAAGCTCAGTTCACGGCCGGTGTTGATGATGCCGATGCGGATTTCCACGGGTGCTCCTCGAAGTTCGTCGGACTCGCCAACTCTACCGCGCGTGACCAGGGCAGGATCGGCGGGGCGGGCCGGTTTCGCCGTGAGCGCACAGGGCACGAGCGGGCCGGAGCGACGATGTCCGGACGTCCCGATAGCGTGGAGGACATGACACCGGATGCCGCGCAGCGAGCCGTCGTGCTCGCCCAGGCGACCGCGTCGGGGGTCATCATCGGCGCTCCCGGTACAGGGAAGACCCGCACGCTCGTCGACCGAGTCGTGCACCTGCTCGACGCCGAGCGCATGAAGCCGGAACAGGTTCTCGTGCTGACCCCGAGCCGGCAGGCGGCCACGGCCCTCCGCGACCGCATCGGCGTCCGCATCGGCCAGGCCACCCCGGGGCCGCTCGCCCGATCTCTGGGTTCGTTCGCCTTCCAGCTGGTGCGCGGAGCGATGGTGCGCGCGGGCGCCGAGCCGCCGGCCCTGCTCACCGGCGCTGACCAGGACCGGATCATCGCCGAGCTCCTCGCCGGAGACGCGGAAGACGGGCGCATCCTCTGGCCCGAGGCGCTCAGCGTCTCGGTTCGGGCTTCGAAGGGGTTCCGGTCCGAGCTCCGTGCCTTCCTCGCCGAGTGCACCGAGATCGGCGTCCAGCCCGAGCAGCTGCGCACGTCGGGCAACGCCGTGTGGGCGGCCGCCGGCGAGTTCCTCATCGAGTACCGATCGGTGCTCGATGCGGCGCGCTCGGCGCACCGCGACGCCGCCGACCTGCTGAGCGAGGCGAGCATGATCCTGCAGACGGCCGATGCCGCGGCGCTCGGCCCCCTGGCGCCGTTGCGCGTCGTGCTGATCGACGATGCCCAGGAGCTCACCCGCGGCGGTATCGCCGTGGTGCGCGCGCTGCAGACGCGGGGGATCGCGGTCCTCGCGTTCGGCGACCCCGACATCTCGTCCGGCGCCTTCCGCGGGGCGAGCCCCGAGCTGTTCGCGCAGCTCGCCGGCGCGCTGGGTGAGGTCCACGTCCTCGACGGACCGCACCGCCAGCAGCCGGCGCTGACCTCGCTCACGCGAACGGTGACGCAGGCGATCGGAGTGTCGGGTCGAGTGGATCATCGGCGCGCCCCGCTGCCCGCCACCGACGAGGTGGCCGCCGCGGTGACGACGTTCCTCGCACCGTCGCCTCACGAGGAGCTCGACCGCATCGCCGGGGTGATGCGGGACTGGCATCTCAGCGATGGCATCCGCTGGGATCAGATGGCCGTCATCGCGCACGACACGCGGCAGGTGACCACGCTCGAGACCGAGCTCGCCGCCAGGGAGATCCCGACGCGCGCCGCGGGCGTGCAGCGGCCGCTCGGCAGCGAGGGCATCGTGCGTGACATCGTCGGGATCGTCCGGCTCGCGCTGACTCCGGTCGACGAGCGCACCCCGCAGGCGCTGGAAGAAGCGCTGCGCACGCCCTTCGGCGGGATGGATGCGATCGGCCTGCGACGGCTGCGCGCGCGCCTCCGACACATCGAGCTCGCGCAGGGCGGGTCGACGCCGGCGCGAGAACTGCTGCGGCAAGCGATGGCGAATCCCGCGCACCTGACCCTGATCGATGCGCCCGAATCGCGCACGGCGGAGCGCTTCGCGGAGACGATCGACGCCGTCGCCCGTGCCGCAGTCGAGGGCGAGACGATCCACGACCTGCTCTGGCGGGTGTGGGACCAGGCGAGGGCCGTCGACGGGCGGCGACTGCAGGTGGCGTGGCGCGAGATCTCGCTGCTCCCCACCGGCGCGGAGACCGCACGATCGCTCGATGCCCTCGTGTCGCTGTTCGACGCGGCGAAGCGGTTCGTCGAGCGCACGCCGAATGAGAAGCCCGACGCCTTCGTGCGCGACATCCTCGACAGCGAGGTGCCGGAAGACTCCCTCTCGACGCCGGACCGACCGGGGAAGGTGACGCTGCTCACCCCGGCGACGGCGCTCGGAACCGAGTTCGATGCGGTCGTCGTCGCGGGGGTGCAGGACGGCGTCTGGCCGAACGTACGACTGCGTGGTGGACTGCTGCAGACCTGGCGCCTCGCCGATGCACTCGAGGCCGCCCGCACCGGTGTGAGCGTCGAGCCTCCGGGGGTCGTCGACCGTCGTCGAGCCGCCCTGCACGACGAGCTGCGGCTGTTCGTCCGGGCGATCTCCCGCGCCCGCGACCGGCTCCTCATCACGGCGGTCGACGACGACGACCTGACCCCCAGCGCGTTCTTCGGCTTCCTTCCTGCGCCCGATCCGCCGGAGCGTCATGCATCGGCCGAGCATCCGCTCACTCTCCGCGGGTTGGTCGCACGGCATCGCCGCACGCTCACCTCTGTGCCATCGGAGCCGCTGCGGCGCGAGGCCGCCGGGCAGCTGTCGGTGCTGGCCCGCGAGGGAGTGCCGGGAGCGGACCCCGCCGAGTGGTACGGGGTGACCCCCGCCTCGACGGATGCGCCACTGCGCGATCTCGCCGTCGCCGGCGCGCGGGTGTCGCCGTCGAAGATGGAGTCCTACGAGGAGTGCGGCCTCAACTGGGTCGTGTCGTCGCTGGGCGGAGACACGGTCATGCCGCCGACCGCCGGGATCGGCACCATCGTGCACGAGGCGATGGAGCGGGTCCCCGACGGCGATCTCGAGCAGATGCGCGCGATCGTCGCCGAGCACTGGCCGGAACTCGACTTCGAGACGGAGTGGATCGGACGCAAGGAGCGCCGCCGCGCCGACCTCCTCGTCGATCGGCTGCACACGTACCTGGGCGACGTGCAGGGCGACGGTGGTCGAGTGATCGGGAGCGAGGTCGAGTTCCGCTTCGCGGTCGACGTCCCCGACACCGACGATGCCCTCCCGACCGTGCACGCCGTCGGCGAGGATCGGGCGAACCAGGCGATCATCCACGGCTACATCGACCGCGTCGAGGCGTACCCGCCCGGCCTCGGAGAACACCCCCATGCCCGCGGTCGCGGCTGGGAGCGGATGGCGGGCGATGCCCCCGGTCCGACCGTCGTGGTCGACCTCAAGACCGGCAAGAACGACCCCGAGTCGGATTCCGGCGTGCTCGAGCACGCCCAGCTCGCCGCCTACCAGGTCGCCGTGCAGGAGGGGCTCGTCGAGGGCGCCCCACCGGAGTCCCTCGCCGGTGCACGACTCGTGATCGTGTCGAAGACCCTCGCCAAGAGCGACTACCGCATCGCCCACCAGCACACGCTCGATGACGATTCGAGGTCGGCCTTCTTGCGCAGGGTGGTGGGTGCGGCCCGCGGCATGTCGGCCTCGAGCTTCACGGCGCAGGTCGAATCGCACTGCGGCGACACGCAGCGCCGCGTCCATCCGTGTCGGATCCACACGGTATCGGCGGTGAGTTCATGACCGACTGGACCGGTGAGGGAGCTCTCTCGGCGGTCGACATCGCGACGGCGCTCGGCCAGCCGTCTCCGACCCCGGCGCAGCAGCAGGTGATCGAGGCGCCGCCCGTGCCCGCGCTGGTCGTGGCAGGTGCCGGGAGTGGCAAGACCGAGACCATGTCGGGGCGCGTCGTGTGGCTGGTGGCCAACGGCCATGTGCGCCGAGACGAGATCCTCGGTCTGACCTTCACGCGCAAGGCGGCGGGCGAGCTCGCCGAGCGCATCGGCCACCGGCTCGCGGTGATCGACGAGTTCGGTCGCCGCGGGCTCCTCCCGCACCTGGGGCGCATCGTGCGAGACGGCGCCCTCCAGCGGGTCACCGAGGCCGCTCCCGGCCGGCAGCGCGACCTCGTCCGAGCTCATGTGCTCGATGACCTCGCCGCCGAGCTCGGCACCGGATGGGATCCCGAGACGCCGCGCGCCGCGGAAGACCTCATGGTGCGGCCGCGCGTCTCGACGTACAACGCCTTCGCCGACGGCATCGTCCGGGAGCACGCCGCCCGGATCGGACGGGATCCCGACGTGGCGATGCTCAGTCAGGCGGCGTCCTGGATGCTGGCCCGCGAGGTCGTGCTCCGCAGCGATCTTCCCGAGCTCGAGAACATCGACTTCGCACTCGGCACGGTCATCGATGCCGTGCAGCGCCTCGCCGGAGATGCGCTCGACCACCGGGTCGATCTCGACCTGGCAGAGCGGATCGCCCTCGAGCAGGCTCGGGCGTTCGAGCCCTACCGGGGCAACGCCGACGTCGAGAAGGCGGCGACGAACCTGCTCAGCCTGCCGACGCTGGCACGACTCGTCCGCGACTACATCTCCGAGAAGCACAGACGGGGAGTGCTCGACTTCGCCGACCAGGTGGGCGGGGCGTACGACATCGTCGAGTCGGCTCCCGACGTGCGCGCCGAGCTGCGAGAGCAGCACCGGGTCGTGCTGCTCGACGAGTATCAGGACACCTCCGTCATCCAGACCCGCTTCCTCGCCGAGCTCTTCCGCGACTCGGCCGTCATGGCGGTCGGCGACCCGCACCAGTCGATCTACGGCTGGCGCGGCGCGAGTGCCGACAACCTCTACGCGTTTGCGGCGACGTTCTCGAGTACGCAGAAGGCCCGCACCTACAGCCTGATGACGAGCTGGCGCAACGATCGCGGCATCCTCGACATCGCGAATCGCGTGCTCGAACCGCTCCAGCGCCCGGGCCTCGACGTGCCGCCGCTCGAATCGCGTCCCGGTGCAGGCGCCGGCGAGGTGAGCGTCCGATTCCCGTTCACGGTCGACGACGAGGCCGACGCCGTCGCGGAGTGGTTCGCCGACCGTCGGGCCGCGCACACCTCCCGCCTGGCCGGGCGCGCGCAGGGCGGCGTCCCGCACACCGGCGCGATCCTGTTCCGCTCGAAGCGGCACATGCAGACCTTCGCCGCAGCGCTCGCGGCCCGCGGTATTCCGCATCGCATCCTCGGGCTCGGCGGACTGCTCACCACCCCCGAGGTCGTCGATGTCGTGTCGACGCTGCGGGTGGTGCACGACCCGACGGCGGGCTCGGCCCTGATCCGTCTGCTCACCGGTCCCCGCTTCGGCGTCGGAGTCGCCGACATGGGGGCGCTGTACGACCTCGGCCGAGCCCTGGCCGAGCGGGACACTGCCATGGCTCCGCTCCCGGAAGAGGTGCGCGAAAAGCTGCGCTCGTCCCGCGGAGCAGACGAGGCGGTCTCCATCATCGACGCGGTCGACGTGGTGCGGGCGGTGCGCGACGACTACCGCCTGCTCGAGACCATCACGCCCGACGGCCGCACCCGCATCCGCGCGGCCGGCGAGATGCTCGAGCGGCTGCGGCGCGCGGCGTCCCAGCCGATCCCCGAGCTGATCCGCCTCATCGAGCTCGAGCTCCGGCTCGACATCGAGTTGGCGTCGAACGAGACCAGGGGCCCCGCGCGAATCGCGGCGACGCAGCTGCGTGCCTTCACCGATGAGGTCCGGGCGTTCCTCGCCGCCGACGAACGGGGCTCCATCGGGAGTCTGCTCGCCTGGCTCGACAAGGCGGAGAGCACCGACGAGCTGATGCCGCGCCCCGAGCCCCCAGAACCGGGGGTCGTGCAGCTGCTGACGATCCACGGCTCGAAGGGATTGGAGTGGGACGCCGTCGCAGTGGTGCGCCTCGTGGTCGATGAGCTCCCCAGCCGCGTCTCCGATACGTCCGGATGGTTCGGTTTCGGCGTCGTGCCGTTCGCTCTGCGAGGTGACCGTGACGCCCTGCCGCGCTTCGAATGGGATCCGATCGGGGCGATGGGTGAGGAGACCGACCCTGCGAAGCGGCAGAAGCTCGCGCAGGCCTCGCTCTCCGGAGGTGCGACGAAGGCGAATCCGCACGGCGGGGCGCTCAAACGCTTCAAGGACGCCTATCGCGCGTATCAGCAGCAGGAGGAGCGCCGACTCGCCTACGTCGCGGTGACCCGTGCCCGCACCGACCTCCTGCTCAGCGGGGCGCACTGGGCCGGCCAGAAGGCGCCGCGCACACCGAGCCCCTTTCTCGTCGAGGCGATGGAGGTGCAGGGACTCGATCCCGTGGAACCCGTCGATCCGGACCAGAATCCGTACGAAGGCCCCGGATCGACGCTGAGCTGGCCCCTCGATCCGCTGGGCGGGCGCCGAGGTGTCGTCACCGCGGCGGCTGCGGCCGTCGACGATGCGATCCGCGCGGGGCGGGCAGAGCCCTCCGTCGAGCTCACCCGCCTGCTGGCCGAGGGCGCCGCCCGACAGCGCGGCACCGATGCGGCCGCGCCGACGCGCGTGCCGGCCTCGCGGTTCAAGGACTACGTCACCGACTTCACCGGCACCCTGTCATCCATCGTCCGGCCGATGCCCGAGCGCCCGTACCGCCAGACCCGTCTGGGCACGCTGTTCCATGCCTGGGTCGAGCAGAGATCCGAGCTCGTCGGCGTGGGAAGCCGCGTGGACGAAGCGCTGTGGGAGCTCGACGAGGACGAGCTGTCGCCCGAGCCGGGATTCGGTCCGGACGACACGGCTCCAGAGATGGCGTCTGCGGATTCCGCCGATCTCGCCGCGCTGCAGGAGACGTTCGAACGCAGCGAATGGGGCGATCTGAAACCGATCGCCGTGGAGATCGAGATCGACTTCGCCCTCGGCGCGGGACTCGACGGCGTCGACCCCGTCGACCAAGGGCACATCGTCATCTGCAAGCTCGACGCCGTGTATCGCCGCGCCGACCGCGGCGGACGCATCGAGATCGTCGACTGGAAGACCGGTCGGGCTCCGCGAACGGCGAAGGAACGCGACGAGCGGATGCTGCAGCTCGCGCTCTACCGCCTGGCCTACCACCGGCGCTTCGGGGTCCCCCTGGAGGAGATCGACGTCGCCCTGTACTACGTGGGCGATGACCTCGTCATCCGGGGCGACCGGGTCTACTCCGAGGAAGAGCTCTTCCAGCGCTGGAGCGCCGCCCGCGCGGCACGCTGAGCCTCCTCCGAGTCGTCCGAGTCCTCGGAGTCGTCCGAATCGGAGGTGTCCGAGGCGGCAGGCGTGGCCGATCGCAGGTTAAGCGGATGGGAATCCTCGCGCACCCCGGCGACGCCGTTCGTGCCGGCGAACAGACCGGCGACGGCGGAGAGGTCCTCGGTCTCGATGCTCGACACCTCGGCGCGGTGGGCGGCGTCGTCCTTCTGCGCGGGACGGGTGTCGCTCCGCTCGGCGGCCCACGGCGGGGGAGTGGCCGCGCTCCCGTCCGAGCCGCCTTCGTCCGCCGAGCCCGGCTCGCTCACGTCGGCATCGGCGTCTGACTCGGCGTCGGCATCCGACTCGGCATCCGCCTCGATCCAGAGTTCGTTCGGGTTGTACGCATCGGTCTGCATCGAGGTGTCGACGTCGGCGACCGTGGCGGCGGGCACCCGGCCGAGCGCGTCGAGGGCCGAGTCCACGCCCTCGCGGCGCGGCGCGATGATGCTGAGGTCGTCGGTGCGCAGCCCCTCGGCCAGAGACTCGAGCAGGGCTGCGGCGTCGTCGACGATGTCGGGTCGGCGCATCGTGTCGCCGTGCACGAGCCAGCGGGCGAACTCGAGCTCGGCCAGCAGACGGGCGCGCACCTCGAGTCCGGCGTCCGGGGAGCGGTCGACGGCGCGAGCATACGAGGCGTGCACATCGAGTGCCGCGTCGGGTGCCGCCGAGAGCCAAGAGAGGTCGACGGCGGGATCCCCGACGGAGAGGCCGTGCCAACCGACGAGACCGGTGACCTCGGGGCCGCGCTCCGGGTCGTCGTCGAACAGGAACGAGGTCGCCTGCACCCCGCCGAGAACGACGGTGGATTCGAACCGCCAGAGATCGTCGTCGGCGACGGCGTCGCGCCAGCGCACCGTGAGGCGAGCAGGAACGCGGCCGGTGGCCGACGCGGCGTCGACCAGACGGGCCAGCTCGTCCCGGCTCTCCTCTGCAGAACGTGTCACCAGGCCCGCACCGCGGACGACCGAGGTCGGCATGCCGTGCACCGCGGCGATCGCTGCGCCCATCGACTCGGCCGCGCCTCGCCCGGCCGGCACCAGCGCCGCCTCGATCTGGAAGCCCGGCAGCAGCTCGGTGACGAGCGCCCGCCCGCTTCCGACCGCGGTCTCGCCGATGTATTCGGGCGCGCGGAACGGCAGCATGGCGCGCGCGCCGTCGGTCAACGCCCGCAGAGCGAGCGATTCGGCGGCGAGTTCGCGCGCCGTCTCGTCGTCGTCGGCGACACGGATCGCGAGCTCACGGCCGTCGGCCAGCGAGGCGACCGCCGAGTCGAACCGGCCATCGCCATCCGCGCTCAGGCGGCGGGCGCCCGTGACCTCCGCGCCGGGCAGTGCGGCCGTCACCGCCGCGGCTAGAGTGAAAGGAGAGCGTCCCATGCCCCCAGGGTAGGTCGACGCCGGGGTTGTCCTGCCCCCGCCACGCCCGTGAAAGGGGGAGTCGATGACCATTCAGCGCCCGTCGCTCGACCGCGCCGCAGACCTCCGCGAGGAGCCGGACGTGCTCGACCGCCTGCGCGCCGACCCCTCGACCCGCGTCATCGTGGTGCGGGAAGGGCGGGTCAGGGTGGTGGACTCGACCCTTCTGCGCGTCCCCGTCGAGGGCGTGGTCGACGCCACCTGGGCGCTTCTCGGACGCGACGACGACGGCACCGTGCTCCTGCTGGCGGTCGCGGCCCCCGAGACCGATGCGCTCGACGCCGCGCCCGACGAGATCTGGCTCGGCCTGCGCGATCTCGGCGGGCGCATCGACCACCGGGAGTCCGAGCTGCTCGTCGAGGCGATCGCGCTCGCCGGGTGGCTGCGGGACGCGCCGTTCTGCCCGACGTGCGGCGGCGGCACCGAACTTCGGCAGGGTGGCTGGTCGCGACGCTGCCTGGTGTGCGGACGCGACCACTTCCCCCGCAACGACCCCGCCGTGATCGTCGCGATCGAGAGCCGCGACGGAGAACGCCTGCTGCTCGGTGCGAACGCGAACTGGGGCGGACGGATGTACTCCTGCTTCGCCGGATTCACCGAGGCGGGGGAGTCGCTCGAATCCACCGTGCACCGGGAGATCGAAGAGGAATCCGGAGTCCGGCTGTCGTCGTTGCGCTACCTCTCGTCGCAGCCCTGGCCCTTCCCGCGTTCGCTCATGGTGGGCTTCCGCGCCGTCGTCGAGGACGAATCGGCAGCGCGCGCCGACGGCGAGGAGATCGTCGATGTGCGCTGGTTCACCCGCTCCGAGATCGGATCGGCGCTCGCGGGCGACGGGCCGGTGGGGCTTCCGGGTCCTGCCTCGATCGCCCGCGCCCTGATCATCGACTGGTACGAGGGACGCGAGTGAGCGCACTCGATGCCCTCGATGAGCGGCAGCGGGCTGCGGCATCCGTGCTGCGTGGACCGGTCGCCGTGCTCGCCGGCGCCGGGACCGGCAAGACCCGGGTGATCACCCACCGCATCGCGCACGGTGTCGACACCGGCGCCTACTCGCCCTCCCGCGTGATGGCCGTCACCTTCACGGCGAAGGCGGCGGGCGAGCTCCGCGGACGCCTGCGAGCCCTCGGCGTGGAGGGCGTCGCCGCCCGCACGTTCCACGCCACGGCCCTCGCGCAGCTGAATTTCTTCTGGCCGACGCTCGCCGGCTCTCCCGCCCCGGCGATCATCACCAACAAGGTGCGGATGCTGGGTCAGGCTGCCGACGCGATCCGGCTGCGGCCGAGCACGGCGACACTGCGCGACATCGCGTCGGAGATCGAGTGGCGCAAGGTGTCGATGCGCTCGATCGACGAGTACGCGGCTCTGGGGCGCCCGGTGAGCGGGATCGACGCCACCCAGCTGGCCGAGGTGATGCGCGGATACGAGGCGCTGAAGGACGAACGGCGCCAGCTCGACTTCGAAGACGTCCTCCTCGCCTGCGCGGGCATGCTGGAGGCGGAACCGCGGGTCGCGGCGTCCGTCCACGAGCAGTACCGGCACTTCACGGTGGACGAGTTCCAGGACGTCTCGCCGCTGCAGAACCGACTGCTGGAGCTGTGGCTGGGAGACCGGCAGGACATCTGCGTCGTCGGCGATGCGAGCCAGACCATCTACTCGTTCGCGGGCGCAGAGCAGCGGTTCCTGCTCGAGTTCGAGCGTCGGCATCCGGGGGCGACCGTCGTGCGCCTCGAGACGAACTACCGGTCGCAGGCCCCGATCCTCACCGCGGCCAACGCGCTGATGCAGGGCCGTCCCGGTGCCCTCGAACTCGTGCCTGCTCGCGAGCAGTTCACCGCCGACGCACCCACCGTCACGGCGTACGACACCGAGACCGAGGAGGCCGCGGGCATCGCCCAGACGATCTCGGCGCGGATCTCCGCCGGTGCCTCGCCCGCGGAAATCGCCGTGTTGTACCGGGCCCATGCCCAGTCGGCGGTCCTGCAGCAGGCGCTCGCCGCAGAGGGCATCCCCACGTCAGTACTCGGCGGCACCAGGTTCTTCGCCATGCCCGAGGTTCGGCAGGCCATCCTCGCGCTCCGCGCCGCAGCGGTCGCACCCACCGAACAGGGCTTCCTCCCGGGCGTCGAGCGGGTGCTGCGCGAACTCGGCCTGACCGAGGAACCGCCGGTGGCCGGAGGTGCGCAGCGCGACGGGTGGGAGGCGCGCCGCGCGATCCTGCGTCTGGCCGAGGAAGCCGGCCCCGATGCGAATCTCCGCACCTTCAGTGATGCGCTGATGGCGCGGGCCAAGGATCAGCACGAGCCGACGATGCGGACGGTGACGCTCTCGACGCTGCATGCGGCGAAGGGCCTGGAGTGGCCCCACGTGCACCTCGCCGGCTGGGCGGAGGGATCGCTCCCGATCTCATACGCGACCACGTTCGAGGCGATCGACGAAGAGCGGCGTCTGGCCTATGTGGGTGTCACGCGCGCCGCGCGAACGCTGGACCTGTCGTGGTCGAGGTCGGCAGGGCGCGGAGAGCGGGAGCCGTCGCGGTTCCTCGCGGAGATGGGGACCACCGCGCGCGGCACCGGCATTCTTCGTGAAACGTCACCGCACGCCACACGCGGGAGCCGTCGGCGCTGACCCGCACAACGCGTGCCGCACCCGAGCGCGCGGTGATCAGCTGCGCCGCGAGGCGTGCCGCCTCACCCACCTGCGCCGCCGTGATCGGCCCCGCACCACGGCCGATCAGCTGCGCATGCAGCAGCGGCCACGCCGGATCGCGGTCGGTGTCGTGCGTGTCGCGGCAGGTCAGGCACGGCGTCTCGCCGGGAACGACGAGCGGTCCGACCGTGAACTGACCCGATTCGAAAGCGACCGGAAGATGCGGGGTGTCCTCGCGCAGGTACCGCGCGAACTGCAGGGCGGCCGCAGCCCCCTGCACGAGCACGACTCCGACCGCAGCCGGTGTGGAGCGATCGATGAGCGCTACGCCTTCATCGGCGAGGGCCTCCCTCATACGGTGTGCGCAACGTCCGTCCGTGATGCCGATGATCTCGACCCAGGCCGGTCGCGCCGGCCCTCCCTCGTCGATGAGCAGATGCTCCAGCCGGCCCAGCAGCGCTCGCGCCTCATCTCTCGGCGCCCCGAGGCCGTGCGCGATGACGTCGAAGGAACCACGACGGAAGCCCGCCCGCATCCGGCTCAGCAGCAGCTCCACCCACGCGCTGTCGGCCTCGACCCGCAGCTCACCGCCGAGACCGAGCTGCAACGTCCGCTCGTCCCGCCAGAGCAGGGGAACGCTCGGGTCCAGGCGGGTCAGGGTCGTCGGCGTGAGCGGCATCCCCCGATTCTGGACAAGCCGCGGATGCCGTGGAGGTGCGAAACCGCATCGGTGGAGAACTTCCTCATCCCGCGGCGCGGGGGAGAGGCGCTGGAGCGGACTCAGACCGGTCGATCGCCCTCCGGTGCGCCTTCCGCGTCGTCATCGCCATCGCCGCCGTCCGCGGGCTTCTCGTCGGAGAAGTCGTCTCCGTCGAGCAGGCGCGCCAGGGCTTCGTCGAACTCGTCCGCGACGGGCTGCTCGCCCCGCTCCGCCGCCTGGAGCCGGGCGACCAGGGCGCTCGGATCATCGATGTCCTCGGCGGTCGGCATCAGGTCGGGGTAGTCCCAGAGGGCGTCACGACCGCTGATGCCGACGGCATCCGTCACCGCCTGCCACATCGCCGACGCCTCCCGCATCCGACGCGGGCGCAGCTTCAGCCCGACCAGCGCGCCCAGGGCGTCTTCCGCCGGTCCGCCCACCGCGCGACGCCGTCGAGCGGCCTCGGCGATGCGCGCCCCGTCAGGCAGACGTGAGGTCGCCTGAGCGGTGACCACGTCGACCCATCCGTCGATCGTGGCGATCAGGTTCTCCAACCGGGTGAGAGCCTCGCGCTGAGCCTCGCTCTGCGTGGGGAGGAGGGCACCTCCCTCGATCGCCGCCCGCAGCTCCTCCGGGTCGGACGGGTCGAGGCGGCTGGCGACGTCTTCGAGGGCGTCGACGTCGACCGTCACGCCGCTGGCGAACTCGGTGATCTGCGCCATCACGTGCAGGTGCAGCCACTTCGCGTGCCGGTACAGCCGGGCGTAGGCGAGTTCGCGGGTCGCCAGATACAGCGCGATCTGGTCCTCGGGGATCTCGAGTCCTTCGCCGAAGGCGGTCAGGTTCTGCGGGATCACGGCGGCCGTCCCGGCGGGGAGCACCGGGATGCCGACGTCACCGCCGGAGACGACCTCGAGCGCGAGGTTGCCGAGCACCTGACCGAACTGCGCGGCGAACACCGAGCCGCCGAGCCCGCGCATGAGCTTGCCCGCGCCCTGCACGACCCCGCGCATCTCCTCCGGGACCTGCGTGTCGAGCGCCGAGGTCAGCGCGTCGGCGATGCTCGTCGAGACAGGCCCCGCGATCTCCTTCCACACCGGAAGCGTCTTCTCGACCCACTCGCCCCGCGTCATGGCGGTCGGGGCCTCGGAGAGCTCGGAGATCGTGGTCGCCTCGCCGAGCCAGAGGTTCGCGAGCGTGAAGGAGTCCACGAGCGAGCTGCGCGATCCGGCGGTGATGCTCTGACCGTCGCGGTTGGCGATGTGCAGCGCCTGTCGCAGCGCGTTCTCCCACGGATCGCCGCCCATCGCCCCCTGCAGCTGCGCCATGATCGTCTGCATCATCGCCGGGTCGAACTGGAAGCCTTCCATGCCCTGGAAGGCGTCCCGCAGGGCTTCGGGGTCGATGTCCCCACCGCCCTGATTCGAGAGCATCTTTCGCAGGAACTCCTGGAAGTCCTCGGGTGTCGGGTCGTTGTCTGCCATGTCGATCGCCCTCTCAGCACGCCTATAGCCGTGGCATCTACGCTAGTCACAGGTTTCTGCACGCGTCCCCGAAGCGAGCAGATCGCTGTACGCCGCCCGCGAACGACGGAGGAATGCTGTGGATCGAACGCGGTCTGGAAAGCCCGGACTCGGAGTCTGGGCGCTGATCGTCGCGCTCGTCGCGCTCGTCGTCCTCACCTTCCTCCCGACGCCGTACGTGATCCAGCGGCCCGGCCCGGTCTACGACACGCTCGGCACGGCCGCCGGCGCCGACGGCGAGGAGGTACCGCTGATCAGTGTCGAGGGTGCCAAGACGTTCGAGACCGCCGGCACGCTCGACCTCACGACCGTGCAGGTGGTGGGCAACCGCGAACGCACCCCCAGCTGGTTCGAGCTCGCGCTGGCCTGGATGGACTCGTCGCGCGCCGTCGTGCCCCTCGACTCGGTGTTCCCTGAGGGATTCACGACCGAGGAGCGGGATGAGCGCAACGCGACACTGATGGTCGACTCGCAGCACGAGGCGACAGCGGCCGCGTTGAACGAGCTCGGCTATGACACCGGGGCGGAGGTCGTGGTCGAGGAGACCGTGCCGGACGCACCGGCCGACGGTGTGCTCGAGGCCGAGGACGTCATCACCGCGATAGACGGCACCGCCGTCACGTCCGCAGCTCGCCTGCGCCAGGAGATCCAGGATGCCGAGGGCGATGCGGTGTCGCTCACCGTGCTGCGCGACAGCGAGGAGCGGACGGTCGAGATCACGCCGGAGAAGCAGACCAAGGACGGCGTCACGACCTGGCTCATCGGCATCACGCTGCGCACCGACTACGACTTCGAGGTCGATGTGACGCTCCAGCTCGACAACGTCGGAGGGCCCAGCGCCGGCATGATGTTCGCGCTCGGCATCGTCGACACCCTCACCGAGGGCGAGCTCAACGGTGGCGAGAACATCGCCGGCACCGGCACCATCGACGCCGAAGGGACCGTGGGCCCGATCGGCGGCATCCGTCAGAAGCTGTACGGTGCGCGCGATGCCGGAGCCGACTACTTCCTGGCGCCGGCGTCGAACTGCGACGAGGTGGTCGGACACGTCCCCGACGGCCTGCAGGTCATCCGCACCGCCACACTCGAGGAGTCGCTCGACGCGCTCGCCGTGATCGCCGACGACGGTGACGTCGATTCCCTCCCGACGTGCGAGCTCCCCGCGTCGTGAGCGCGAGCGCCGTGACCTCGCCGTGACCGGGATGACAGCCACCCCATAGTGAGGCCCGCCTAGGATGGGATGGTGACCTCGAACTCAGCCTCAGCTCCGAATCCGGCCACGCCTCGAACCTCCCGACGCATCTTCGGCATCTCCCTGGTGATCATCGCCGCGTTGATCGCGACGTTCTTCGTGTTCGCCTCGCTCTACACCGAATTCCTCTGGTTCGACCAGGTGGGCTTCACGGGTGTGCTCACCACGCAGTGGATCGCCACGGCAGTGATGTTCGCCGTGGGCTTCCTCGGCATGGGCGTGCCGCTCTTCGTCGTGATCCAGCTCGCCTACCGGCTGCGTCCGGTGTACGTGCGACTCAGCTCGCAGCTGGACCGGTACCAGGAGGTCATCGAACCCCTCCGCCGCCTCGCGATGTGGGGCATGCCGATCTTCTTCGGCCTGTTCGCCGGCTTCGCCGCGGCGGGCCAGTGGAAGACCGTCTGGCTCTGGGCCAACGGCGTGGCGACCTCGAGCGTCGACCCGCAGTTCGGTCTCGACACCGGCTTCTACATGTTCGCGATGCCGTTCTACACGATCCTCCTCGCGTTCGTCTCCGCGGTGCTGCTGCTGTCGCTGCTGGTCACCGCCCTCGTCTCGTACCTCTACGGCTCGGTGCGCATCGGGCAGGGTGAGCTGCGCATCTCGAAGCCGGCCCGCATCCAGCTGGCCGTCATCGCGGGTCTCTACCTGCTGGTGCAGGCCGCGAGCCTGTGGCTCGATCGGTACCGCACACTGACCACTCCCGACGACCGCATCACGGGTGCGGCCTACACGGGTGTCAACGCGACCATCCCTGGCCTCGCGATCATCGCGATCATCGCCGCGATGGTGGCCATCCTGTTCTTCGTCACCGCCGTCATCGGCCGGTGGCGGTTCCCGCTCGCGGCAACGGCGCTCCTCATCGTCGCCTCCCTGGTCGTCGGTGTCGGCTACCCCTGGGTGGTCACCACCTTCCAGGTGAAGCCGAACCAGAACGCCTACCAGGCCGAGTACTACCAGCGGAACATCGACGGGACCAAAGAGGCCTACGGCGTCGACAACCTCGAGAGCACGACCTTCGAGGCGGAGACCGACGCTGCGGCAGGTCAGCTGCGCGAGGATGCCGAGACCACCGCATCCATCCGCATCATGGACCCGAAGGTCATCCCGCCGACGGTCCGCCAGCTCGAGCAGTACCGCGGCTACTACCAGTTCCAGACGACGATGGACGTCGACCGCTACGAGATCGACGGCAAGATGCAGGACACCGTCGTCTCGGTCCGCGACCTCGACATGTCCGGCCTCGGCGATGGAGACAACTGGAACAACCGCGTCGCGGTCTACACCCACGGCTACGGTCTCGTCGCCGCGGCGGGAAACCAGCGCACCAGCGATGGTGAGCCGGTGTTCCTCGAGCGCGGCATCCCGTCCTCCGGCTTCCTCACGGACCGCGAGAACTTCGAGCCCCGCGTGTACTTCGGCGAGAACTCCCCGGAGTATTCGATCGTCGGCGCACCGAAGGGCTCCGAGCCCGCCGAGATCGACTATCCGCGCGGCAAGGACGGCTCCAGCGAGACCAAGACGACGTTCGAGGGCAAGGGCGGCCCGTCGGTCGGCGACACCTTCACGAAGCTCCTCTACGCCCTGAAGTTCCAGTCGGAGCAGATCCTGTTCTCGAACCTCGTGAACGAGGACTCGCAGATCCTCTACGACCGCAACCCGAAGACGCGCGTGCAGAAGGTCGCACCGTACCTCGAGCTCGACAGCGACCCGTACCCGAGCGTCGTGGACGGCCGCATCGTCTGGATCGTCGACGGCTACACCACGAGCTCGACGTACCCGTACTCGACGAGCGTCAGCCTCTCCGACGCGATCGCGGACTCCAACGTCCCGTCGCCGACGCTCGCGATCGACGACATCAACTACATCCGCAACTCGGTCAAGGCGACCGTCGACGCGTACGACGGTTCCGTGAAGCTGTACGCATGGGATGCCGAGGACCCGGTGCTCAAGACCTGGCAGAAGGTCTACCCGTCGACGGTGAAGCCGATCAGCGCGATGTCCGGTGAGCTGATGAGCCACGTCCGCTACCCGACCGACCTGTTCAAGGTGCAGCGTGACATCCTCGGTATCTACCACGTCGACAAGGCGGGCTCCTTCGCCCAGCAGGACAACCGGTGGCAGACGCCGAACGACCCGCGCTCGAAGGCGATGCTGCAGCCGCCGTACTACCTGACGATGCAGATGCCCGGTCAGGACGACCCCCGGTTCTCGATGTTCTCCACCTTCATCCCGGTCTCGCAGGGAGCCGGAGGCAGCCGAGACGTGCTGATGGGCTACCTGGCGGTGGACTCGGATGCCGGATCGGAGAAGGGCGTCAAATCCGACGGCTACGGCCAGTTGCGCCTGCTGGAGATCGACACGGACACCACGGTGCCCGGCCCCGGCCAGGTGCAGAACACCTACAACTCCGACACGGCCGTCGTGCCGCAGTTGAACCTGCTGCAACAGGGTGAGTCCGAGGTCATCTACGGCAACCTGCTGACGCTGCCGGTCGGTGGCGGTCTGCTGTACGTGCAGCCCGTCTACGTGCAGTCCTCCGAGGGCACGCAGCTGCCTCGTCTGCAGAAGGTGCTGGTCGCATTCGGTGACCGGGTGGCCTTCGAGGACACGCTGTCGGAGGCGCTGGACACCCTCTTCGGCGGTGACTCCGGTGCCACGGGCGGCGATGACGAGGTCGAGCCGACCGACCCGGAGGAGCCGGATCCCGACGGCGGCGAGACTCCGACAGAACCCACGGAGCCGACCGCACCCACGGGGGACGAGGCCGCCGCGCTCGCCGACGCGCAGCAGGCGCTTCTCGACCGCGAGGCCGCGCTCAAGGCGGGTGACCTCGAGAAGTTCGCCGAGGCCGACAAGCGTCTCACCGCTGCCGTCGAGAAGCTGCTCGCGCTGGATTCCGCAGCGGGGCAGTAGTCCTCGTATCGAATCGAATCGGGCGTCCCTTCGGGGGCGCCCGATTCGCGTATCGGTCAACCCTGTGGCGGGCATAGGACTCACGGGATGGGATAGTCTCGCGCGGCGGCCTACTGTGGCGACTATGTCCGAGGAATCGATATGAGTGAGCCCGTCATCACCGTGCCGTCGACCACCGGGATCGAGGTCAAGTCGATCGACTGGGTGCCGCTGACGGAGAGAACGGGCACGCCGTCGAGCCTCTTCTCACTCTGGTTCATGTCGAACGCGAATCTCACCACCCTGGCCACCGGCATGGTGGGCGTCGCGATGGGAGCGAACTTCCTCGTCTCGCTGCTGGCGATCGTGCTGGGAGTCTGCGTCGGCACCGTCTTCACGGCGTTCCACTCCGCTCAGGGGCCGCAGCTGGGGTTGCCGCAGATGATCCAGTCCCGCGCGCAGTTCGGCTACCGGGGCGTCGCGATCGTGTGCCTGGTGGTCGTCGCCAGCATCGTGGGATTCAACATCTTCAATCAGCTGCTCGCCGGCCAGGTGCTCACGGCGACGACGGGTGTCAACGCGGGAGTCGGCTGGTACGTGCTCATCACGGCGCTCGCGCTCACCCTGGCCATCGTCGGGTACCACTGGATCCACCGCGTGCAGAAGTGGCTGACGTGGCTCTTCCTCGCCACCTTCGGGGTCTTCAGCGTCGTGGCGCTCTTCGCGCTTCCGCTCGCGCCTGCCGACTTCTCTCTCGGCGAGGTGAACTGGCCTGCGTTCCTCGTGCAGTTCGCGGCGGCGGCCGCCTATGCGCTCGGCTGGGCGCCCTACGTCTCGGACTACTCGCGCTATCTGCCGCCGCAGACGAGCCCCGGTAAGGCGCTCTTCCACACCGCGTCGGGCGTGATCGTCGGCGCCGGCTGGCTGATGATCCTCGGCGCGTTCGTCGCGTCGCTCTTCTCGGATGCCGATCCGGTCGGGGCGATCACCGCGGCAGCCGATGCGATCGTCCCGGGTGCCGGCGCAGTGCTGCTCTGGGCGGCGCTTCCCGCCCTGATCACCGTCATCACCATCAACATCTACGCGGCGAGCATCGAGCTCATCACCGTCGCCGACTCCTTCCGGCCGGTGCGTCCCACACGGACCACCCGGATCATCGCCTGCACGATCGTCGGTCTCGGCGGTCTGCTCGGCGCTGCCCTCTCGACGGGGGAGTTCCTCGACTCGTTCGGCAGCTTCCTGGTCGTGCTGCTGTACGTGCTCGTACCGTGGACCTCGGTCAACCTCGTCGATTACTACCTGGTGCGCCGGGGTCAGTACGCGGTGGCCGAGATGTTCCGCCCGCACGGCATCTACGGTGCCTGGGGCTGGCGGGGCATCACGGCCTACATCATCGGCATCGTCGCGATGATCCCGTTCGTGGTCACCACGTGGTTCACCGGCCCGATCGCGGCGGCCATCGGCGGAATCGACGTCGCGCTGTTCGTCGGACTCGCCGCCTCCGCGATCGCCTACGTGCTGCTGGCGCGCGGCCTCGATCTGAAGGCCGAGCGACAGCTCGCCGTGCAGGAGGCCGAAGCGATGGGAGTGCGCTCGGTGAGCTTCGGCTCAGAACGCGGCTGAGCGAATTTCCCCGCGCCTCGGCCGGAGAAGGCGAAAGGCCCCTGATCTGGATTTCTCCCGATCAGGGGCCTTTCTTGTGTCGCATTCTCGTTGCGGGGACAGGATTTGAACCTGCGACCTCCGGGTTATGAGCCCGGCGAGCTACCGAACTGCTCCACCCCGCGGCACAAAAAGTAACTTATCACGGATTCCGAGGGCCCGCGAATCGAGGCCGGGTCCGCGGGGATGGGGGAGGATGAGGGCATGTCCGACACCGCAGCAGTGCCCGTCGCCGTGTGCCAGTTCGCCCCGACGGCATCCCGTTCCGACAATCGCGAGCGGATCGCCGCTCTCACGGCGGACGCCGCGGCGCGCGGCGCCAAGCTGATCGTGTTCCCCGAGTACTCGAGCTACTTCGTCGACCCGATGGATGCGACTCTCACCGCCAATGCCGAAGGTCTGGACGGCGAGTTCGTCGGCACCCTGACCGCGTTGGCCGCGGACTATGCGGTCGTGATCGTCGCCGGCCTCGCGGAACGCGCCTCCGAAGGCCACCGGGTGCGCAACACGGTCGTGGCCGTGCGCGGTGACGGCATCCTCGCGGTCTACCGCAAGCAGCACCTCTACGACGCCTTCGGGCAGACCGAGTCGGACTGGGTGGAACCGGGCGACCCGGGGGAGGCCGCCACCTTCGAACTGGGCGGTCTGCGCTTCGGATTGATGACCTGTTACGACTTGCGATTCCCCGAACTCTCCCGCTCGCTGGTCGACGCGGATGCCGACGTGCTCGTGGTGCCCGCCGAATGGGTCAGAGGGCCGCTCAAGGAGCACCACTGGACCACGCTGCTGGCGGCACGGGCCATCGAGAACACGGTGTACGTGGTGGCCGCCGACCATCCGACCCCGATCGGAGTCGGTCACTCGCAGATCGTGGATCCGCAGGGCGTCGTGCTGGCAGGCGTCGGCACGCACGAGGGGATCGCCGTGGCCCCGGTCGAGCGCGCGGTCATCGAACGGGTGCGCGCGGTGAACCCGTCGCTCCGGATGCGGCGCTACGCGGTCGTGCCCCGCTGACCCGGGCCGTCACGTCAGGCGGAGAAGACCGCGAGGCGGGAGACCGCCTCCTCGAGCACCTCGACGCGCTTGCACGCGGCGAATCGCACCAGTCCGCCGTACTCGTGCCGCCGCTCCGGTGAGAGGAACGCGGTGATCGGGATCGCGACGACACCCGCGCGGTCGGGGAGTGCACGGCAGAAGGCCGCGGCATCCGTCCCGCCCAAGGCCGACGCGTCGGCGACTGTGAAGTAGCCGCCCTGCGGCGCGTGCACGGTGAAGCCGGCGGCACGCAGTCCGTCACCGAGGATCCGGTGCTTGTTCTCGAGGGCGGCAGCGGCATTCGTGAAGTACGCATCGTCCAGCCGCAGCCCCACCGCGACGGCCGGCTGGAAGGGTGATCCGTTCACATACGTGAGGTACTGCTTCACGGTCAGTACGGCCGTGATGAGCTCCGCCGGGCCATGCACCCAGCCGATCTTCCAGCCGGTGGTGGAGAACGTCTTCCCGGCCGAGGAGATCGTGAGCGTGCGCTCGGCCGCCCCGGGGAGGGTCGCGATCGGCGTGTGCGGCGCACGGAAGGCGAGGTGCTCGTAGACCTCGTCGGTGACGATGACGGCGTCGTGCAGATGCGCGAGGCGCACGATCTCGGTGAGCACTTCCTGGTCGAAGACCACGCCCGTGGGATTGTGCGGGTCGTTGACCAGGATCATGCGCGTCCGGTCGGTGACCACGGCGGCGAGCTGGTCGAGATCGGGCTGGAAATCCGGAGCGCGCAGCGGCACGGTCCGCAGTCGCGCCCCTGCGAGCGCGACCGCCGCCGCGTAGGAGTCGTAGTACGGCTCGAAGACGACGACCTCGTCGTCCGGCCCGTCGATCAGCGCGAGCAGTGTCGCCGTCAGGGCTTCCGTGGCTCCCGCGGTCACGATGACCTCGGTCGCGGGGTCGACGTCGAGGCCGTAGAACCGATGCTGGTGCTCGCTGATCGCGGCAAGTAGATCGGGAGTACCGCGCCCGGGCGGGTACTGGTTCGCCCCGCCCGCGATGGCCGCGCGTGCCGCCTCGAGGACTTCCGCCGGACCGTCCTCGTCGGGGAAGCCCTGGCCCAGATTGATCGCGCCGGTCCGGGCCGCCGCCGCAGACATCTCTGCGAAGATGGTGGGCGCGACGGTTCCGTCCGCGGCGAGCAGACCTGCACCCGCAGCCGTGCGGCGCCATGCGCCGGGGATGACACTCATGAAGAACAGGCTAAGGCCATAGCCGAAACTCATCTCCGCCATATCAAACGCACAGACTCGAGGAGCAGTCTGAAGGGGCGTTGATGAAGGAGCACACCATGAACGAAGACGACACCCAGAACCACTCGGCACCCGCGTCGCACGACGCCGTGCCGTCCGCCCAGGCAGCAGAGGGCGTCGCTCAGCCGGCGCCCGCCGCCGCCGCTGACCTCACCGGTGCGTCCTCGACGGCACCGTCGCAGGGACACGAGGTGCCTTCGACCTTCACGTCGCAGGCGCCGGCGGCCCCTGCCGGTCCGCCCGCAGCCCAGCGCTTCGCCGCGCCGAGCGCCCCGGCGACCGGCTCGGCACCGGGAGCCGCCTTCGGCATCCCCAGCGCTGCGTCGTACACGCAGCCGACCCAACCCCTCGACGGAACGGCGCCGCTCGGGTTCGTCGTCCCGCCGGCCGATGGTGTGAAGACGAAGGACTCGAAGCCCCGCAGCGGCCCGAAGTTCGCGGCGTTCATCCTCGCGGCGGCCCTCGTCGGCGGTGTCGCAGGATTCGGCGGCGGAGCACTGCTGAGCGGCATCCAGAACCAGCCCTCCAGCGGTACCGCGACGGGCCCGCAGACCGTCACGGTCAACAACCCGGGATCGGTCAACGAGACCACGGCGGTCGCGACGGCCGCCCTCCCCTCCGTCGTCACGATCGAGGTCGCCGGCTCCGACGAGGGCGGCAGCGGCTCGGGCGTCATCGTGAGCGACGACGGCTATGTGCTCACCAACACGCACGTCGTCACGCTCGGCGGTGCTGTCGCCGACCCGACGATCCGGGTGACGACCTCCGACGGACACATCTACGAGGCCACGGTCGTCGGAACCGACCCGATCTACGACCTCGCCGTGATCAAGCTGAAGGGGGCGAAGGGCCTCACGCCCATCGACTTCGCCGACTCGTCGAAGCTCAACGTCGGTGACACCGCCGTTGCCCTCGGTGCACCGCTCGGCCTCGCGAACTCGGTCACGACCGGCATCGTGAGCGCGCTGAACCGGAGCATCCAGATCGCCTCGTCCGCGCTCCCCGACTCGTCGTCGGAAGACGCTCCCGAGGACCAGCAGACACCGGAGGGTGAGGGAGAGGGAGAGGGACCGTTCCAGTTCGACCTCCCCGGCAACACCGGTCAGCAGTCCTCCGAGTCGATCTCGATCGCCGTCATCCAGACGGACGCCGCGATCAACCACGGCAACTCCGGCGGAGCGCTCGTGAACAGCAAGGGCGAGCTGATCGGCATCAACGTGGCCATCGCCAGCTCGGGCAACTCCGAGGAGTCGGGCTCCATCGGCATCGGCTTCGCGATTCCCTCGAACATCGCGCAGCGCGTCTCCGAGGAGATCATCGCCGACGGCGCGGCCACGCACGGACTCCTCGGAGCATCGGTGCGCGACGCGGCGAGCGTCGAGGGTGCAGAGGTCGCCGGAGCTTACATCGCCAAGGCGAGCGCCGGTGGAGCGGCCGCTGACGGCGGCCTGAAGGAAGGCGATGTCGTCACCGCGTTCAACGGCGTTCCGATCACCAACGCCAGCGACCTCACGGCACAGGTGCGCGCCGCGGCCGCTGGTAGCGACGCGAAGGTCACCTACGTCCGGGGCGGCAAGGAGTACGAGATCGACGTGACGCTCGGCGACCTCGCCGGCTGAGCCGTTCCGCACGGAAGGACGCCACCCCCGCGATAGGCTCGCGGGGTGGCGTCCTTCTCTTTCGGCACCGGCAATGCGGCCAAGCTGCTCCGGATCCCGCTCTATGCCGCAGGACGCATAGGTACCCTGCTGGTGCCGCGTGGCCGGCGCTGGGTCTTCGGATGCGGTGCCGGGATCGGTGACGGGGCGCTCGCTCTCCATCGGTACGCCTCGGTGGCAGGGCACGACACGGTCTGGCTCACCTCGTCCGAGCGCGAGGATCGGGATGCCGCGGCGCTCGGCCTCCGCACGGTCCGCAAGGACAGCCTCCGCGGCTGGTGGACGACGGCGAGGGCAGGCGTGCTCGTCGTCACGCACGGCCTCGGCGACGTCAACCGCTATGCGAACGGCGGCGGCTTCGTGGTGCAGCTCTGGCACGGGATCCCGCTCAAGCGGATCGGCCTCGACTCCCCGGCGACGACGCAGGTGCCGGACGTGCCGGGGGCGCCGCTGCTGCGCCGCCTGATCGCCCTCCTCTATCGGGGTGCCGCCCAGCGCATCCGGGTACTGCCTGCTGCGTCGCACCGTGCCCGTGGGCGCCTGGAGTCCGCGTTCGGCCTCGGCGACGACCGCGTCGTCGTGACCGGAGAGCCGCGCGTGGACGTGCTCTCCGCCGGGACGATCGAAGAGCGCCGCACAGCGGCATCCGCTCTGCTGCACGGCCTCATCGACGACCTCCCCGACGGCGCACGCACGGTGCTCTACGCACCGACCTGGCGCGATGGCGCCGCCGACCCTGCCGTGCCCTCGGCATCCGAATGGGTCGGGATCATCCGCACTCTCGAAGACGCCGACGCGGTCCTGCTCATCCGCTCGCATTTGCTCGGCGAGGGCGCCTACAGCCCGCCGCTTCCGACCAGGCGGGTGCGGATGCTGGGCGCCTCCGTCCTCCCCGACGTCTCGCCGGCACTTCCGGCGATGGACGTGCTCATCACCGATTACTCCTCTCTCGCCTACGACGTCGGACTGCTGCGGATGCCGGTGCTGTTCCTCGCACCGGACGCGGCCGCCTACGCGCGGACGAGGGGGTTCTACGGGCGGTTCGAGGATGTGGCGGGCGACGAGGTCGCGGCAGACTGGGGCGTGCTGCTCCGTCAGCTGCGAACCCTGCTCTCCGATTCCGATGCGTTCGAAGCGGGTACCGCGCATTCCGCTACGCTCAGCGCGGAGATGCATGCGTACCGCGATGGGCGCAACACCCAGCGGGTGTACGAAGCAATCCGCGCGCGGGGGATCCCCGCGCCGAAGGGAGCAGCATGACAACGGCCCGCATCGATGACGTCGCGGAGGCGCTGATCATCGCCGGGACCGGTCCTCGACCGGCAGCGGCAGCTCTCATCGGACCGCGGGCACGTGTCGACGCGCGCCTCACCGGCGGAGGCAAGACCTGGAAAGCCACCTTCCCGCTAAAGGCCTCGCGCTGGGGCGGCCCGGAGCTGCCATTGCCCTCGGGGGAGTACGAACTGCGCATCGCGGACGTCGAGCTGGACGAGCTTCACGTCGCGCCCGTCGTCCTGACCGGCGTGCGCGTCACCGTCGAAGGCGGCTCCGTGCAGATCGCGCCGCCGATCTCGCCCGTATACGAGACCGTCGAGGGGCAGGCGACACTCGAGGGCCGCTACGTGGCCCAAACCGGCGGCACCGAGAACGCCGTGTTCTTCGAGAGCTTCTACGGGCGCAGCGTCGGCTGCAACCCCCGGGCGATCGACCGGGAGCTCGCGCGGCGCGCGCCGGACGTGCGCCGGTACTGGAGCGTCGTGGACCTCTCGGTCGCCGTGCCCGAGGGGGCGATCGCCGTGGTCGAGGGGAGTCCCGAGTGGTGGCACGCGCGCGGCGCCGCCCGACTGCTCGTCGTCAACGACTGGCTTCGGCGCCGGTTCGTGCGCAAACCGGGGCAGAAGGTGCTGCAGACCTGGCACGGCACGCCGCTCAAGCGACTCGCCCTGCACCGCCCCGGCTTCGATCCGCGCCGGATGGCCGCCGTCGTGAAGGAGTCCCGACGCTGGGACGTGCTGCTGGCGCAGAACACCTACTCCGAGCGCATCCTCCGCAAGGCATATGCGTTCTTCGGTCGCCCGATCTGGGTGGAGGGCTATCCGCGCAACGACGTCCTCACGACGGGTGACCCGGCCGTCATCCGCTCGGCGCTGGGCATCGGGCCCGAGGAGCGCGTGCTCCTCTACGCGCCGACCTGGCGGGACGATCGCAGCGAGATGGTCGACTTCGTCGACCCGGAACTGCTCGCGCAGCAGGCCGATGCCGTGGTGCTGGTGCGCGGTCATTCCCGGACTCTGCATCAGGGGCGCGACCATGCCGGTGCCCGAGTGATCGATGTCACCGGGTTCCCCGAGACGTCGCAGCTGCTGCTCGCCGCCGACGCGCTGATCACCGACTACTCCTCGGTCATGTTCGACTTCAGCGTCACCGGAAAGCCGATGTACTTCCTCGTTCCGGACCTCGACCACTATCGCGGACAGCTGAGAGGCTTCTACTTCGATCTCGCGGAACGCGCTCCCGGCCCGCTGGTGCGCACACAGGACGAACTCGCCGCCGCGCTCGCCGACCGCGGCCAGGAGTCCGTGCACTCTGCGCGCTACGCAGCGTGGCGCGCGCAGTTCAACCGGCGTGACGACGGCCATGCGGCGCAGCGCGTCGTCGATCGCATCCTGGACCTCGGGCTCGTCACCCGCTGATCGTTGCGGCGGGTCTCAGGGCAGCGGGGTGTTGCGCGTGCCGAGCCTCGAGGCGTCGACGGTGTCGCGCGCGCCGCGCAGCACGCCGCCGAGGAAGCCGACTCCCCACGACAGGTGCATGGTCGGCAGCACGACCGCCGACCACAGCTTCTGACGCAGACCGCCGTCGCCCGGCGCGAGAGCGACCGCGAGCACCAGCAGCAGGTACAGCGCCAGCGGCCCATACACGAGGAGCGACGCCGTCAGCGCGGCGACGCCGGTGAGCACACCCGTGAGCTGCAGCACGCCGACGACGACCGCGAGCGCGACGATCAGCACCAGCGCCGGCGGAGCGAAGTAGCGGATGCCGTTGCGGCGGCCGAACCGGCGGACGAGTTCTCCTCGCCAGGCGCCGGTCGCACGGAACTGGCGGGCGAGGCGCAGCCAGCTCTCCCGCGGCCAGTAGGTCACCGACAGGCTCGGGTCGAACCAGACCCGGTGCCCGGCCTGGCGGATGCGGAGGTTGAGCTCCCAGTCCTCGCCGCGGCGGATGGACTCGTCGAAGAGTCCGACCTCGTCGAGCACCTCGCGCCGCATCACGCCCAGATACGCGGATTCGGCCTCGCCCTCGTTGGTGCGGCCATGGTAGGCGCCGCCGCCGAGTCCGACGGGGGAGTTGTACAGGCGGGCGACGGCCTTCTGGAAGGGGGTGCGCCCTTCGGCGTGCATGATGCCGCCGACGTTCGCGGATCCCGTGCGCTGCAAGGTCTCCAGCGCGCGAGCGGCGTACCCGGGGGAGAGCTCCGAGTGCGCATCGACGCGCACGATGGTCGGGTAGCGGCTGGCGCGGATGGCCGCGTTGAGACCGACGGGGATGTGCGCCGCCGGGTTCTCGACCAGACGGATCCGGTCGTCCGCGGCGGCGAGACGCTCGGCGAGTTCGGTCGTGCCATCGGTCGACGGGGCCAGAGCCAGCACGAGCTCGGCGGGACCCTCGACCTCCTGCGCGAGGACCGACGCGACGGCGTGCTCGAGGTATGCGCGCTCGTTGAGCACCGGCATGACGAACGACACCCCGGCTTCGGTGGCGGTGGAATCGTTGGCAGGCACACGACGATCATGTCACGGTGACTTCGGGCGTTCCCTGATCCGTGCCGGGCAACCGTATTCTGGAGGGATGGGTGCATTGTCTGACGTCACGAAGGCGTACCGTCTCCTCACGCGTGCGCTCGCATCCCGCAGCGCGGTGCAGCGGGTGCGCCGCCGCCTCTCGGAGCACGAACCCCATCCGGCCGGTCACTTCCAGGTCGCGGTGTACTTCGCTGACGGGGCAGTGAACATGTACCAGATGCGTCAGTGGTACCGGCCCCTGGCCGAGCTCTCCCGGCTCTGGCCGGTCGTGGTGCTCTCGCGGTCGGCCGCGGGCGCCGAGAAGCTCCTCGACGAGGATGGTCCGGCCGTCGCCTTCGTGCCCAAGGTCCGCGATCTCGAGCGGTTCATCGCCAATCAGGACATCCGCGTCGTCCTGTACGTGAATCAGAACACCCGCAACTTCCAGATGTTCCGCTACGGGCGGCGCTGGCACGTGTTCATCAATCACGGCGAGTCCGACAAGATGTACATGACCACCAATCAGTACAAGGCTTACGACTACGCCTTCGTGGCGGGTCAGGCCGCGCGCGACCGGCTCGCCCGCACGCTGTGGGACTACGACGTCGATCGCCGCACGCTCGACATCGGCCGTCCGCAGGCCGATCACTATTCCGGCACCCTGCCGTACACACCGGACGGCCGCACCGTCGTGCTCTACGCGCCGACCTGGGAGGGCGACCGGCCGAGCGCCCACTACGGCTCGATCGCCAGCCATGGCGAGACGCTCGTGAAGCAGCTGCTGGCGACGGGGTCGCACCGCGTGATCTATCGCCCGCATCCGCGCAGCGGAGTGGTCGACGAGGCATACGGCGCCGCCCACCGGCGGATCGTCGCGGCGATCAATGCCGCGAACGCCGCCGACCGCGGAGCGCAGCACGTCTACGACCACGGCGCAGAACTGGGGTGGCAGCTCTCGGCCGCCGACGTCGCGGTCGTCGACATCTCGGCCATGGTGTACGACCGGCTTGCGGCGGGGAAGCCCCTCATGATCACGCGCCCAGTCGACGACCGGGCGGCCATCGACTCCACCGGGTATCTGGCGGACTGCGAATGGCTGACCGTGGATGCCGCGTCGCGCATCGTGTCCGAGGTGGAGCGCGTGCGCGCCGACGACGCGGCCGTCGCCCGTCTGCGGATGTGGGTGCAGCACTACTTCGGCGACACGACTCCCGGCGTGGCGACGGCGAAGTTCCATGCTGCCGTCGGCCATCTCATGCAGGAGTGGGAGAACTGGCAGGCCCACGAGATCGGCGCCGTCCGCGAGGACGAGGACGACGACGACGAAGAGGCCGACGAGGAGGACGCGTGAACGTCGGCTTCCCCCTCTCGAGTGCGATCGCCGCCCGGATCGAGGAGCTGCCCTCGACCGGGTCGACGAACGCCGATCTGCGCGCCCGCGCAGGCGACGCGGAGTGGCCCCATCTGTCGGTTCTGCTGACCAGGAACCAGACGGCCGGGCGTGGTCGACTCGACCGCACCTGGGTCGCACCGGCGGGTTCTTCGCTCGCGATCTCCGTCCTGCTCCGCGAGCTTCCCGCAGATCCCGGAGCGCGCGGATGGATCCCGCTCGCGGCGGGTCTGGCGATGGCCCAGGCAGTGGCCGCGCAGCTCCCCGACCATGACGTCGCCGTGAAATGGCCGAATGACGTGTTGGTCGACGGCCGCAAGATCTGCGGCATCCTCGCCGAGGCGACGACCGATTCCGTGATCGTGGGCTCCGGGGTGAACACCGCCATGACGCCCGAGGAGCTCCCGGTGCCCACGGCGACGTCTTTCACGGTCCTCGGGACGGAGGTCGACGACGACCGCCTGCTGTCCGACTACCTGCGTGTCCTGGATGGTCGTCTCGTCGCGCTCGCCGCCGCCGATGATGCCGTCGTGAGCGGTCTGCATGCGGCTGTGACGGACCGCTGTGCGACTCTGGGCCTCGCCGTTCGCGCGTCGATGCCGGGTGGCCGGGTGCTCGAGGGCACCGCGACGGCACTGGACCGGGAGGGACGTCTGCTCGTGTCCATCGATGGCGTCGAGCACGCGATCTCGGCCGGAGACGTCGTTCACGTGCGGCCCGCCGGAAACTGACACGCCGCCGCGCAGACGGCGTTGTCGGATATCACAGGCACAATGGTGGGGTGACCCAGCCAGTGACGCTCGGAGGCCGGCCCCTGATGCCGCCGCCGGGCGTGCCGTCCGAAGAACTCCTGATCGCCCGCTTCCGAAGCCACGCGCGTCGGTTGTTCTGGTCGGCGGTCGTCCTGATCGCCGCCTTCGGCGCCACGGCCTTCTTCTACGACAACCTGCCGGCAGGAATCGAGAACTGGATGCTGCTCAGCGCGTCGGGTCTTCTCGTCATCCTCCTGGTCGTCTTCCCCTTCATCATCTGGTACTCGCGCAGCACCACGATCACGACCAGACGGGTCATCGCCCATCAGGGCATCGGGGCGCGTCAGCGTCGGGAGATGTCTCACGCCAGGGGGTACACGATCGGCGTGCGCCGCGGCCCCCTGCAGCGGCTGTGGGGATCGGGCACCATCACGCTCTCGAACGGCGTCGACGCGGCACTCCGTCTGCCGAACGTCCCCAATGTGACGCTGGTGCACGAGACACTCGCCGACCAGATCGAGGTCGGCCAGATTCTCGCGCACCGCGACGCGCAGGGCGGTTCGGACGAGTTCGACCGCGCCTGACCCCGGTGTGTCCGTCCCCGCTCGCTGGGTGCGGGAGAATGGGGGCAGACGAATGGAGACGGCACATGGCACTGCGTGTTGGCGTGATCGGCGGCGGACAGCTCGCCCGGATGATGATCGCTCCGGCGGTCGAACTCGGCCTCGACCTGCGGGTGCTGGCGGAGGGTGACGGCATGTCCGCCCGCCTCGCCGCGACGGCCGTCGGCGACTACCGCGACCTCGCGGTCGTCCGGTCCTTCGCGGCGGACGTCGATGTCATCACCTTCGATCACGAGCATGTGCCGCAGGACGTGCTGCGGGCGCTTGTCGCGGATGGCGTGGCTGTGCACCCCGGGCCCGACGCGCTGCAGTTCGCCCAGGACAAGCTCGTGATGCGCGCCCGTCTGGCGGAGCTCGGCATCCCGCAACCCGACTGGGCTGCTGTGCACGACACCGCCGAACTGCAGGACTTCCTCGATGCCCACCGCGGCCGGGCCGTCGTGAAGACGCCGCGGGGCGGTTACGACGGCAAGGGTGTGCGCGTGATCGGCTCCGCCGATGAGGCGCAGGACTGGATGGATGCGGTCGAGGAAGGCGACGCCCTCCTCGTGGAGGAGCTCGTGCCGTTCGTCCGGGAGCTCGCCCAGCAGGTGGCGCGCAGTGTCAGTGGAGAGATCGTCGCGTACCCCGTGGTGGAGACCGTGCAGCGTGACGGCGTGTGCGCTGAGGTGATCGCCCCGGCCCCTGCCGCGGCGGAGCGTCTCGTGCAGGTGGCGGAGCAGATCGGCCGCACCATCGCGGAAGGCGTCGGCGTCACGGGCATGCTCGCCGTCGAGCTCTTCGAGACCGACGATGAGCGGATTCTCGTCAACGAGCTCGCCATGCGGCCCCACAACAGCGGCCACTGGAGTCAGGACGGCGCGGTCACCCGGCCAGTTCGAGCAGCACCTGCGTGCGGTGGCCGATCTTCCGCTCGGCAGCGCGTCCCCCCGTGCGCCCTGGTCGGTGATGGTCAACATCCTCGGCGGGCCGGAGGAGGGCGGGCTGGAGGAGCGATTCGCCGGCGCCATGGCGGAGCACCCGACGGCCAAGATCCACACCTACGGCAAGGCTCCGCGCCCCGGCCGCAAGGTCGGCCACGTGAACGTGGCAGGTGATGATCTCGACGATGCCGTGTACGAGGCGAGGGCCACGGCCGCGTACTTCGCCTGACTCCGCCGCGATCACGTCGCAAGAGCGTGCCGCTGGGGGCTTCTCACAGCACCAGACCGTAGCCTGATCAGGTGACCGAGCCACTGCACTCCGCTGCCGAGCCGCTGGTCGGCGTCATCATGGGATCCGACTCCGACTGGCGCGTGATGAGCGACGCCTCTCAGGCGCTCACCGAGTTCGGCATCCCGCATGAGGTGGAGGTCGTGTCGGCCCACCGCACCCCGGACAAGCTGATGTCGTATGCGCGCGAGGCGCGAGGGCGCGGCATCCGGGTGATCATCGCCGGAGCCGGGGGAGCGGCGCATCTCCCGGGTATGGTCGCATCGATGACCGCCCTCCCCGTCGTGGGGGTCCCGGTGCCGCTCGCCTACCTCGACGGCATGGACTCGCTGCTCTCGATCGTGCAGATGCCCGCCGGCATCCCGGTCGCCACGGTCTCGATCGGCGGCGCACGCAACGCCGGGCTGCTGGCTGCTCGGATCCTCGGTGCAGCCGATTCCGATCTCGCTGATCGCATCGAGGCCTTCGCCCGTGATCTCGAGTCTCAGGTCGAGGCCAAGAACGAACGGCTGAAGGACTCGCTGTGACCCTCGCGCCACCGCGCGCGACCGCGCGCCCGCTCATCGAGACCCGGCCGCTGCGGCATCCCGACTCGGCAGATGCGGGCATGATGACCAAGCGCGGATGGTGGCTCGTCGCGCTCAACCTGTTCGTCCCCGGATCCGCGCAGGTCCTGGCGGGGAATCGACGCCTCGGGCGATTCGGTCTCGGCGCCACGCTGCTCGCGTGGTTCCTGGTGATCGTCGCCGCCGGCCTGGCACTGTTCGCACGTCCGGTGCTGCTCTGGTTGACGATCGGCGGCGGGTGGTTCTCCGCGGCCGTGCTCACGCTGGTGCAGGTGCTGCTCGTCGCGTACGTCGTGCTCTGGATCGTTCTCACCTTCGACGCGCTGCGGCTCGTCCGTCTGGTCAAGGTGCCCGGCGCGTCGCGCATCGCGATCCCCGTCGTGGCCCTGGTGCTGTTGGGCCTCGTCGGCGGTGGCGCCGGATACGCGGCGACCGCGGTCGGTTCGGCTCGAGGCACGATCAGCACCATCTTCGGCCAGAGCGGACCGAGTCTGCCCCCGAGCGAGGGGTATTACAACATCCTCCTGCTGGGCGCCGACAGCGGAGACGGGCGCGATTCGATGCGGTTCGACAGCATCTCCGTGGTGTCCGTCAACGCCGACACCGGCGCTGTGACGATCACCGGCATCCCGCGCGAGCTTCCGAATGCCCCGTTCAGCGAGGGTAGCCCGATGCAGGCGCTGTATCCCAACGGGTTCGAAGGACACAGCTCATCGTCCTGCGGCTGGAACGGATGGATGAACCACGTGCGCAACGCGGCGGAGATCTGCCGCGAGGACGGCGGGGCATCGCTGTATCCGGACGCGGCGGCGCACGGCTCGGACCCCGGTATCGAGGCGACCAAGGATGCAGCCGAGGGTGTTCTCGGCATCGAGATCCCGTACTACGTCTTCGTCGACATGCACGGCTTCGCCGATCTGGTCGATGCGCTCGGCGGGGTGGACATCAACGTCACCGAGCGTCTCCCGAAGGGCGGTCCTCCGGACGGCGTGGATCCGCACGATGTCGACGCGTGGGCGATCGGATGGATCGAGCCGGGCCAGCAGCA
The DNA here is from genome assembly GCF_030816505.1 of Microbacterium sp. W4I20. Taxonomy (NCBI): domain Bacteria; kingdom Bacillati; phylum Actinomycetota; class Actinomycetes; order Micrococcales; family Microbacteriaceae; genus Microbacterium; species Microbacterium sp. W4I20. The sequence continues at coordinate 986,054 of NZ_JAUSYB010000001.1, read as the reverse complement.
CATGGACGGCGACACCGCGCAGTGGTACGCGCGCTCGCGCTACACGACCAGCGACTGGGATCGCATGAAGCGGCAGCGGGAGCTCCAGGAGGCGATCCTGTCCCAGTTCACGCCGCAGACGGTGCTCACGCGGTTCAACGAGGTCGCGGCGGCCGGAACGGCGCTCATCAACACCGACCTGCCTCAGGACAAGCTGCCCGAGTTCTTCGACCTGATGCTCAAGGCCAAGAAGCAGCCGGTCACCACGATCGAGCTCGTTCCCGAGGCGGGTGTCGACGAGCACGAGCCTGACTACGGGTTCATCCACGACATGGTCCAGCAGAAGCTCCACCCTCCGACGGAGACGCCCACCCCCGAGCCGTGATCGGTCGCGGCTCCCGGACCGTGATCGGTGGCGGCTCCGCGACGGTGATCGGTCGCGGGCATGGCGCAGCCCACGACCGTCTCCCCGAGATGAAGGAGACGGTCGTGGGCTTCCGGCGCGGTCACCGGATACACCAGACGACGGTGATCGGAGGGGGAGGGATCACCGTCGTCCGGTCGACCACCGCACGAGGCGGCAGTCGAACCTAGGCGCGCTTGCGGCGGGCCGCCCCAGCGGCCACCAGAGCGCCACCGGCGACGAGAGCGACTGCTCCGCCACCGAGCATCCACGGCGAAACGCTTCCACCGGTGAGAGCCAGCTCGGTACCGCCCGTGAGCGGCATCTCAGTGCCGGCCGGCGCGACCGCAGGGTCGTGGCCGCAGTTGGCTGCAGCGTCCTGACCGTGCGAGACCGTGATGGTCGCGGTGTACGGACGCGATCCCCCGAAGGCGAGCGTGTACGAGCCTTCGCCATCCGCCGGCGGGCGGAACGTGACCGTCAGGCCACCGTCGGCTGAAGCCGTGTTCCCCGACACCGAGGCGCCCCCGGCGTTCAGGCCGGAGACATTCACGTTGACGGTCTCGGACGGCAGGAAGTAGCCCGCGCCGAAGACGACGGTCGAGACCTCGCAGGTGTCGATGATCGGGTCGCCGACCTTCACCCCGGGAGTCCCCGCATACGAGTCGGACTCTGCAGCCGGCACAGTCTGCGCGGCGGTTGCGACGGTCGGCGCGATGAATACCAGCGCGCCAGCAGTAAGGCTGATTGCAGCCAGTTTCTTCAGCATGATTCTCCCCAGAATTTCACGCGGAATCGCACCCGAACACACCCCTGCATTCGACTGCGTGAGCTCATCCTGCCCCCACGGCAGGAAGACAGAGCCCAGATATTCCCCAGTGAGTCGACAGTAGCCTATTCGGCGGCGAAAGTCACGAACTGCACTGAAGCTCTTCGCGCGTCGCCTTCGGAGGGTCGATCATCGGGGTCATGTTCACCTGCGTGAGCCGCTCGCCCGCGCCCTCTCCCTGGAACTCGACGGTGATGGTCGTCGACTCGCCGGGGGCGAGGAGCACCTCGTGCTGCACGACCGAGCGGGTGCCGAGCAGGGCGGTCTGCACGCCCTCCTCCGCGCCGTCCCTGTCGGTATGGGACGGCGTGGCGCCTGCCGGTCCGTAGACCGCGATGAGGGTGCGCACGGAGCCGGCCGGCACGCCGTAGACGCCACCGCCGGTGACGTACTCCGGCAAGGACGTCGCAGCATCTGCGGGGGCGGTGCTCTTCCAGGTGACCCGTACCTGCGTCGTCGCCGCGCCGTCGCAGGTGCCGACCGCCGTCGTCACGGAGGCCCGCGTGTAGTAGTCCATCTTGCTGCCGGTCGTGTCGTTCAGCAGCACCCCGACGTAGGTCGCATCCGCGGTGTCCTCCGGGATCGTCCCGCCGAGGTCGGACGAGGCCAGCAGCGACTGCTCGTCTTCGTGCGCGCTCCAGATCCTGATCCGATCCTCGGAGGCGGACTCGGCGAGGGCGCCGAGGAGCGCGGGAGTGTCGCCCCCGGAGAGAGCGACACCGAAGAGCCCTCTCGCCGCCTGGGCGAAGATGTCGTCCTGCACGGCAGGGTCGGAGATGGTCGCGTACACCTGCGACAGCAGGATGTCCACCACGGAGTCCTCCGTCGCGGTGAAGGGGCCGAACTTCAGCTCGCCGATCGCTCCCATCAGGTGTTTCGCGACGATGGCGTCCACTGCGATGACGCCGTCGACCTTCCCCCCGAAACGCCCCGTCCACCGGGCGGCGAGCGTCGCACCCGCGTCGGCGAAGTCCGGGATGTTGGTGATGTTCTGCAGGTATCGTCCCGGACGGTCCTCGAACAGCGCGATGGTCGAGTCGCTCAGCGGAAGGGCTGTGTCGAGGGGCGGGAAGTCGCTCGTCGACGCCTGCTTCTGCAACTCGATCCTGCCGTCCTCCGCGTGCAACAGGGCGATCGAGCCGACGATTCCGCCGGATGAGCGGAGCTCCGCGTTGTTCTGCATCGCCAGGACGTAGTCGCGCGGACCCTCACCGCCGAGCATGGTCGGCAGCAGCACCGATGCGCCGTGCAGGGACCCGACCACCGTCGCGGCCTGCGTGACGGATGACCGCAGCTCTCCCACCGCGTCGGCGAGGGGAGGGAGCGTGGCACCGGCATCGATGCGTTGAGCGCGGAGCTGCGCGTCGGTGAGAGCTGAACTGGCGGCACCGAGAGGCTTCTCGATCTGGGCGAACGGTGCGAGATCGATCGCGCCGTCGCTGAAGCCCAGGCCCGCCAGGTCGAAGTCGGCGGCGACGTCGAGCAGCGGCGCGAGGGCGCCATCCGAGACGTCGTCGGCGATGTCGGCGATCTCGCTCACCGCGCCGAAGTTGGGCCCGAGCCAGGGGAGCAGTGTGAAGGCCTGCCAGATCGGATCCGAGGTGAGGTCGTGCGCGGACCTCGCGTTCGCCGCGATGCTCTCGGCGATCGGCTTCGCGCCGTCGAGATCGCCATCGCCGATGGACTTCTTCAACTGGGAGGCACCCTTCGCGACCTGCTGCAGGTCGCTCACCGCGCCTATGCCTCGGATGGCGACCCATCCGATGGCGAGCACGAGCAGGGTCAGCACGACGCCGACGGTCCACCCGATCCATCGGCGCCGAACGGGAAGTCGACCGTCGCTCACGAGAGCATTCAAGCACGAACGTCCGTGAGACATGTGCCGGATGCTGTGGGAACGCTGACATTCACGGGGATCCGGCGTCGCGCTCCACGGGGGAGGGGCGAGGCGAGGATAGCCTGAGCGCATGGGTGCTCGACTGCGTGTTGTTCTGGATCAGCTTGTGCACGTGGTCGATCCCGATCAGGCGGCCGCTGCAGTGGATCTGACGATCGGATTGGTGGCGACGGCCCCGTCCGGCTGCACGGTCGAGGCCATCGTCCCGGCGGGTGCAGAGGTGCCGATCAGCGGTCTCACGGATGTGCGCACGCTCGCTCTCGGGCGTCGTGAGCTCGCGGGATCCTGGCAGCTCGGGATCGCGCCCGGCGTCGGGGGAGGACTCGTCCACGCACCGTCTCTGATGGCGCCGCTCGTGCGGCACGACAGGCTGCACGACAACGATCAGACGACTGTGACTCTCTGGGATCTGCGGGCCTGGGACGCTCCCGAACTGCTGCCCAAGGGTGTGGTGGCCTGGCAGCGGGGGATGCTGCGCCGCGCGGTCAAGCACGCGGACGCCGTGGTCGTGCCCACGCACGCCATCGGGGAACGGCTGTCCGAACTCGCCAAGCTCGGTGACCGCATCCGGGTCATCGCCGGAGCGGCGCCGCGAGATTTCGCGGTGCCGGACGACGCCGACGACCGACGGGTCGCGCTGTCCCTTCCGGCCCGCTATGTGGTCCTGACCGGCTCCGAGGCCACGCTCAGCGAGGGCTTCCGAGGTGCCGTCGAGGCGGGGATCGATGCCGTCGTGCTCGACGCACGGGAGGGCGCGGAGCCGCGTCTCGCCGAGATCGCCTCGGCCGCAGGGCTCCCTGAACGGCGCGCCCACGTGCGCGGTGCGCTGTCGCCCGCCGATCGTGCCGCAGTGCTCGCCGGCGCAGCCGGGTTCGCAGCGACGAGCGCGATCGCCGCGTGGCCGTGGCGTGCGGTGGAGGCGATGGCCCTGGGCATCCCGGTGATCGCTGTGGAGAGCGGATCGCACTGCGACGTCATCGCGGATGGCGGAGTCCTCGTGCCGGAGGACGGGTTGGCGGAGGCCGTGGCGGATGCGACGGGCGATGCGTCCGCGCGCCTGAGCGTGCTCGCCGACGACCGCTCCCGTGCGTTCTCGTGGGCGAGCGCGGCCGAGCGCGTCTGGGCTCTGCACGCCGACCTCTGATCTCCTGAGAGCTACCTGCGGGTCTGTGCGACACGCCGGGTTCTTGCGGCGATTTCTCAGTAACAGTGGCACCATCCTGCAACTTCCGTCACACTGGTCACATGTCTCGACGTGCCCCACGCTCTCGAAACACTCTGAGGGTCGCCCAGCTCCTCACTTGTTTCCTCGCTGCCTCCGCCCTGATGATCGGCACGGTGGTCCCCGCCACCGCCGCATCGGCTTCCGTTTCCTCGACGAGCAGCGCGCACCTCGCGCGGGCATCCGTCGACCCTGCGGCCGCGGGCATCGTCAAGACTTCTCTCGTCGGATTCAACGCAGGCAACATCATCAGCGACGCGACATTCACCAACAGCGGCACGATGAGCGAAGCGCAGATCCAGAGCTTCTTCAGCAGCAAGGTGGCGCGCTGCCTCGGTGGGAAGGATGAGGACGGCAAACAGATCGTCTGCCTCAAGGATTTCCGGATCAGCTCCGTGACGCGTCCCGCCGACGCGTACTGCGACGGGTACACGGGCGCCGCGAACGAGTCGGCCGCGCGGATCATCTACCGAGTGGCGCAATCCTGCAACATCAATCCCCAGGTGCTCATCGTGATGCTCCAGAAGGAGCAGGGCCTGATCACACACACCTGGCCGAGCGCCTGGCGGTTCAACATCGCGCTGGGCCAGGGCTGCCCGGACACCGCGCCGTGCGACCCGAACTACATCGGTTTCTTCCACCAGATCTACGGCGCCGCGCGTCAGATGCAGATCTACATGGAAGGCAAGTGGTTCCAGTGGTACGCACCCGGGAAGACGTGGAACATCCTCTACAACCCGAACGCCTCGTGCGGTTCGTCACCGGTGCGCGTCGCCAACAAGGCGACGTCGGCGCTGTACTACTACACCCCGTACCAGCCGAACGCGGCCGCACTTCGTGCCGGTTACGGCGAGGGCAACAGCTGCTCCGCGTACGGCAACCGGAACTTCTACAACTACTTCACTGACTGGTTCGGATCGACCCAGACCGTGGATCCGCTCGGCGAGATCTCACGTCTGCACACCAAGCTCGGCGGCGCGTCCGGTGTGCTCGGAGCTGCGGGCGCGCAGCCGAACTGCACGGCAGCCACCGCGCGGTGCACCTGGAACTACGCGAAGGGTGTCATCACCTGGACGCGCGCCCTCGGTCCGATCACCGTCTACGGCGCGGTCTACACCGAGTACGTCGCACAGGGCGGGCTCACCGGCAAACTCGGATATCCGACTGCGACTCCGAAGGCGATCACCGATCCCAACGGCGACGGCATCTCCCAGGAGTTCGCGACGGGGTGGATCCATTCCTCGACGAAGGGCACGTTCGCCTCGGGGCGAAGCGTCATGACGGCATACAGCGCCGCCGGATGGCTTCGCGGGCCCCTGGGCTGGCCCACGAGCAGAGAAACCTGCGGATCGCAGATGTGTGGTCAGTCGTTCGCGGGAGGACTGATCCGGTACCCGGCGGGACAGCCGGCCTACGTCGTCCCGGCGGTGGATAACCAGCAGATCAAGACGGTCTACACCGCGCAGGGCGGATCAGGCGGACCGCTCGCCTACGCCGTCTCGCCTGTGCAGAGCATCGTGGACCCGAACGGCGACGGCTTCGCGCAGAGATTCGAGGGGGGCTGGATCCATTCCTCCGCGGCCGGTACGTTCGCATCGTCCGCGACGATCATGACCGCCTACAGCAAGGTCGGGTGGGTGCGCGGGGCGTTCGGATGGCCCACAGGGCCGGAGACCTGCACCTCGACAGTATGCTCGCAGCCGTTCCAAGGCGGGGTGCTGCAGTTCAAGAAGGGTGAGCCCGCCGGTCCTGCGGCCGACGTGACGAACTCTGCCATCCGCACGGTGTACCAGGCCTCCGGCGGCGCGACAGGCCCACTGGGGTACCCGCTGCAGCCGGTGAAACGGGTGACCGACGCGAACGGCAACGGCTATGCCCAGCAGTTCGCCGGCGGCTGGATCCACTCCAGCGCGCGCGGAACCTTCGCGAGCTCCGCTCAGATCATGGCGCTCTACTCGGCCGCCGGCTGGGTGCGCGGGTCGCTCGGCTGGCCCACCGGTGCAGAGAAGTGCACAGACCTCGGATGCACGCAGCCGTTCGCCAAGGGCAGCCTGACAGCCGCGACGGCAGGGTCGGATGGTACCAAGATCACCGCGGCAATCCGTACCCTCCACCAGTCGCTCGGCGGGCTTTCGGGGTGGATCGGGGCGCCCTCCGGGGTGGTCCAGCACGTGACCGATGCGAACGGCAACGGCGACGCGCAGCGCTTCGTGAACGGCTGGATCCACTCCTCGGCCAAGGGCACTTTCGCCTCGTCCGCACGGATCATGACCGCGTACAGCGCGTCCGGCTGGGTCCGAGGCGCACTGGGGTGGCCGACGGGGGCGGAGACCGCGGTCACCGATCCGAACGGCAACGGTGTGACTCAGCAGTTCACCGGTGGCTGGATCCATTCGTCGGATGCCGGATCGTTCTCCTCGTCGACGCGGATCATGACCGCGTACAGCGCCGCGGGCTGGCTCCGAGGTGCGCTCGGCTGGCCGACGGGCGCGGAGACGACAGTCACCGACAAGAACGGCAACGGCGTCGCACAGAAGTTCGACGGTGGCTGGATCCACTCGTCGGCGAGCGGCTCGTTCGCCTCCTCCGCAGCGATCATGAAGGCGTACAGCGCCGCCGGGTGGTTGCGCGGACCGCTCGGCTGGCCGACGGGGGCCGAGACGTGTGCTTCCGGCGCCTGCGCGCAGTCGTTCGCAGGAGGCACCATCCGGTACCAGTCCGGCTCAGCGGCGGTGGCGATCCTGACGGGGCAGAACCAGGCCATCCAGAAGGCGTATCAGGCGGCCGGTGGCGCTGCGGGCTTCCTCGGGCAGGCGGCGGGGTCTGTGCAGACGATCACCGACAAGAACGGCAACGGCTTCGCGCAGAAGTTCGACGGCGGCTGGATCCACTCTTCTGGCTACGGCACCTTCACGTCCTCGACCACCATCATGCAGGTGTTCAGCCCGGCCGGCTGGATCCGCGGATCGCTGGGGTGGCCGGTCGGTGCGGAAGCCTGTGCCGATGGGATCTGCCGGCAGGCCTTCGTGAACGGCGCCATTCGCGTGCAGGGTACGCAAGAAGCGGTCGTCCTGACCACGTCGAACGCGAAGATCTCTCAGCTCTACACGTCCATGGGCGGCGCCAAGAGCATGCTCGGGTTCGCGGACCGCGACGTGACTGTGGTGACTGACCCGAACGGCAACGGATTCGGGCAGGCGTTCACCGGGGGGTGGATCCACTCCTCCTCCTACGGAACCTTCGCGTCGTCGAGCGCGATGATGAAGCTGTACAGCGCTCGCGGCTGGATCCGCGGAGACCTCGGCTGGCCGACGAGCGCTGAAACGTGCTCGTCGACGAAGTGCACCCAGTCGTTCGCCAACGGGACCCTGTCTTACACCAGGTAGCGGCGAGGAGCGCTCGGATAGACTGGCAGCATGAAGGTACTGCTCACAGGAGCTGACGGATTCATCGGATCGCACCTCGCGGAGCAACTCGTCAGAGACGGCCATGATGTCCGGGCGCTCGTGCTCTACAACTCGTTCGACTCCCGGGGCTGGCTCGACGGCATCGATCCGGAGATCGCGTCGCAGATCGAGTTCCTCCCGGGGGATGTGCGGGATCCGGCGCTCATGATGTCGGCAGTACGGGACCGTGACGCCGTCCTGCACCTTGCTGCGCTGATCGCGATCCCGTATTCCTACGCGGCTCCCGACCTGTATGTCCAGACGAACATCCAGGGCACGCTGAATCTCCTGAACGCTGCTCGCGCGGCGGACATCAGCCGCTTCATCCACACCTCGACGAGCGAGGTGTACGGCACGGCCCGCTATGTCCCGATGGACGAGGGGCACCCCCTGCAGGGGCAGTCCCCGTACTCCGCTTCGAAGATCGCCGCTGATCAGATGGTGAACTCGTACCACGCATCCTTCGGCCTCCCGACAGTGACGATCCGGCCCTTCAACACCTTCGGTCCCCGCCAGTCCGCGCGCGCGGTCATTCCGACGATCATCAGTCAACTCGCCGCGGGGAAGCGCGAGATCCAGCTCGGCGCCATCACGCCTTCGCGCGACTTCACGTACGTTCCCGACACCGTCTCCGGGTTCACGACGGCGCTCACGAGCACCGCGGGCGTCGGCGAGGTCATCAACCTCGGTGCCGGCTTCGAGGTGTCGATCGGCCAGACCTTCGACCTGATCGCCGAGGTGATGGGCGTCGATGCGACCGCGACCGAGGACCCGTCCCGCCTGCGGCCGGCCAGCTCCGAGGTCGAGCGGTTGTTCTCCGACAACACGAAGGCCCGTGAGATCCTCGGCTGGAGCCCGCGCCATGAAGGCATCGAAGGTTTCCGCGAGGGGCTCCGCGCCACGGCGGAGTGGTTCACAGACCCGGCGAACCTCGCCCGGTACCGCACCGACGCGTACGTCGTATGAGCAGCGCCGAGGCATTCGTCCGGACCATCCGTGACGTGGTCGGTGACGAGCCCTTCGTCGGGCTGCACATCCCCGACATTGCGGAGGCCGAGAAGCACCGCGTGAGGGAATGTCTCGACTCCACCTTCGTGTCGAGCGTCGGGAGCTTCGTCGGAGAGTTCGAGAAGGGCATCGCCGCCTTCACCGGCGCGGCATACGGCATCGCCGTGTCGAACGGGACGTCGGCGCTACAGGTCGCACTGGAGCTCGCCGGAGTCGCCCCCGGGGATGATGTCATCGTCCCCGCACTGTCGTTCATCGCGACGGCGAACGCCGTCTCTCACGCGAGGGCGCAACCGTATTTCGTCGACAGCGATGAAGAGACCCTCGGACTGTCGGTGGATGCGGTCGGCCAGGTGTTGCGAGCGGCGCGACCGACCCCGGAGGGGCTCATCAACGCCGCAACAGGTCGCCGTATCGGCGCGGTCGTGCCGATGCACACCCTGGGACACCCGATGCGCATCGTCGAACTCCTGCAACTCGCGGACGCGTTCGGGGTTCCCGTGGTCGAAGACGCCGCCGAATCGCTGGGAAGCCGGGTCGGCGCACAGCACACCGGGACGTTCGGGGCGCTCGGCATCCTCAGCTTCAACGGCAACAAGATCCTCACCACGGGCGGCGGGGGAATGATCCTGACCGATGACGAGGAGCTCGCCCTGCGCGCGCGCCACCTCACGACGACGGCCAAGCTGGCGCACCGCTGGGAGTTCGAGCACGATGAGGTCGCGTACAACTTCCGGATGCCCAACCTCAATGCCGCGCTGGGGGTGGCACAGCTCGAACGGCTACCCGATTTCCTCGCCGCGAAGCGCCGTCTCGCGGACCGCTATCGAGATGCTTTCGCCGACGTCGCCGACGTGACGTTCCTCGCTGAGCCCGGCGGGACGGAGAGTAACTACTGGCTCTGCGCGGTCCGCGCAGCCGGCGGACTGGATCGCCGCGACGAGCTGCTTGAGGCGACGAACGATGCGGGCCTGCAGTGCCGCCCGTTCTGGAATCTGCTGCATCTGCAGGCCCCGTATCGGCACCTTCCGCACGCTCCGACGCCGGTCGCGGAAGCGCTGCACTCGAGCGTGGTCTGCATCCCCAGCTCGCCGGCATTGGCGGCGGTATGAGGAGGGTCGCGGTTCTCACCGGTACCCGCGCCGACTATGGTCTGCTCCGGGGGCTGCTGCGCGAGATCGATGCGGACCCGGAGCTCGACCTCCGCATCATCGTGACGGGCACGCATCTGATTGATGCGTTCGGGCGCACCGAGACCGAGATCGTGGCGGACGGTCTGCCGATCGCCGCTTCCGTTCCGATCTGGTCGGAGGCGGACACCCGGAGTGCGGTGGCCGCCGACGTGGGGAGGGCTCTTCCGCGCTATGCCGAGGCTCTGATCGAGCTCGAACCGGATGTCCTCGTCGTCCTCGGCGACCGGCTCGAGGCATTCGCTGCCGCGGCGGCCGCTACGATCCTCTCCATCCCGATCGCCCACATCCACGGCGGAGAACTCACCGAAGGGGCCATGGACGATGCGCTGCGTCACTCCCTGACAAAGATGGCCTATCTGCATTTCACCTCTACCGAGGACCACCGGCGCCGGGTGATCCAACTCGGCGAGGAACCGGGGCGTGTGCACTTCCACGGTGCGCCGATCGTCGACGCGCTGAATGCGCTCGAGCTGCTCCCGCGCGAGCAGGTCGCTGCAAGATTCGGCATCCGACTTCCGAAGCAGACGGCTCTCGTGACGTTCCACCCCGCGGTCATGGACGTCGAGTCTCCCGAGGTGCTTCTCGACGAGCTCCTAGCGGGGCTCCTCGACGTCGACGGCCTGCATATCGTCATCACCGGATCGAACTCAGACATCGGCACTGCGGATGTCCGTCGCCGGATCGGGGAGTTCGTGGCCGCGCACCCCGAGCGGGTGGACTTCGTCGAATCCTTCGGCCAGGTCGCCTATCTGAGCGTGATGGCGGCCGCGGCGGTCGTCGCCGGGAACTCTTCCAGCACGGTGCTGGAGGCGCCGGTTCTCGGCATTCCGTCCGTTCTGATCGGCGACCGGCAGAAGGGGCGGCCGGTCTCCGCGAGCGTCGCCTCGCCGTCGCCGGACCGCGGCGCCATCGCTGATGCCGTGCGCGTTGCGATCAGCAGCCCGGCGAGCGTCGAGGGCACGGCGATCTTCGGCGGGCCGGGTTTCGCAGCGCTCACCACACAGACTCTGCGCGATTCCGCCATCCCGCGACCGCCCCGGAAAAGATTCCACGACCTCGAGGAGAAGCCGCACTCATGACCGATGGTGTCTTCGTCATCGCCGAAGCCGGCGTGAATCACAACGGCTCCCTTGCCACCGCCAAAGAGCTGATCGACCTCGCCGCCTCCGCCGGCGCGGACGCGGTCAAGTTCCAGACCTTCTCGGCCGACAATCTCGCCCTGGATACTGCGGCGCTCGCCGACTATCAGCGGACTTCGGAGGACGACAGCCGCTCCCAGCACGACCTGCTGCGTCAGCTCGAACTGAGCCGGGAGGAGTTCCGCGAGCTTCGCGAGCGCTGCGACGCACAAGGCATCCAGTTCCTCTCCACCGCGTTCGATGTCGCGGGTCTCGACTTCCTCGTCGCCGAACTGGGGATTCCGATGGTCAAGATCGCCTCGGGCGACCTCACGTTCGTGCCCCTGCTGGTCGCGGCGGGGCGCACCGGACTGCCCGTGATCCTCTCCACCGGGATGGCAGAAATGCCCGAGATCGAGCGTGCGCTGCGCTTCATCGCCGCTGGTCTGGCGCAGGCGAACGGGATTCTGGACACTTCTTCTCGTATCACCGAGGAGGTCCTGGACCAGGCGTGGAGCCGACGCGATGCTCGTCTCGAGTTCTCCCAGCACGTCACGATCTTGCACTGCACGACCGAATACCCAGCCGCCGACGCGCATCTGAATCTCCAAGCAATGCAGACGATCGCTTCGACCTTCGGTCATCGTGTCGGCTACTCGGACCACTCCCTCGGCTCGCTCGCTTCGGTCCTCGCGGTGGGCCTCGGCGCGGTGGTGGTCGAGAAGCACTTCACCTTCGATGTGAAGGCTGAGGGCCCGGATCACGCCGCTTCCCTCGATCCCGACGGTCTGCGCGCCTACGTGGCCGACCTCCGACGAGTACCGGTCATGCTGGGGTCGGCTGAGAAGCGGTGCCAGCCCGTCGAGGAGGGCAACCGTGCCGTCGTCCGGCGCAGCCTGGTGGCGGCGAGGGAGATCGCTGAGGGCGACATCGTGACGGAGGCAGCCGTGGCGTGCTTCCGTCCCGCGTCGGGTCGGACGACCTTCGATTACTGGGACGTGGTCGGCGCACCGGCGACGCGTTCCTACCGACGGGGAGAACTCATCGACAAGAGGACAGGCGGACATGATTGACAGGCAGGTGCTCGTCATCGGCCCGGATACGAGCATCCGAACGGCCCTCATGCAGCTCGATCGGGGCGGACTCCAGGTGGTCTTCGTGGAGGATGCCGCAGGACGCCTCGTAGGCGCAGTGAGCGACGGTGACATCCGCCGGGGCCTCCTCTCCGGATCCGCGCTCGAGGACAGCGTCGGAGGCATCATGAATCGCGAGCCTGCCACGGTCTCTCTGACGGCCAGCCAGGAGCACGTCGATGCGCTCAAGTCGCGTCGCGGCATCCGAGTGGTGGCCGTGGTAGACGGCGAAGGGCGGATGATCGACGTCGTGGGAGAGCAAGGGCGCATCGCGACTCCGCTCGAGACCCCCGTCGTGCTGATGGCGGGCGGGCGAGGTCAGCGCCTGTACCCGATCACGAAGGACATCCCGAAGCCGCTCGTGCCGCTCGGCGATGTGCCGATGATCGACATCATCCTGGGACGCCTGCACGATCAAGGGTTCCGTCGGGTCCACGTCTCAGTGAATCACCTCGGTCACCTCATCGAGGAGCACCTCGGCGAGGGTACGGCGCTGGATCTCGAGATCACCTACCTCCATGAGCCCGCGCCGTTGGGCACTGCCGGAGCGCTGGCCCAGCTGCGAGACGCGATCGAGGTGCCGTTCGTCGTGATGAACTCCGACCTCCTCACGCAGGTCGACCTCCGCCGGATGCTCACCTTCCACGAGGGCACGGGGGCGGCAGCGACGATCGGCGCTCGCGAGTACGGGTTCGAGATACCCTTCGGAGTCATCAGGCGAGAAGGCGATGACGTGATCGCGCTCGCCGAGAAGCCGTATCACAGCGAGCTCGTCAGCGCGGGCATCTACGTGCTCGAGCCCGTAGCACTCGAGACGCTCGCGGCCGACGAGTACTGCGACATGCCGACGCTGCTCGGCCGGCTCATGGATGACGGTCGGCGTGTCGGAGCATTCGAGATCCACGAGGAGTGGATCGACGTGGGCCGCCCGGAGGACCTCGAGCGCGCCCGTCAGGCGTGGGAACGGAGACGACGATGAGGATCTGCACGATCACGGTCCGCGCGGGGTCGAAGGGGGTCCCGGGGAAGAACCTCCGCATCGTGGCCGGACGTCCGCTCTTCGGGCACTCGGTCGCTCAGGCCGTAGCCACGGGCCTGTTCGACGAGATCGTGGTGTCCAGCGACTCCGAGGAGATTCTCGATCTCGCACCGAGCTTCGGCGCGACGGGTGTCGTCCGCAGGCCGCCCGAGATGGCGACGGACACCGCCGGCAAGGTTTCCGCGATCGCACATGCGGTCCGCTCGACGGAAAAGCGCACCGGCAGCCGGTACGACGTGTGCGTGGATCTCGACGCCACGAGCCCTCTCCGCACCGTCGATGACATCCGCGCGGCGGTCGCGATGTTCGAGGCCGCCGATGTCGAGTCGCTCATCACCGGAGCAGAAGCTCGCCGCAACCCCTACTTCAACCTCGTCGAGGAGCATTCCGACGGCACGGTCGGAGTAAGCAAGAAGCCCGACGACGCCGTTCTCCGGCGTCAGGACGCGCCTCGCTGCTTCGATATGAACGGATCCATCTACGTCTGGCGTCGCGAGTCGCTTCTTGATGATCAGGTCGTCTTCTTCCCCTCCACGATCCTCTATGAGATGCCGTCGGACCGCTCGATCGACGTCGACAGCGAGTTCGACTTCCGCATCGTCGAGTGGCTCATGGCGCAGCGAGTCGATCTGTGAGCAGCTCTTCGCTCCGCACGACGGCGGCTACTCAGAAAATCCTTGATCTGGAGGACGCTGCTCCACGGGAACTGTTCGAGGCGCTTCCGGGAGCGACCGTGCCGTTCTGGGCGCAGGTGCGGATGCAATTGGGCTGGATGCTCTCCGAGGAGAGCACCGGCAGCGTCGCGGTGGCCAGCGACAACTGGACCCGACGAGGAGAACTGACGCGGCTGGCGAAAGCCTTCTTGCCGAATCGCTGGGACGCAGTCCAGCGCGCGCGCCGACACGACGTGATCTTCTACGTGGGTGGCGGAACCCTGGCACCCCGCGGTGGACGCGCCCGGAACTGGCTCGTCGAGTCTTTCGCGGAGTCGACCGACGATGCGCTCGTGATCCAACGACGCCCGCTGCCGACCGCGATGGGCGTTCCCTCGTTCTCGCCGACGCTCAGCATGGAGGGTGCCACCGCGCGGGCGCGGCTGTGGGCTCGCAGGTACGTGCCTCCGGTCGAGACCGTCCAGACCGTCGACCGCCTCCTCGCGTTCTTCGCGGAAGAGCTCGGGCTGCAGCCCGCGCAGCTCGTGCCGCTCCGCGCTCGCGTGCTTCGAACCGAGGCGCACCGCCCTCACGAGCTCGCCTCCCTGCGTCGCGTGGTGCGTCGCGTGCGGCCCCGGTTGGTGATCATGGACACTGCCTCCTACACGTACAACGGCGAGGCGGTCGGCGTGTTCAAGGATGCAGGCGCCTACGTCGTCGAACCGCAGCACGGTTGGATCGGCCCCTCCCACGCCGCTTACAACTACGGCCGCGCGTTCGAGGACGCCTCGCTCCGGCGCGCACTTCCGGACGAACTTCTGACGTTCGGCGAGTTCTGGTCCGAAGGCCTGCGCCTGCCGGCGAAGACGACGGCCATCGGGAAGCCTCACCTGGAAGAGGTGGCCCGATCGGCTCCCTCGGTCCGACGTCGTCAGCTCCTCGTGATCTCCTCCCGCGCCGACCCCGAAGAGACGGACCGGTTCGTGACGGAGCTTCGCGGGGCTCTGCATGAGGCGTGGAGCGTGGTCTTCCGCCCGCATCCCGCGGAGTCCGCAGCAGTCGCGGAGCGGTATCCGGCGATCGCCGCACACTCCGGCATCGCCATCGACCGGAATCCGGACGTATACGACTCGCTCGCTGAAACGCGAGCCGTGGTCGGCGTCGCGAGCACGGTCCTCTTCGAAGCCGCTGCCTTCGGATGCGAGGTGATCGCGCGCGAGAACTCCTTCGCCTCCACCATCGTCGGCGATGCGTTCGGGACGCGCGTCCGCACGGCCGTCGAGGCAGCGGGGCGGATTCACGCGCTCGCCGACGGGGGAGTTGTCGTCGGGGAGCCCGATCCGGCGCTATGGGCGCCGGATTCGGTCGCCGGCTACCGCCGATGGCTCGGCGAGCTTCTCCCGCGGCTCGGACCGTGACGACGGCGGACGAGCGTGGTCATTACCCGAGCCTTCAGGTCGGGTGTCGTAAACTGAGCATCACCGAGGCGGCCCCCGTCGCCGTCGCCGAATGAGTGGGCCTGTGACTGTAACCCGAGATCTTTTCGCCGCCGTCCCGCGTTCCGACTTCGACACCCCGGGAAAGAGCCGGGGCCTGATCGATATCGTGCGCTGGCGCTATCTGCTGAACCTGCTGGTGCGCACCGGCGTCACGACGCGCTACCGCAACTCGGTGCTCGGTTGGACCTGGTCGTATGTCCGACCCGCCGCGCAATTCCTCGTCTTCTGGGTGGTCCTCGGGATCTTCATGGACCTCGACCGAGGCCTTCCCAACTATGCGGTGTACCTGTTCTCCGGCATCGTCATGATCAATCTCTTCTCCGAGGGGTTCAAGAACGCGACATCGTCGATCGTCGGGAACGCCCCGCTGGTGCGCAAGGTGTTCCTCCCGCGCCAGCTCTTCGCCGTGTCAGCTGTGATCGTCGCGTTCGTCCACTTCCTTCCCCAGGTCGGACTACTGCTCATCGTCTGCCTGCTGATGGGGTGGATCGCGCACGTCTCGATCCTGTCGGTGCTGGCGATTCTCGCGGGCATGATCATCGTGATGGTCTTCAGCCTCGGGCTCGGGCTCTTCTTCGGCGCGGTCAACGTGCGCTTCCGCGACGCCGAGAACATCGTCGAGCTGCTTCTTCTCCTCGCGACGTGGGCGTCGCCCGTCCTCTACGCCTGGACTCAGGTGCAGGACGCGATCGTCGACCGCCTCGGCTGGCCGCAGTGGATCGTCGAGCTCTACATGCTCAACCCGATCACTCAGGGAGTGGAGCTCTTCCACTATGCGTTCTGGCGCCCCGCCACCGAGGGCATGGTCTCCGCGTCCGGCTATGTCGGAGAGGCGATGATCGCCGTCCCGCCCGGCCTTGCATGGAACACACTCTGGACGTTCCTGATCGCGGTCGCCACGCTGCTGTTCGGTCAGTTCGTCTTCCGACGTCTCGAGGGAAGGTTCGCGCAAGACCTATGAGCGAGCAGACGGCCATCAAACCGAGCATCATCATCGACGGGGTGCGCAAGCGCTTCACCCTCAATCACGCGTTCTCCCTCAAGGACACGGTCGTGTCCTGGATCAAGCGACGCAAGCTCACGAGCCAGTTCGAAGCGCTCAAGGGCGTGGACGTCGTGATCGGCGAGGGGGAGTCGGTCGCGATCCTCGGCTTCAACGGGTCGGGGAAGTCGACCCTGCTCAAGCTCATCTCGGGTGTCATGGAGCCGGACGACGGTCAGGTCTTGACCCGCGGCCGCGTCGCAGGACTCATCGAGGTGGGTGCGGGTTTCCACCCGGAGCTCTCCGGGCGCGAGAACGTGTTCCTCAACGCGGCGATCCTGGGCATGAAGAGGCACGAGATCGAGGCGCGCTACGACGAGATCGTGGCATTCAGCGAGATCGAGCAGTTCATCGACCAGGAGGTCAAGCACTACTCCTCTGGGATGTTCATGCGGCTGGCTTTCTCCGTCGCGATCCACGTCGAGCTCGACGTGCTGCTCGTCGACGAGATCCTCTCGGTGGGCGACGCGCCGTTCCGGGAGAAGTGCCGCCTGAAGTTCGAGGAACTCATCGCCGAGGGCAAGACCCTCGTGGTTGTCAGCCATGACATGGAGATGGTGCGGGAGCTGTGCAACCGCGGCATCGTGATCAACAAGGGCCAGGTCGTCTACGACGGTGAGGTCGAGGGCGCCATCGCCCTGGTGGACGCGTGATCGACTGGATCGGACAGGTGCCGGCGCTCGCCGCCACTCTCGCGATCCTGGTCGTCCCCGGCCTGCCCGTCGGACTGGCGCTGCGTGGAGTCCGCGGTGTCGTGCGGGTCGCTGCGGCGGTCGGTGTCTCCCTCAGCGTGCTCGGCGCGGCGACCCTGGTGGCGCCGCTGCTGGGAATGCGCTGGAGTCTGCTGCCCGTCGTCGTCGTCGCGGTCGCGGTCTGGATCATCGCGGGAGCATTGCACCTGCTCGGCCGGCGTGCCGTCGTCCCGCCGCCGGCCGCGATCGGTCAGCGCTCCGGCGTGTGGATCGGTGTGGCGGCGGCATTCGTCGCGTGGGTCGTCATCGTCGCGTTCGGGATCGGCGACCCGGACAACCCCACGCAGCTGTACGACGGGCTCTTCCATCTGAATGCGGTCGAGTTCATCACAGCCACCGGAAACGCCTCACCACTGCACATGACGATGGTGGTGCCCCAGACCGACACCTCGTTCTATCCGACTCTCTGGCACGCGATCGTCGCTCTCCTGGTGCCGGTCGCGGGAAGCATCGTGGCGGCGACCAACGTCACGACCGTGGTGGTCATCGCGGTCGTGTGGTCCCTCGGTCTCGCGGCGCTCACTGCGGTGGTCTTCCCCAGCAGGCCGTCTGCCGCAGCCTGGGCTCCCGTGGTGGGTCTCGGATTCAGCGTCTTCCCGCTTGGATTCCTGAACTGGGGTGTGCTCTACCCCAACCTGCTGGGAACAGCCCTCATCCCGATCCTCCTCGCCGCCGTCGTGATCGCGTTCGAGGCGGGACTCCGCTGGTCGGAACGGACGCTGCGCATCCTCGTCGCGGTCGCCGCTGCCGGCGCCGTGGCGCTCGCCCATCCGTCGGCCCTGCTGGGGGCGATCGCCTTGCTCGTCCCGTATCTGATCTGGCGCGCGTGGCTCACGGCGCGTGCCGGCGGAGTCGCCACCCGTGTGGTGATGGCCATCGCCGTCGTGGTCGGGCTGGCAGCGCTCGGAGCCGTCTGGATCGCGGCGAACGTCACCACCAATGAATGGCGACCGACGGCGTCCATGGCGCAAGCTGTGGGCGAGGTCGCCTTCCTCAGCCCTGTCGGCCGCGCGGCGGGCCTGCTCCTCGGCCCCCTCGCCGGCATCGGAATCTGGCGGCTGGTGAAGGATCGGACCTGGTGGATCCTCGCCTCCTACGCCGTGAGCATCTTCTTCTTCCTGATGGCGGCGTGGTTTCCGCTCTTGTCGGTACGCAGTGCGTTCGTCGGCATCTGGTACGACGACACGACGCGTGTCGGCGCGCTGATCGCGATCTGGGGGCTCCCTCTCGCGGCGCTCGGGGCCGCGGTGGTGATGGACTGGCTTCGTCGTCGGTGGACGGCGGGTCATCGCCGTGCAGTGATCGCGATGGTGGCAGTGCTGGCCGTCGCCGGCGCGACCCATCTGCTGGCGCTGCGCAACGACCTGGGCTACATGCGCGGCGTGAGCTTCCAGTTCGGAGAGGCGTCTCAGGGATTGTCGCCCGATGAAGCGGCACTCTTCGAGAAGATCGACGAGGAGCTGCCGGACGACAGCCTCGTCATCGGCGACCCGCTCACCGGCGCAGGGCTTCTGTACTCCTACACCGGCCACGCGGTGGTGTTCCCCCACGTGACCGGACGATACGGAAGTGATGCCTCGACACTCGCGCGGTACCTGGCCGACGGCAGCGCCAGCGTGTGCGATGCCATTGAACGACTCGGCGTGACTCATGCACTCGACTTCGGCGAGACCGTGCTGTTCAAGAACCACTACACGACCTACGACGGCCTGCACGATCTCGCGCGGTCACCGATCCTGACCGAGGAGGACCGCGTCGGAGATGCCGTCCTCTACCGGGTCACCGGTTGTGAGTAGAGTCCTTCTCGTTCTCGGACGCCTCGAGTAGGGCGATCTTCCGGGCGAGGAGAGTCAGCTGGCGCTGCAGAGCGATGTTGCGGCGGTACTGCGAGTACACGAAAGCCAGGAACATCAGGATGAGGGCGTAGAGCACCAGGTCGGTGCCACGGCCGACGCCCACGAGGCCTGCGAGCCAGGTCAGCCATTGCGGGAACAGCACCGAGAGTACGGCGGCCACGACGAACAGGCCCATGAGCAGCCGCCTGATGGCGAGGTGGCTGTCCGCGCCGGTTCGGCGCATCATGAAGACCGCGAGCACCACGATGGCGGCGATCAGGACGATCTGAATCCACATGGGTTACCTCACCACCAGGTCGACGAGGATGTTGACGGAGTTGAGCACGCTCTGGCCCTTCGCCTTCGAATAGTCCGTGTACAGGAGTTCCACCGGGTACTCCTTCCAGGGGAGGCGGGTGCGGCCGAGCTCGAGCACGATCTCGGTCGCGTGCGCCATCCGATCCTGGCGGAGGTCGATCGCTTCGGCGGCGTCGCGCCGGATCACGCGCAGGCCGTTGTGCGCGTCGGTGAGCTTGAGACTGGTGGTGAGGTTGGTCACCCAGACCGCTGTCTTCAGGATGACCTTCTTGATCCACCCGGGGTTCGTACGATCGTCGAGGAACCGCGATCCGAACACGATCGCCACATCATCGCGACGAGCGAGCTCCAGCATCCCGATCGCGTCTTCCAGGCGGTGCTGACCGTCGGCGTCGAACGTGACGATGTACTCGCATTTGGGGTGCGAAAGCGCGAATGCGAATCCGGTCTGCAGAGCTGCGCCCTGACCGAGGTTGACCGGATGCTGCACCAGATGCGCACCGGCATCCATCGCTTCACGGGCGGAGCGGTCGGAGGAGCCGTCGTCGACGCACACGATGTGTGCGAAGTACGGCTTCAGGCTCTCCACGACGCCGCCGATGACACTCGCCTCGTTGTAGAGGGGGATGACGACCCAGGCGCTCTGGTCGGGCGAGGAAGGCGCAGGGACGCTCGAGGACATGGTTCTATTGTGTCAGGTGTCGGTTCGGACGCCGGTCAATCGAGCTGCAGGGGCAGGATGCCGACGAAAAGACGCGCGAATCGGGTCACGATCATCTCCCGGATCTACGCGCCCGAGCCGTCCGCCGCCTCCTTGCGTCTGCAGGCCCTGGCGGACGAGCTGGTGCGGAGAGAACAGGACGTCCGCGTCCTCACGAGCCGGCCGCCCCGCGGTATCCGGCACGACGCGGGGACAGCCGAGACCGTCGCACGCTGGCCGGTGCTGAGAGATCGAGCAGGGTACGTGCGCGGCTACCTCCAGTACATGAGCTTCGACATCCCCCTCTTCTTCCGCATGATCTTCGGACGACGAGCCGACGTCTACGTCGTCGAGCCGCCTCCCACGACCGGCACCGTCGCGCGGGTCGCCACCTGGCTGATCCGTCGCCCATACGTCTACTACGCGGCGGACATCTGGTCCGATGCGGCGCAGATGACGGGGGCCGCCGGCTGGGTGATCGGCGTGGTCCGACGTCTCGAACGTTTCGCTCTGCTCGGCGCGGCAACCGATCTCGTCGTGTCCGACGGAGTCATCTCACGGATCCGGACGATGGCACCCGGGGCGAGGATGAGCCCGGTCGGGCACGGCGTCGATACCGACCTCTTCGCTCCGGACGGCCCGCGTATCGACGATGCCCCCGACATCGTCTATGCCGGCACCATGAGCGAATGGCACGGTGCGCGCGTGGCGGTGGACGCGCTCGCGATCCTCCTGCGCTCGGTTCCGTCGGTGAAGGCGGTCTTCATCGGACAGGGGTCCGATCGCGATGCCCTCGAAGCGTCGGCGGTGGCACAAGGCATCGCCGACAGGGTGACGTTCCTCCCGCCGATGCCGCCCGAGCAGGCCGCGGCGTGGATCCGGTCCGCGCGGGTGGCGCTCGCGACCCTCCAGCCGGGGAAGGGGTACGACTTCGCTGTGCCCACGAAGCTGTACGCGGCTCTGGCCGTCGGAACGCCGGTCGCGTACTGCGGCCCGGAACCGCTGCGCACGACGATCGTCGAGGAGCAGCTGGGCGCCTCCGCCGAGTTCGATGCCGAGGCTTATGCCGCAGCGATCGCAGGGGTTCTCGCCGAGACCGACGGCCGCCCGG